>CAJTVF010000038.1 GCA_910579435.1 uncultured Oscillibacter sp.
CCGTCAGGATTCCTGCGATTTTCTTCCTTGTCAGCAGAAATTTCTGGCGCAAATCCGCATGCGTTGATTTAATCAGTGCTTCCTTAACTTGGAAACTCAAATCGTTGGGAGGGACTTCTATGCGGGCCGAGGAACGGCGGCGGGCCATCCTGGAGCATTTGCGGCAGTCCAGCCGCCCCGTCAGCGCGGGGTTCTTGGCGGAGCGCTTTTCCGTCAGCCGCCAGGCGGTGGTGGGGGACGTGGCCCTGCTCCGGGCCGCCGGGGCGGACATCTCCGCCACCCCCAGGGGCTACGTCATTCTGAAAGCCAGTCAGGGCCTCGTCCGCCAGGTGGCCTGCCGCCACGACGGGCTGGGCATGGAGGCGGAGCTGAACGCCATGGTGGACCAGGGCTGCTCCGTGCTGGACGTCATCGTGGAGCACCCGGTCTACGGCCAGCTCACCGGCTCCCTCCAGCTCTCCAGCCGGTACGACGTGAGCCTGTTTCTCGCCCGGTGCGCGGAATCCGACGCCCGGCCCCTGTCGGACCTCACCGGGGGCGTTCACCTGCACACCCTCTCCTGCCCCGGCGAGGACGCCTTCCGCCGGGCGCGGGAGGCTCTGGGCGCCCTGGGCGTTTTATGGGAGGGCGAGGAATGAAGCAGAACAACAGCGGCATGCGGGACATGACGGCGGGCAGCCCCGCCGGGCACATCCTCTATTTCGCCCTGCCCCTGCTGGCGGGGAGCCTTCTCCAGCAGCTCTATAACATGGTGGACAGCTGGGTCGTCGGGCGCTACGTGGGCGACGGGGCCCTGGCCGCCGTGGGGGTGGGCTTTCCGGTTTTGACCATGTTCGCCTCCCTCTTCATCGGCCTCTCCAGCGGCGGCACCGTGGTCATCGCCCAGTTCTTCGGCGCGGGAAGGCTGGACCGGGTGCGGGACGCGGTGGACACCATCTATTCCGCCTTCCTGGCCTCTATCCTCCCCCTGACGGTTCTGGCCCTGCTGGCGGTGGGGCCCATTCTCCGCCTGCTCCAGGTGGAGGAATCGGCCTATGGCGAGGCGTACCTTTATTTAATGGTGGTCTGCGCCGGCCTCATCGGCAGCATTGGCTACAATCTCAATTCCGGCATCCTGGGGGGCCTGGGGAACAGCCGGAGCACCCTGCTGTTCCTGGCGGCGGCCTCGGTGATGAACATCGTTCTGGACCTGGTGCTGGTGCTGGCCTTCGGCCTGGGGGTTCTGGGGGCGGCCCTGGGGACGATCATTGCCCAGGCGTTTTCCTGGCTCTTCGGCGTAGTCTATATCAACCGGCATTACCCGGAAATCTCCCTCCGCCTCCTCCCCCGGAAATTCGACCGGGCCCTCTTCGGGCAGATCATGAGCATCGGCCTTCCGGCGGGAATCCAGATGTCCCTGGTGGCCCTGGGGGCCATGGTGGTGATGGGAAAAATCAATTCCTACGGCAAGGAGTTTACCGCCGGGTACAACGTGGGCTTCCGCCTGGACCAGCTGGCCTTCCTGCCCATTCAGAGCCTCTCCAGCGCCGTCATCTCCTTCGTGGGGCAGAACATCGGCGCGAAGCGGCTGGACCGGGCCCGGCAGGGCATCCGGGTGACGGCGGCCCTCTCCGCCGCCTGGGCGCTGCTGATGACGGCCCTCCTCATACCCCTCAGCGAGCCGCTGGTGGCCTTCTTCTCCCCCACCCCGTCGGTGATTCACGCCGGGGCGGTGTACCTCCAGTGCATCATGCCCTTCTACTTCATGTTCGCCATCATGTTCTGCCTGAACAACGCCATGCGGGGCGCGGGGGACAGCGTGTTTCCCATGGTGGACGTGATTTTGTCCCTGATCCTGGTCCGGGTCCCGGCGGTGTACTGGCTGGCGGACCACTACGGGCCGGATTATATGTACTACGGCTGCGCCGTGGGCTGGACCGTGGGCCTGGCGCTGTCCCTGGTCTGGTACTTTTCCGGCCGGTGGAAGCGGCGCGGGAGCCTGGCGGACCGGGCGGGGCCCGAAATTTCCGGCCCGGAACTGTGAAAGCCGCTTGTAATTTTCCGGCAAACTCAGTATAATAAACCAATTGAGCCCGTCACTACCGGCGCCCTTCCATTCGGGGCCGCCGCTTTAAAGGAGAAAGAGCATGGAAAAGAAAAAGTTCTATATCACCACGCCCATCTACTACCCCTCGGACAAGCTCCACATCGGCCACACCTACTGCACCGTGGCCACGGATACCCTGGCCCGCTACCACCGCCTGATCGGCGAGGACGTCATGTTCCTCACCGGCACCGACGAGCACGGCCAGAAAATCGAGGAGAAGGCCAAAGAGGCCGGCGTCACTCCCCAGGAATTTGTGGACCGCATTGTGGACGGCCCCCGGGGCGTGCGGGACCTGTGGAAGCTGATGAACATTTCCAACGACCGCTTCATCCGCACCACCGATGATTACCACGTAAAGTCCATTCAATATATTTTCCGCAAGATGCACGACAACGGCGACATCTACAAGGGAACCTACAAGGGCAAATACTGCACCCCCTGCGAGTCCTTCTGGACCGAGAGCCAGCTCAAGGACGGCTGCTGCCCCGACTGCGGCCGCCCCGTCAAGGACGCGGAGGAGGAGGCCTATTTCTTCCGCCTGAGCAAGTACGCGGACAAAATCCGGGACCTGCTGGAAAACACCGATTTCCTGGAGCCCCGCTCCCGGGTCAACGAGATGGTTCGGAACTTCATCGACCCGGGCCTGGAGGACCTGTGCGTCTCCCGGACCAGCTTCTCCTGGGGCGTGCCCGTGGACTTCGACCCGGGCCACGTGGTCTACGTCTGGATCGACGCCCTCTCCAACTATATCACCGCCCTGGGCTACGGCAACGAGCAATACGGCGATTATGAAAAGGGCTGGTGGCCCGGCGTGAACATCGTGGGCAAGGAAATCGTCCGCTTCCACTCCATTATCTGGCCCGCCATGCTGATGAGCCTGGGCGAGCCGGTGCCCAAGAAGTGCTTCGGCCACGGCTGGCTCCTCCTGGACGGCGGCAAGATGAGCAAGTCCAAGGGCAACGTGGTGGACCCCTATATCCTGGCGGAGCAGTTCGGCGTGGACGCCCTGCGCTTCTTCCTCATGCGGACCTTCCCCTTCGGCTCCGACGGCAGCTTCTCCAACGAGCTGCTGATCCAGACCATCAACACCGACCTTGCCAACGACCTGGGCAACCTGGTCAGCCGCACCACCGCCATGGTGGGCAAATACTTCGGCGGCAAGCTCCCGGCGGCCCGCCGCTATGAGAAGGAAAAGGACGATGAACTGGTGTCCATGGCCCTGGGCCTCCGGGCAAAGTACGAGGACGCCATGAACCACTATGCGCCCCACAAGGCTTTGGACGAGGTGTTCAAGGTCATCCAGCGGGCCAACAAGTATATTGACGAGAATATGCCCTGGGCCCTGGCCAAGGATATGGAGGCCAACGGCCCCCGCCTGGCCAGCGTTCTCTACCACCTGCTGGAGGCCACCCGGATCTGCGGCATTCTCCTGACCCCCTTCATGCCCGAGAGCATGGACAAGCTCTTTGCCCAGATCGGCGCGGAGGAGAACTGCCGCACCTGGCTCAGCGCGGCCATGTGGGCGGCCCTGGATGGGGACGTGTCCGTCACTAAGGGCGAGAACCTCTTCCCCCGGGTGGATATGGACAAGGCCCTGGGGGAGCTGGAGGCCGCCGTACAGGCCGCGAAGCAGGCGGAGTCCGGCGTGGAGCTGGAGCCCCAGCTGGAGGAGAAGGTGGACTTCGACACCTTCTGCAAGAGCGATTTCCGGGTGGTGAAGGTGAAGGCCTGCGAGGCGGTGAAGAAGAGCGAGAAGCTCCTCAAGTTCACCCTGGACGACGGCACCGGCGTGGACCGCCAGATTCTCTCCGGCATCCACAAGTGGTATGAGCCGGAGACCTTAGTGGGCAAGACCCTGGTGGCCATCGTGAACCTGCCCCCCCGGAAGATGATGGGCCACGAGAGCAACGGCATGCTGATCTCCGCCGTCCACAAGGAGAAGGGGGAGGAAGCCCTCCACCTCCTCATGGTAGACGACGCCATCCCCGCCGGAGCGAAGCTCTGTTAAGTGAAAGAAACGTAACCAAAAGAACTTTCGCGCACTCTGACACTCCGGCGCTTACCCAAGCCGAAGCGACGGCAGCGAAGCCGGGTATTTGATCAAAAAGCCGTATACTTTCCCAAATGCAGGAAATACTGCCTCCATACTTCAAAAGTAGGGAGGCAGTATTTTCATGTCCAAAAACCTCAAAGAGAGCGAGACCCTGAAAAACCTGATGCGGGCCTTTGCCGGAGAGAGCCAGGCCCGGAACCGCTACACCTTCGCCGCCAGCCTCTGCCAAAAGCAGCAGCTCCACGTTCTGGAGGCCATTTTCACCTTCACCGCCAACCAGGAGAAGGAGCACGCCGAGATTTTCTACAACCACATGAAGGAAGCGGCCGGGGAGACCGTCCACATCGACGGCGGCTACCCCGTGGACCTGACCAACGACGTGGCGAAGCTCCTCCGCATGGCCCAGCATAACGAATTTGAGGAGTTCGACCCCGTCTACCCCAGCTTCGCCCAGACCGCCCGGCAGGAGGGCTTCCCCCAGGTGGCCTCTTCCTTCGAGCAGATTTCCAAGATCGAGAAAACCCACGGCAACCGCTTCGCCCACTTCGCGGAGCTTATGGAATCCGGCAGGCTCTTCGTCTCCGACGCGAAGTGCGGCTGGCTCTGCCTGAACTGCGGCCACATTCAGGAGGGCCTCCAGGCCCCCAAGTCCTGCCCCGTCTGCTCTCACGACCAGGGCTTCTTCATCCGCCTGGAGATGGCCCCCTACGGCGGGGAAATTCTAAGGAAGCACTGATTAGGCCTTGTTTGAAAAATGGCAAAACGCCGTCTTGGGGCATCTTTTTCCGCCAGGACTGCGTTGATTGGACTTGAAATCCGTCAGGATTCCTGCGTCCAATCGCCTTGCCTGGCAAAAAAATCTGCCCCAATCCAGCATTCCGCCAATTTTCAAACAAGGCATAAATCAACGTGTGCAGATTTGCGCCAGAAATTTCTGCTGGCAAGGAAGAAAACCGCGGGAATCCTGACGGATTTCAAGATTTTCTAACGCAGTCCAGCGGGAATTTATGGCGTGAAGCTGCGTGCGGGGATTTCATCAGTGGTTCCTTAAAGGCGTGACCCGTCTCCGCCGGGTGTTTTTCGAGGGGCTTCCCGCCTGGCGGGGGCCCCTCCCGTCTTCCGGCGGGCAAACCCGGCGAAAAATCGCCCAATTCTTGTGGACAATCCGCTCAACCTTTGGTATAGTATTAGCAACAGCACCGGCGGGCGGCGTCCGGATTCCGCCGCGTTTCCGTCCGGCGCGCAGGGGCGCGGTCCCAGCACATTCCAGGGAGGAGCGGCATGCTGAACATCCGAAACGAGACCCCGGCCGACTACCGGAGCGTAGAGGCGCTGACCCGGAGGGCCTTCTACAATCTCTATGTCCCCGGCTGTCACGAGCACTACCTGGTCCACGTCATGCGGGGCCACCCGGACTTTGTGCCGGAGCTGGACTTCGTGCTGGAGCTGGACGGGGAGGTCGTGGGAAGTATCCTCTATACCCGCGCCACCCTCACGGGCAGAGCCGGGGAGCGGCGGGACGTCCTGACCTTCGGCCCCGTCTGCGTCGCGCCGGAGCATCAGCGGCGGGGCTATGGGAGGCTTCTGATGGAGCATTCCCTGGCAAGGGCGGCGGAGCTGGGCTGGGGCGCGGTGGTCATCTTCGGGTCCCCCGCCAATTACGTGGCCCGGGGCTTCCGGTGCTGCAAGCGCTATCGGGTCCAAATGGAGGACGGAAGCTATCCCGCCGCCATGCTGGTCAGGGAGCTGAAGCCCCGCGCCCTGGACGGCGGCCCCTGGGTCTACCGGGACAGCCCCGTCATGCGCTTCGACCAGGAGGCCGCCCTCCGCTTTGACGAGGGCCTGCCCCCTATGGAGAAGCGCGTCCTCCCCTGTCAGGAGGAATTTTATATCCTCAGCAATTCCGTTCTGCGCTGACCCCACCAAATCACGACAAAGGAGAATCACCATGGAAGAAGCAGGCATCGTCTCCATCTGGCTTGGCAATTTCGAGAGCAAGGAAGCCCTGGCGTTTTACGCCGAGAACCGCTTCAAGCGGAACGAGAACGGCGAGAAGGTCCCGTCCTTCACCCAGGACTTTTTTAACGGCGACCTCTGGCCCTTCGAGCCGGAGGTGTTCGACTACGAGTTCAACGCCGCCCCCTCCCAGGACCCCCTCGTGGTGGCGGCGCCTTTGGGCGAGGAGCTGTCCGCGGCCCTGGCGGAGATTTATTCCAAGGGCTTCGAGCAGCCCTATAACGCCGTGATTGCGGTCTACGACTATCAGTTTGAGGGCAGCCGCCACGTCCCCGGCGCGCCGGCGCAGTTCGTGGGCTCCTTCTCCTACATAGAGCGCTGAACAGCGGTTGGAAAGCCGTCCCGAAACCGGGGCGGTTTTTCTTTTTGAAAAATTTTTTCCGGCGGGTGAAAGGATTTCCCCTCCCCAATCGTATACATACCGAGAGCGCTCCAAAGGAGTTGATACCATGAACATAAACCACCAGGCGGAGCGGCTGGCAAACGCCTACGCCGACGCGATTCTCCGCCTCAGCTATGCCTATCTGAAAAACACCTACGACGCCCAGGACGTCTGCCAGACGGTTTTCGTCAAGCTCCTCACGGAGCCCCGGGAATTTGAAAGCGCCGAGCACGAGCGGGCCTATGTCCTGCGCATGGCCGCCAACGCCTGCAAGGACCTTTTGAAAAGCCCCTGGCGGAAGCGGACCTGCGGCCTGGAAACCGTGCTGGAGGTCCCCGCCCCGGAGGCGGGGGACGGCTCCGTCCTGGCGGCGGTGAACGAGCTGCCCGCCCACTACCGCACGGCGATCTACCTCTTTTACTACGAGGGCTACCAGGCGGCGGAGATCGGGAAGATTCTCGGCGTGCCCACCGCCACGGTTCACACCCGCCTGGCCCGGGGCCGGGCAAGGCTCAAGGATATCTTAGGAGGTATGGATTATGAGCGATCTGTTTGATTATAAGAAGGAGATGAGCGAATTGCGCTTTACGGAAAATCAGAAGAAGGCCCTGGCGGAGGCCGCCGCCTCCGCCGCCCGGACCCCGGCAAAACGCCGCCCCGTGTTCCGCACGGCCCTGATTGCCGCCGCCATGGCGGTGGTGCTGGCGGTGGGGGCCAGCGCGGCGGGAATTCTGCCCAGCCCCGCGGAGATTTTCACCCCTCTGTTTGGCGGGGCCGCGGCCCAGACGGAGGTGATTGACAAAATCGGGCGTCCTATTGGGGCCAGCGACACGGACAATGGAATCACCATCACAGCGGAAGCCATCATGGGCGACCAGTACAACGCCGTCATTGTCTATACCCTCACCCGGGACGACGGGGAGCGGTTTTTGCCGGAGGGCAAGGGCCTGGACGCCACCTATCTGACGATGGGCGGCTTTGGCGGGGCCAGCTGGGTCAAGGGCGGCACCCATGGCGGGTCCTGGTTTGTGGACGAGGACCCGGAGGACAACCAAATCCAGCTGGTGGAGACCGCCAGCTCCGATACCTCCATGACAAAGGGCACTGCCACGGCGGAATTCGAGGACCTGTGCTATTGGGACGCGGAGACGGAGCAGTCCGTGGCCCTGTACCCCGGCCACTGGAAATTCCGCTTTGAAGTGGACTACGAGGACTGCTCCATCCGCCTGGGCGGCGGCGAGACCTTCTCCCAGGGCGGGCTGAGCTTTACTATTGACGAAATCAGCGTCTCCCCCATCGCCGTCCGGGCGGCCTACACGGCGGACGAGGCGGTGGTCTGGAGCGACGCCCCCAGCGGGCGGCAGTCGGAGGAGGATGCCCGCCAGTCCCAGCGGTACTTGGAGAACGTGGAAATCCTCCTGACGAGAACCGACGGCACCGTTGTGGACCTCAGCGGCTCCGGCGGCAGTATCGCGCCCAAGGACGGCGCAACCGTCTGCGCCAAGGGCCGGGTCTTTGACGAGATCATTCCCCTGGAAGACATGGCCAGCGTCACCGTCGGCGGAGTGGTCTACGAGATTCCCCACAACTGAACCCGCATAAGAAGGCCGGGACGCAAGTCCCGGCCTCTCGTTTTATTCGATCTCAATATGTACCGACTCGTGGAACACCGGCTCCACCAGCCCGGGAATCTCCACCGCGTCGGTGAAATAAAGCTCCTCCGCGTACTCCTTCAAAAGCGACACAATGTAGGGATGGGGCCGCTCGTCGGGCCGCCCCGCCGCCACGCTGACCACCATGGTCTTGGGGGCCAGGCGGCTGATGGCCTTGCGGTTGCAGGAGGACAGCGACGCGTGGTGGGGGACCTTCAAAATGTCGCAGGGGGTCAAGGTGTCGTTGTCCCAGACGGCGCAGTACATGTCGCCTCCCAGGACGATCTCCTTTCCGTGGTAGTACAGCCGCTGGCGGAGGCTGGAGATGTTCATGGCCTTGGTCCAGCGCATGAGGTCATAGCGGTTCCGCTCCCCCCGGAAGGCGGCGTCAAACACGGCCCTCTGCCGGGGGTACAGGGAGGGTTCGCCGGGGAGGATCTCCATGGTCAGGTTCTCCGTCAAGGGAAGCGTCTCCACCTTGTCCCCGGGAACCTCCGCAAACTCCCCCACCCGCTCCGGGTGCTCCCGGAGGGCCGTGGCGTAGATATCCAGGCACCGCAGCAGGTTCCGGGCCGCGCCGGGAAGGCCGTTGTCCCCGTCGGGGTCCAGGGGGCCGTGCCCCTCCGGCGGGACATAGGCGGAAATGAACCGGTCCACCGCCGCCGCCTCCAGCACCCGGCCCAGGCCGCCGGTGTGGTCCCGGTGGAAGTGGGTGGCCAGGAGGACGTCCAGCCGTTCGATCCCCTGCTTTTTCAGGAAGTCCCCGGCGTAGATCCGCCGGGACCGGGGGTCCTGGGGGGCGGGATGGTCGTCCCGGATCAGATTATCGTGGCCGCAGTCCACCAGCATGGCAAACCGCCGCTCGCCCCCCTCCAGCTCCTGAACCAGAATGGAGTCCCCGTTGCCGACGTTGATGAAATCCAATACCAGCATAAGCCGCTCCCCCTCACTTCTGTATTATATGATAGGATACCATAGCCCCGGGGGCGGCGCAAGGAAAACTCCCCCGCCGGGCCTCCAAAATTTCAGGGGAATTTTTGACGCCCTGGTAAAAACCGGGCCCCGGCCGGGGCCGATCTGTCTTTTCCCTCTCATCTTCTGGACAGGCGGGGAATACAGTGTTATAATAAATTTATTAGGATATCGCTTGAAAAAGGAGGACGTGCCATTTTGACGAACCATATGACCATGGGCCTTTGGACCACGCTGCTGGTCACCGCCGCCGCCGGTGTCGGCGGCACCGGCCTGGGGGGGCTTCTCGCCACCCTGTTCCGCCGGGACTCCGGCCGGGAGGCCAGCCTGCTTCTGAGCTTTGCCGCCGGGGTGATGGTGTCCGTGTCCTGCTTCGGCCTTTTGACGGAGGCCGCCGCCCCGGGGGCCATGGAGCTGGTGGCCCTGGGGGTCTTCCTGGGCTGCGGCGTCACGGCGGGGCTCAACAGCCTGCTGGACCGGGGACGGCCCACCGGCGGCCTGGTGCTGGCGGGCCTGGTGATGGCCGCCGCCATCGCTCTGCACAACGTGCCCGAGGGCATGGTGATCGGCGCGTCCTTCATCGGCGGCACGGTCCGCCAGGGCTGGACCATGGCGGGGGTCATCGGCCTGCACAACATTCCGGAGGGCATGGCCATTTCCGCTCCCCTGGTGGCCGGCGGCGAGCGCCGCTGGCGGGCGGCGGGCCTGGCGGCCCTCTCCGGGGCCCCCACGGTGCTGGGGGCGGCGCTGGGGTACTGCCTGGGCACCCTGGGCCCCACGTCCCTGACCCTCACGCTGAGCTTTGCCGCCGGGGCCATGCTGTACGTAGTCTTCGGCGAGCTTCTCCCCGAGGCGGCGGGCCTCTGGAAGAGCAAGCTCCCCGCCCTGGCGGCGGTGCTGGGCATTCTGGTGGGCATGCTGATCGGCTGACCCGCCCGGCGGAGGCCGTTCCTGGAAAATTTCTCCCCGGTTGTCCCGGGGCGTGCAACCGTTCCCCTCCGGGAGCCGATGTTGACAGCGTTGTTCTTCACAGCGCAGAATTCAACAAGCACAGGAGGCATTTTCATGAACGGAACGGCACAGCTGAAACGGGCTCCCCGAAACCAGGACGTCCGGGCGGCGATCGACAGGGCGGGTCTTCGCTATTGGTGGGTGGCCGAGGAGCTGGGCATCGCCTGCGGCACCCTCTCCAACCGCCTGCGCAGGGAGCTTGCCCCGGAGGAAAAGCTGGAGGTCCTCACCGCAGTCAAGCGGCTGGCGGACCGCCTGGGAGGCGGCGCCCCGGAGCCCGCCCGCCAGGAAGTGACCCTGGAGGCCCGGGCCGCCTTCCCCCAGCAGAGCTGGTAGCAAGAAGCGGCATGGCGTTCAGCCATGCCGCTTCTTTAGGTATCGTTACCACAGTTGAAAAGAATCCAATGGATTCTTTTCAACACAGCGCGGGTATACCGCGCAGTGGGCCGCGAATGCGGCTTTCTGCGGTGAACTTCATAGGAAGCGCATAGGCGCCTCGGCGGACCTGCGGTCCGCCGGTTGTTTACTCCTTTTCAACTGCGTTGACTATATAAGAATATTCCGCAAAGCAGTCCGCGTCGTCTCCCTCGTCCAGCCATTTCTCAAGCCAGCCCAAAAAGTCCTGCCTCCGGCAGCAGGGCTGGATGCCCACATCGGTGAAGTGCCAGATTTCTCCCCGGCACGGTCCTGTGACAATCAAGCAAAACGTCTGGCCGCAGCCTATGTCAATCAGCTCCAGATTCCCGTCCAGGACCGGCCGCATTTTCGCCTCGTCCGGCTCCCCGGCTTCTGCCTCCCAAACCCACTCTCTTTCAAAGGGAAAGGGCGCGGCCAGCCGTCCGGTCCTCTCCGGCGGGAAGGAGAGGAAGGAATGACCGCCCTCCCAGGAAAAGCCGTTCCCCACCTCCAGCAGATACCGCCGGTATACGCCTCGGGGAGCGCCGCCTTCCGCCAGGCGAACGTTTCCCTGATCCGGGCAATGACTTCTCCCATTTCTTCCTGTTCGTACACTGGCGTGTTTGTTCCTCCTCACTTGTAATAGACCACCAGCAGATCCACTACGGTCCCATAGGACTGGATGCCCCGCTCGTCGCCGTAGCTTTTCAGGATGCCGTCATAGACCTTGTTGCTGGCCTTCTGGACCGCTGTGTTCTGGAATTGGGCCCAGTAGGCGTTGTTGTACGCCAGGTCCAGCCGCGCCTCCTCCGCAAGGGTCTCCCGGATGGCCCAATAGCCCTCCGGGTCCTGGGAGTACAGGGCGTTGCCCAGGTACACATACCCGATCAGCCAGCCGGAGTACCGATAGGCCGGGTCGGTGCAGGTGGTGGAGGCCAGCACCGCCAGGAAATTGCACTCCTGCTCCGAGGCGAAGCCCCGCTGATGGGCCAGCTCGTGGGCGATGGTGGAGGGCAGCATGCAGGCGGGGCTGTCCACGTTGACGTTGGACTCCCCGGTAAAGGAGCTGTAGAACCCCGTAAAGTCCAGGGCGCTCATGAGCCGGGAGAAGGCCATGGGCTTCACGCCGGGATCGTCGAAGGCCAGGAAGGGAAACGCCTCCGTCAGCCCGTCATAGGCCCGGACGCTGTTCGCCAGGATTTCCTCCCGGGGGACGGCGAAGAGGCCGTGCCCGTCCCGCCGTACGTCTCCCGCCGTCTCGGACACCCGGTCCGCGAAAAACGCCGTCACCTCCCGGAGGTCCTCCAGGGCCACGGGCTGGGCGTAAATGCCGGACTTGTCCTGAAAGCTGTCCGTCCAGTAGTTCACGCCCCACAGCAGGCAGAACCCGGCCCACACGGACAGCAGGATGCACGCCGCCCCCAGGGCCGCGCCATAGGCCCGGTCCCGCCGTCCGTCCTTTGCCCGGGCGACGGCGCGGACGTTCCAAATGACGTACCCGGCGCCGAAGAGGACCGCCAGGACCTCCACCGCCTCCATGACGGAGAAGGGGACCAGGTAGCACACCTTCCCCAGCCCCCGCCGGAGAGGCCCGGTGAAGTGGTCCGCTACCGCGTTCATCAAGCCCTTCTGCCCCCGGAGGAGGAAGAAGGCCAGCAGCAGCCCAATGTCCGCCAGCAGCCAGATATGGAGTTTTTTGTGGGTTTGGAAAAAGTTCTTCATGGTCACTCCGCGGCAGCCAGGAGCTGCTTGGTATAGTCTTCCCTGGGGCGGTCAAAAATCTCGTCCACCGTCCCCTGCTCCACGATGCGGCCGCTCTTCATCACCAGCACCCGGTCGCAGAGCTGGTAGACCACGTTCAAATCATGGGAGATAAACAGGAAACTCAAATCCAGCTCCCGCCGGAGGCTCCGCAGCAGGTCCAGAATCTGGGCCTGGATTGTCACGTCCAGGGCGGACACCGGCTCGTCGGCAATCAGAAATTTTGGCCGCCGGATCAACGCCGCGGCGATGCTGACCCGCTGGCGCTGGCCCCCGGAGAGCTCCGAGGGCTTGGCCTCCAGGCATTCCGGCGGCAGCTCCACCCGCTCCAGCATCTCCCGGACCCGGCGCTTCCGCTCCGCCTTGGTGTACTTGCCGTAGACCCGCAAAGGCTCCTCCAGGGCCCACTCCACGCTGTAGAAGGGGTTCAGGGAGCTGTAGGGGTCCTGGAAAATCATCTGGGGCCGCCTCGTGTAGTGGGTCACCGTTCCCCGGTCCGGCTTTACCATCCCCAGGATGGTCCGGGCCAGGGTGGACTTTCCCGTCCCCGACTCCCCCACGAGGCCCAGAATCTCCCCGTGCCGCACGTCGAAGGTCACGTCGCGGAGGACCTCCTGGCGCTGCTTTTTCCCAAAGGGGCCAACGCCGTCGGCATAGCCGCTGTACACATGGCTGAGGGACAACACCAGCTCTTCGCTCATGCCCCGCCCTCCTTTCGGTTCCGCGTGGGAATGGCGGCAATGAGCCGCCGGGTATAGGGGTGCTTCGGATGGCGGAAGACCTCCTGGGCCTCCCCCTCCTCCACCAGCGTTCCCCGCTGCATCACCGCCACCCGGCCGCAGAGCTTGCGCACCACGTTCAGGTCGTGGGAGATGAACAGCATGGACACGCCGGAGTCCCGGTTCAGCTTTTTCAGGAGCTCCAGAATCTGGGCCTGAATCGTCACGTCCAGGGCTGTAGTGGGCTCGTCCAGCAGCAATAATTTCGGCTTCGCGATGACCGCCGCCGCGATCATGGCCCGCTGGAGCATGCCCCCGGAGAGCTGGTGGGGGTATTTTTCATACACCGCCTCCGGCTCCGGCAGCTCCACCGCCGCCATGGCCTCCACCGCCAGGCGGCGGCACTCCGCCCGGCCCAGCCCCGTGTGGACCCGGAGGACCTCCTCCACCTGGGGTCCAATTTTCATCAGGGGGTCCAGGGAGCTCTGGGGCTCCTGGAACACCACGCCGATCTCCTTCCCCTGAATCTTCCGCAGCTCTGTCCGGTCCGCGTGCAGGAGCTCCGCCCCGTCCAGGAGAATCTTTCCGGAATACGCGCACTGCTTCCGGGGCAGCAGTCCCGCCACGCTCATGGCGGTGACGGTCTTCCCGGACCCGGACTCGCCCACCAGGCCCACGATCTCCCCCGCCCCGATGGAGAGGGATACCCCGGCCACGGCCTCCCGGTCCCGGTTTTGAAACTTCACGTGAAGGTCCTGAATGTCCAGCATCACAGCACCCCCTTGTCCCGCCGCCGCAGGCCCTCGCCGAGAAGGCCCACGCTGAACACCATCAGCACGATTACAAGGCCCGTCCCCCCGGCGTACCAGGGGGCGGCGAACAGCATCCCCTGAGCCTCGGAGAGCATGTAGCCCAGGGAGGCGTCCGGCGGCGTCACGCCGATGCCGAGGAAGCTCATGGACGCCTCCGCCAGAACCGCGTTGTTGAACCCGATGGTCAGGGCGGGCAGCAGCACCGGCAGGGTATTGGGCAGTATGTGTACCGCCAGAATCCGCGCCTTGGAGGCCCCCATCAGCCGGGCGCTCTTGATATAGTTCACGTCCCGCAGGGAGGCGAAGGCCGTCCGGGTCACCCGGGCAAAGCTGGGGATGAACACCAGCCCCAGGGCAATGATGACGTTGACCTTCTTCCCGGGCCCCAGAATCGAGATAATCACCAGGGCCAGCAGGATGCTGGGAAACGCCGTCAGCGCGTCGTTGAGGCGCATGAACACCTCGTCCGCCGGCCCGCCGAAATAGCCCGTCAGGGCTCCCGCCAGGCAGCCGCACGCCGCCCCGATGGCCAGCGTCGCCAGGGCGATGGAGGCCGTGGCCCCGGCCCCCTTGAGGACCCGGCTGAAAATATCCCGCCCAAAGCTGTCCGTGCCCATCCAGTGGGTGAGCGACGGCCCGTCGAACTTGGCCCCCGCCGCCATGGCGTTGGGGTCATAGGGCGTCCAGAAGAAGCCCAGGAGAATCAGCGCCGCCAGGAGGCAGGTCAGCGCCAGCCCGGCGGTCAAAAACCCGTTTCGTCTCTTCATGCCTCGCCTCCCAGCCGGAGCCTGGGGTCGATGCGCTGGTTGATAAGGTCCGCCGCCGTCCCCGCCAGCACCACCCAGAGCGCCAGAATGACCACAATGGCCTGAACCACCGGATAGTCCCGGCCCGCGATGGAGCTCACCAGCATCTGTCCCAGCCCGGGAATCACAAAGACCTGCTCCACCACGATGCTCCCCGCCACGATTTCCGCCATGGTCTGGGCCAGGAACGTCACCACCGGGGGCAGGGCGTTTTTCAGCACATGCCGCCGCAGGACCTGTCCCCGGTCATTCCCCCGGGCGATGGCGGTGCGCACATAGTCCTTCCCCAATTCCTCCTGCACCGTGCTGCGGAGCATCCGGGCCGTCATGGCGATCCGGGGAATGGAGAGGGCGGCGGCGGCGAAGAACAGGTACACCGCCGCCCCGGCGAAGTCCCGCCCCGCGTCGGGGAACTGCCCCGGCATGAACCATTTCAGCCCCACGCCGAAGACCCAGGACAGCAGGATTCCCGTGAAGAAGGGCGGCACGGCCATGCCGAGTTGGTTCAGGGCCGTCCGGGCCCCCTCGAACCGCCTCCGCCCGGCGGACCAGAGGCCCAGGGGGATGGAGACAGCCGCGATCAGGGCGAAGCTCACCAAGCTCAGGCACAGCGTCAGCCGGAACTTGGAGGCCAGGATGTCCCACACCGGCTGCTGATAGCTGGTGGAGACCCCCAGGTCCCCGGTGAAAAAGCCCAGCAGCCACTCGCCGTAGCGGACCGGCAGGGGCCGGTCCAGCCCCAGCTCCGCCCGGAGGGCCGCCAGCCGCTCCGGCGTGGCCGCGGTGCCCAGCATGGCGGTGGCGGTGTCGCCGGAAATCAGGCTGAACGCCGCGAAGGTCAGAAACGAGACGATCAGCATGGTGGCAAACAGCGTCAGCACCCGCTTGAGTATATATTTCATAGGCGATATCCCTTCAAAAAAGAGCGGAAGCGGAGGGCGAAGAACGGTTTTTCGAATCTTCACACTCCACTCCCGCAGCCTCTCAAGTTGTTATGCCGTGTAACGGATGCCGGCCAGGTCCAGCACGTAGATGGGATAGAACCGCACGCCCTCCAGGCCCTTGCGGACGGCCACCAGGTCGGCCAGGTCCTGGATGTACACGTTGGCGGCGTTTTCCGTCAGGTTGGCCTCCGCCTTTTTATAGGCGGCGGTCTGGGCGGCGTCGTCCGCCGCAGAGACGGCCTCCTGGAAGAAGGCGTCGTACTCCGCGTTGTTATAATTGATAAAGTTATTACCCGCCGTAGAGGTAAATCGTTCCAGCAGGGCCCGGGCCGTCATGGTGGAGGCGTCCACGCCCACCACGGTGGCCTGGAACTGCCGCCCCACATAGGTGTCGTTGAGCCAGCTCTCCCAGGTGACGGGAAGAATCTCGGCGGTAATCCCCACCTCCTTCAGCTGCTCCACGATCACCTGGGCGGTGTCAATGTGGGGCTGGTAGTTGGAGGGGACGGTGATGGTCATGGAAAACCCGTCGGGATAGCCGGCGTCGGCCAGCAGGGCCTTGGCCTTCTCCACGTCGTGGGTGTAATAGTTGGTCAGGGAATCGTCGAAGTACTTGCCGAAGGCGGGGTACATGCTGGAGCCGATCAAGCTGCCGTAGCCGTCGAAGGCCAGGTCCAGAATCTGCTGGCGGTCGATGGCGCAGCACAGGGCCTGCCGGACCCGCACGTCGTCGAAGGGCTTTTCCGCATGGTTGAGGTACATGGCCTGCACCAGGTTCATGGTGCCCTCTTCGATATTGAAATCGTCCCCCAGCTGGGCCACCTGGGTGCTGGTCAGGTGGGCGAAGAGGTCCACCGCCCCGCTCTGGAGGCTCATGAGGATGCTGTCCGCGTTTTCGATGATCTTGTAGGTGACTTTATCCAGATACGCCTTCTCGCCCCAGTAATCGTCAAAGCGCTCCAAGACAATGTTGTCCTGCGCGGCCCGGGAGACGAATTTGAACGGCCCGGTGCCCACGGGGGCGGTGTCCTGCCCGTCGTACTCCGCCGGGAGGATGGCCAGGGTGAGGTAGGCCAAAAACTCGGTGTTGGGTTCTTTCAGGCGAATCTGGACGGTCCGTTCATCCATGCCGGTCACTTT
Source organism: uncultured Oscillibacter sp. (assembly GCA_910579435.1). Taxonomy (GTDB): domain Bacteria; phylum Bacillota; class Clostridia; order Oscillospirales; family Oscillospiraceae; genus Oscillibacter. The sequence goes on from CAJTVF010000038.1 coordinate 16,751, forward strand.
CTCCACCGCCGACAGGGGCTCCACCGCCAGCACACCGGCCTCAGAGGGCTCGATGCAGCGGGTGATGGAGTTCACCACGTCGCCCGCCGTCACGGGCTGGCCGTTGTGGAACTTGATCCCGTCCCGAATCGTAAAAGTATAGACCAATTGGTCGTTGGAAACCTCGTATTTCTCCGCCACGGCGGGAATCAAATCTCCCTCCGGCGTGGGCTTCATGAGGCCCTCGAATACGTTGAACATGACCTCCTTGGTCCCTGCCGCCACGGCTTTGTGGGGGTCAAGGCTCTCGTCCAGGTCCTGGGCGATGCCGACGGTGATCTCGTTGGGATGATCCGCCGCGGGCTGCGCCGCCGGTTCGCTGGAGCCGCTGGTTTGTCCGCCCTCCGGCGTCTTGTCCGCGCTGCCGCCTCCGCATCCGCAGAGTACGGCGCTCAGAAGACCCAGCAGGAGGAGGACCTCCAAAAGTTTCCTCTTCATGTCTGCTTCCTTTCGTCACTGCCCGATACCGGGTCAGTGCTGGACGGGGAATGTCCCGCCCGGACAAAATGATTCGGCTCTATTCAATTGTCCTTCTTTTTCTTGAAAGAAAAAGAAGCAAAAAGAACGTTCATGCGCCGCCCGGCCAAGTGCTAATCCAGGTCTGTCCGGCGGCGGCAAAGCCTTCGCTCTATGAATAGAGCCCTGGAGCGCTCCGGTCTCCCGGACGCCCCAAGGCCGTATTCTACACGAAGGTGGAAAAGATTGCAATAGTTTTCACAAATTTTTCGGTTTCCCCGGCTTGGGCCCCAGCGCTCCTCCGGCGGCGTAGTCTGCGGAGTCCGGGGAGAGGCCCTTTTTCCGCAGGCGGGCCTCCACGAAGAAGTTGACCAGGCTGTTGAGGCAGGCGCACACCGGCACGCCGAAGAACATGCCCGCGATGCCGAAGAAGCCGCCCCCCACCAGGATGGCGATGATGACCCACAGGCTGGAGAGGCCCGTGGTATTCCCCAGGATCTTCGGCCCGATGACGTTGCCGTCCAGCTGCTGGAGGGCCAGGACGAAGATGACGAAATACAGCGCCTGCCGGGGAGACACCAGCAGAATCAGGAAGGCGCTGGGGACGGCCCCCAGGAACGGCCCGAAGAAGGGGATGATGTTGGTCACGCCCACGAAGACGGAGACCAGGGGCGTGTAGGGGAATTTCAGGATGGAGCAGCCGGCAAAGCACAAAACGCCGATGATGATGGAGTCCAGCAGCTTCCCCCGGACGAAGCCGGAGAAGATGATATCCGCCCGCCGCGCGCCCCGGAGAACCAGGCTCACCTGCTCCCGGGGGAAGAGGCTGTAAATCAGCTTCCGCCCGTAGGCGGCGCAGCGCTCCTTGGTAGCCAGGAGGTAGACGGAGGCAATGACCCCCACCAGCAGGTCCTTGGCGAAGTTTACCAGGCTCAGCACCCCGCCGGACACCGTGACCATCACCGCTTGAAGCTGGGGCAGGACGCCGCTGGTCAGCCACTTGTCCAGGTCCTGGAAGTAGGCCGCCATCTGCTGGTTGACCCAGTTTGCCACGGAAGGGTTGGTCTCCAGAAGGTGAATCACCCAGCCGCTGATGGTCCGGTAGTAGGTGTCCGCGTTCTCAATGAGCTGGAGGACGCTTTTGTACAGCTCCGGCATCAGCACGGAGGCCAGCAGGTAGAAGAAAAAGGCGATCACGACCCAGGCCAGCACAATGCCCACCGTGCGAATCAGTATGGCGCGGGTCCGCTTCCGCGTCCGGCCCGGAGGCGCGGGAACCAGGTGCCGCTCGAAAAAGTTCACCATAGGGGCCAGCAGATAGGCGATGAAGGCCCCGTAAAGAATCGGCTGCACCGTCTTCAGCAGGGCCAGCACGGCCTTGCCGCCGAAGAGGGTGTCGTAGAACAGCAAAATGGCGGCGGCGGTCAGGAACGCCGTCACCCCCATGCTGATATAGTTATTTTTCCGTTCCATGGCCCGCGCCTCCCGTTCCCGCTCTTTTTCTTCCATTCTACACGGGGGCGGAGGGAATTGCAATCCTCTTTTTCCCCGCCGCTCCGGGATTTGGGAATTTTAACAGTAATTTCACAAGCACTGTGCTATACTGTACCATAGTATAAGTTTCCTTGGAGGTGGCACTGATGAAACCCCGCAAGCTTTTGATGATCGTCAACCCCCGGGCCGGAAAGAACAAGTCCCACGGCCCCCTGTTCGACGCCGCCGCCGCCCTTTCCCAGGCGGGTTACCTGCTCTCCATCCATATCACGGATTCCCCCGGCGACGCCGCCGGGACCGCCAAACGGGAGGGCGGGCGGTACGACCTGGTCGTGGCCGTGGGCGGCGACGGGACGCTGAACGAGGTGGTCTCCGGCCTGGTGCAGCTCCGGCGGCCCCCGCTCCTGGGCTACCTGCCCCAGGGCAGTACCAACGACTTCGCCGCCAGCCTTCATATCTCCGGCGACCCGGCGGAGGCTGCCGCCGCCATTGCCCGGAACGTCCCCCGTCTTCTGGACGTGGGCTTTTGGAACGGGCGGAGCTTTCTCTATGTGGCCTCCTTCGGGGCCTTCACCCGGAGCAGCTACGCCGCGCCCCAGAACGCCAAGAACGCCCTGGGCCACTTTGCCTACATCCTGGAGGGCATGAAGGACCTGAGCTCCCTCCGGCCCTACCGCGTCCGCCTCACCGCCGACGGGGAGACCCTGGACGGGGAATACCTCTTCGGCGCGGTGTGCAACTCCACCTCCATCGGGGGGCTGATGAAGCTGGACCCGGAGCGGGTGGTGCTGGACGACGGCCTCTTTGAAATCCTGCTGATCCCCAGCCCCAAGACGGCGGCGGACCTCCAGAGCCTGGTCCACGCCCTGCTGAACCAGCAGTATGACAGCCAGGGCCTGGTCTTCCGCCACGTCTCCTCCATCCACCTGGAGACGGAGGAGGACCTCCCCTGGTCCCTGGACGGGGAATACGCCCCCAGCGCCCCGGCGGTGGACATCGAGAACCGCCGCCAGGGGCTGGCCATGCTGCTGTGACGGGGGAGCTGGAGCGGCTGGCCCGCCGCTTTCAGGGCCATGAGCCGGGCCTGCTGGGGGCCTCCCGGTGCTGCGCCGTCCTCTGCCCCCTGGCGGAGGGGGAGGACGGCCTCCGCCTGCTCTTCGAGGTCCGCTCCTCCCAGGTCTCCCAGGGAGGCGAGGTCTGTTTCCCCGGCGGAAGCATGGAGCCCGGGGAGACGCCCCAGGACTGCGCCCTCCGGGAGACGGAGGAGGAGCTGTCCATCCCCCGGGAAGAGGTGACGCTCCTGGGCACGCCGGACTTCATCTGCAATCAGCGGGGCTTTCTTCTCCGCCCGGTGCTGGGGCTGGTGTCCCCCGCCGGCCTTGCCGCCCTGCGTCCCTCCCCGGCGGAGGTGGCGGAGGCCTTCACCGCCCCCCTGTCCTTCTTCCGGGAGACGGCCCCGGACCTCCGCCGCTATGCGCTGGTCCCCCAGGTGCCGGAGGACTTCCCCTACGGCCCCGTGGGCATCCCCCGGGACTACCCCTGGAGCCGCGGGCAGGTGGAGATCCCGATTTGGTATTACCAGGGCCGCGCCATCTGGGGCATGACGGCAAGGCTGGTCAAGGAGATTATTCGATAGCTTCTTTAGGAGCCCCCGCAAAATCCACAGATTTTGTGGGGAGAGGAGGAAGGTATGCGGAGATTATCCAATAACGCGGCAGGAGACGGGGCCTCCCCCGTCTCCCTGTTCTCATCCGGCGGACTCCGCCGCGCCCTCCAGCCGGGCGGCGATATAGTCCTCCACGTCGTCATAGCCGATTTCCAGCGCCGTGGCCAGCTCGCCGTAGAGCATCCGCTCCGCCTGCTTCATATACCGTTCGTCGATCATGCCCAGCCGCCGGTTCTTCGCCTCCGCCACGCCCTGCTTGTGGCGGATGGCCTTCATCATCTCAATCAGGGCCTGGTGCCCCCCGTCCCGGACGGCGGACTGGTACTGCTGGGTCAGGGCCTGGGGCGTGCCGCCCCGGCAGGCCGCCGCCGGGATCTCCGGCATCCGGTCGATGAGCGCCTCCGCCTCCGCCCGGCCCATCACCGGGCGCATGGGCACCTTTTCGCTGTCCACCGGGGCGTAAATCATGCCGTCCTGCCACAGGGGCTTGAGGAGGTAATACCGCTTTCCCCGGTCTCCGCCGGGCTGGTCCAGCCCGGAGATCCCTTCCACCCGGCACACGCCGGTGGAGCCATACATCACCAGCTCTCCAATTTGAAACATAGCTCCTCCTTTCCGCCGGGGTTCGTCCCCGGCGCCGTTTGCTTCTCTCCCTGCTAGTTTACCACAAATTGGGTCAAATATGTAAGAGAAATTTTCAGTTTTTTCTATTTTCTCCGTTTTCGCCCAAAAAGGATTGACAAATATCTCCAAATTCCGTAAGATGGACCTGCCGCCGGAGCCTCTCCGGCACAGGAACGATGAAAGGAAGCGACCCTATGAGCATCGACATCAAGGCCAAGATTGAGGAGCTGGCCGCCAAGCTCCAAAAAGACCCCGCCCTCCTCCAGCGTTTCCAGTCGGACCCCGTCAAGACCCTGGAGCAGCTCGCCGGCGTGGACCTGCCCGACGAGCAGCTTCAGCCCCTGGTGGCGGGCGTCAAGGCCAGGCTGGCCGCCTCCGGCCTGGGGGACAAGCTGGGCGGGCTGAAAAAGCTCTTCTGAGCCGCCCCAAGGAAAACGCTCCGGGAAGCTTCCCGGAGCGTTTTGCCGTCCCTCTTATCGGGCGATGGTCTCGTACACCGCCCGGCTGATCTCGCCGCAGACGGCGTAAATGCCATATTGGTCCTTCCCGCCGTCGGCCCCCATGGTCAGCACCACCACGCCGTCCCCGGCGTCCGGGTCATAGCTGAGTAGATTGTACACACCGTAGGCGCTGCCGGTGTGGTAGTAGAGCCGCTCCCGGCCATAGGCCCCGAGCCGCAGCCGCATGGGCAGGGCCTGATAGCTCCCGCCGGGGAGGGCCCGGTCCTCATGGCTTTCCATCAGCTCCACGGACGCCTCGTCCATGAGCCGCACGCCCTCGAAGCAGCCGTCCCCCGCCAGCAGGGCCGTCAGCTTCCCGCAGTCCCGCGCGCTGGCGGTGAAGCCCCCGGCGAACTGCCGCCCCGTGGCCCCCGGCGCGCTCCAGCGGCGGACGCTGCGCACGGAGGCGGCGGAGCGCCCCAGGGAATTTGCCCGGTACAGCGGAGTCACCAGCTCCGGCTCCTCCAGCTCCCCGGCGGTAAAGGCCCCGTCCGCCCCCAGGGGGCCCAGAACCCGCTCCTCCAGCACGTCGTCTAAGTACCGCCCCGCCGCCAGCTCCAGGGTCTGTCCCAAGATGCCGAAGGCGTGGTTGTTATAGCTCCAACAGCGCAGGTCTCCCGGCACGCCCCCGCCATAGCCGGAGGCGCCGGACAGCTGGGCCTTGACGCCCGCGTAGTCCCAGGCGATGCTCTCGCTGTTCAGCAGGGTGGAGGTGTGGCTCAGCATGGAGCGGACGGTGACGGGCTTCCATGTCTCTACGCCCCAATATTCCCCGATATCCGCGTCGTAATCCACGGCCCCCTCCTCCCGCAGCAGGGCGGCGGAGAGGCCCACCGCCACCTTGGAGAGGGAGGCGGTCCGCAGCTTGTGGGTGCCGCTCATGGGGACGCTGCCCCGTACCGCCCAGCCGTAGTGATAGGCGTCGGTAACGGCCCCGTCCTCAATGACCGCCACCTGGACCCCCACCGCCCCATGGCGGCGGGCGGCGGCGGCGATGGCACGCTCCAGCTCCTCATGCCTCTCCTGGGAACGGCTGGCGGCCCCGCTCCCGGGAAGGGGCAGCGCCCCCGCCAGGGGGTCCCGTTCCCCTTGCAGCCTCGCCAAAACGCAGGCCAGCTGCAGCCGGGATACCGGCAGGTCCGGGTAAAGGCCGTGGTCCGTCATGCCCGCATAGAGCCCCCGGTCCAGGGCCCAATTGACCGCCTCTTCCGCGTAGGGCGGGACGGCCTCTCCTTCCCAGGACACGGCCAGGCGGCTCTCCGTGCTCTCTCCCCGCCATGCGGCGAAGCGTTGGAGCATCACCGCCAGCTGGCTCCGGGTCACCGGAGAGAAGGGGGCGAAGCGCTCCTCCGACACGCCGCCGCTGACCCCCACGCTGTCCGCCCAGGCCACGGCGTCCCGGTATTCCTCCGGCACGTCTGGATAGGGGCAGGCGTCCACCCGGAGCAAAATGCCGCTGAGCCGGTAGAGCGCCTGGACGGCCTCGGCCCGGCTTACCGGCTCCTCGCCGCCAAAGCTCCCGTCCTCTTTCGGGGATAAGAGCTCCCGGTAAAGGGCCCAGCGGGCGGCGTCCATCCCCTCCGCCGGGACTCCTGCCGCCTCCACGGTCTGAAGGTCCGCCAGGCCGCCGGCAGGCTCTATGCGCTCCACAGGGATTAAACCGGCCTCAGCCTCGGGTTTTTCCAGAACCTCCGCCAAGATCTCCGGCGGCGCCTCCGCGTCCCGCGTAATCCGGCTCCCGGCCCGCGCCGGCGGCCAAGCCGAGACCGCCCATAAAACCGCCAGCGCCACAAGCGCCCCCGCTGCCCAGCGTTTTGCCATCCGTTCCCGCTCTCCCGTCTCCGGGCCCTGCCGCCCGGTTTTTCCTTTATTCGACATTATACCGGGAGTTTTCACCGCTGTCAATCTCTCGCCCGGGCGCGGCATGCAGGATGCTCCTGGAGAGCCGCACAGCGCAGAATGCCGGACCCGCGCCCCGCTCAAATAGAGTTGTGAGATTTTCACAATTTCTCTGCGGCAAATAGGACGTTTTGTGGATTTTCGGAATAGCCGCTTGACAAGATCGGCCTTCCTGCGTATACTGCGAACTGTAAATACCGGCTTGTATAAGTTCATGATTGGATGAGCGTTTCTACCAACTGCCTTAACAGTTGACTACAAGTTTTTGGGCCTTGCCCTGAAACTTGTGGTCTTTTTGTTTCGGCGGTTTTTGTTTTTCCCTCGCCGGGGAAGGGACGCCACAGCTCTCCAATATTGGCGGACGCCCTGTGCGCACTCGGCGGCTGCTCATGCGCTGATCCTGCCTGTATGATCTCACGCGGAAACCGCGTATTTGGGAGGTAACGCATGAGCAGTCTTTTTGTCAAAAACGCCTCAGCCATCGTCACCTGCGACGGCCGGGACGCCGTGCTGGAAAACGCCGGCATCCTCATCCGGGACGGGGCCGTCGCTTATCTGGGGCCCGAGCCCCAGGCGGCGGACGAGACGCTGGACGCCTCGGGCTGTGTGGTTTATCCGGGGCTTATCAATACCCATCACCACCTCTACCAGACCTTCAGCCGGAATCTGCCCCAGGTCCAGAATATGGAGCTGTTTGACTGGCTGAGGACGCTGTACGAAATCTGGAAGAACCTGGACAGCGAAACCATTTACCACAGCTCCATCGTGGGCATGGGGGAGCTGCTGAAAACCGGCTGCACCACGGTCTTCGACCACCACTATGTCTTCCCCGGCGGCAGCTCCGGCGCCCTGCTGGACGCCCAGTTCGCCGCGGCGGAGGCCCTGGGGGTCCGGATGTACGCCTCCCGGGGGAGCATGGACCTGAGCAAAAAGGACGGCGGCCTGCCTCCGGACAGTGTGGTTCAGACGGTGGACGAGATTCTCCGGGACTGCCAGGCGGCGGTGGAAAAATTCCATGACCCCCGCCCCCTCTCCATGCGGATGGTGGCCCTGGCCCCCTGCTCGCCCTTCAGCGTTTCGGCGGAGCTGCTGCGGCAGTCCGCGATTCTGGCCCGGGACCTGGGGGTCCGGCTTCACACCCACTTGTGTGAGACGAAGGACGAGGAAAACTACGTCCTGGAGAAACACGGCAAGCGTCCCCTGGCTTATATGGAGGACTTGGGCTGGGTAGGCCCGGACGTGTGGTACGCCCACGGGATTCACTTCAACGACGCGGAATTGAAGCTTCTGGCGGACACGGGCACCGGCGTGGCCCACTGCCCTATCTCCAACATGAAGCTGTCCTCCGGCGTGTGCCGGATTCCCGACATGCTGAAGCTGGGGGTCCCCGTGGGCCTGGCGGTGGACGGCAGCGCCAGCAATGACGGCTCCAGCCTCCTGGAAGAGCTGCGGGTGGCCTATCTGCTTCACCGGCTGCATTCCAGTGAGAAGGCCCCCAGCGGCTATGACTGCCTGAAAATCGCTGCGCGGGGCAGCGCCCGGGTGCTGGGCCGGGAGGACGTCGGCTCCCTGGAGCCCGGCAAGGCCGGGGACCTGTTTTTGATTCGCCGGGACCGGCTGGAGCTGGTAGGGGCGGACCTGGACGTCAAGTCCATGCTGGGCACCGTGGGCTTCAAGGGTCCCGTGGACGCCACGGTGGTAAACGGCAGGGTCGTGGTCAAGGACGGCCGCCTCACCGGGGTAGACGAGGAAAAGGCGGTCCGGGAGGCCCGGGCCTGTGTTCAAGCGTATTTAAGGAACCACTGAACCATGGTCCAGTGCGCCATGTTTGTCTCCGGCCTCACCACCTTCATTCAGCTCTATCCCCTCCGCCTGGGGAGCAAATACCAGGTAGGTGCCCGGCTTCCCATTGTGATGGGCACCTCCTTCACCTTCGTTCCCACCGCCTCCGCCGTGGGAGCGGCGGGCGGCATCGGAGCCGTGTTAGGCGGATGCCTCGCAGGCAGTCTGGTGGAGGTCTTCATGGGCTTCTTCTACAAGTACATCCGCCGCTTCTTCCCGCCCCTGGTGGTAGGCTGCACGCTGGTGACCATCGGCAACACCTCCGGCATCACCATGGCGGGCTTCGACCGGGAGGCCACGGAGCGGGAGACCTCCGGCGCAATCCTGGCAGACGCCCTGGGTTCCACCACGGCGGCGATTTTCAACGCTCTGCCCAACACGGCCTTCGGTCAGAACGCGGGCATCGTGGCCATGATAAGAGTGGTGAACCGCTGGTGTATTGCCACCGGGGCTTTCATCCTGATGATCTCCAGCTTCTTCCCCAAGCTGGGAGCGATTTTCTCCGCGATCCCCAACGCCGTCCTGGGCGGGGCCATCATCACGGTGTTCGGAATGATTTTGATTAACGGCATCAAAATGATTGCCAAGGCGGGATTCAGCGAGCGGAACATCCTGGTCATGGGGCTGACCTTCGTTTTCGGGATCGGCGTGCCCGCTCACCCGGAGGCCGTGGCCCAGCTCCCCGGCTTTATCCGTTTCATTTTCAACGACGCGGTCACGGCCACCTGCATTGTAGCCATTATCGCCAATGTCCTGTTCCCCATGAAAGACGCGGCGGACATTGAAAAGGCGAAAGAGGCTATGATGGGCTGACAGCGTCACAGCACGCAGCGAAAAAGCACTCTGCAATCCCAGCCGGGCGGCCATCTGAAGTAGTTGGCCGCCCGGCTTTCATGTTCAGCCATTCGCCGTCCATTGGGTATACTTGTTAAAGGAGATCTTGCCTCCCTTGCAACGCTTGACAAAGGGAAACATGATAAACAACAAAAAAATGGACTGTC
>CAJTVF010000039.1 GCA_910579435.1 uncultured Oscillibacter sp.
GCGACCTGTTCAAGGTCACCCCGCTGCTGACCGAGGCCATCCGGGCCGCCAAGGCCGCGAAATAATTTCCGAACCAAGCAAAAGACCGAAGGGCGCAAGCCCTTCGGTCTTTTTTCCCATAAGCGCCAAGTCAGCGGCAGCGGAAAGAGGAGCGGGTCATTCGGTAAGTGCCAAAACCCCCGCTCAATCTACGCCGCGGACCGGAGACTTGCGTAATAAACTATCCGTACCGCGCCCCTGGTTTCTCTCTTCCACCGTGCACGGCGCATTCTCTCTTTTCGCAAAGATTGGGGCCCCCGCAAAATCGAAGATTTTGCGGGGAGAGGAGGAAGGAACGGAGCAGAACGCAGTCCACGCCGTCAGGCGGGGACGGAGTGGGCGGAGTTTCTTCCGACGACATGAGGAGTGCATTGGACCAGCCGGCATCTAGCTGCAATCCTCCCCGCCCGAAGGGCAGGAACCCTCCCCCTTCCCCGGGTGGAAGTGACTCCAAACCGCCTCGGCGGCAGGCCGCGGTACCACCGCCGCCAAAGCCTCTGCATCCGCCTCCCGGATGGCCTTAATGGTCCCGAACTTCTTTCTAAGTTCCTCCCGCCGCTTTGGCCCCACGCCGGGGATGCCGTCCAGGGCGGAGCGCATGGCGCTTTTCCCGTGGCTCTCGTGGTGGTAGGTGATGGCGAAGCGGTGGGTCTCCTCCTGAATTTGCCCGATGAGGGAAAACACCGCCTGATTCCCCACAATGCCGATCTCCCGGCCCTCCGGGGTCACCAGGGCCCTCGTCCGGTGCCGGTCGTCCTTCACCATGCCGAAAATGGGCACATCCACCCCGAATTCCTCCGCCACGCTCAGGGCCGTCTGGGCATGGGTCACGCCGCCGTCGATCAAAAACACATCCGGCAGGGGCAGGAACTTCTCGTCCCCGTCCGCCGCCCGCTGGAGCCGCCGCCGGATCACCTCCCGCATGGAGGCGTAGTCATCGGGCTTTCCTTCCAGTTCCTTGATGCGGAAGCGGCGGTAGGCGCTTTTCAGGGGCCGGACGCCGCTGTAGACCACCATGGAGGCCACGATGTCGCTGCCCCCGGTGTTGGAGATATCGAAGGACTCCAGCCGCTTTGGCGGGGCGGGGAGGTCCAGCATCTTCGTCAAGAGCTCCAGGGTGTGAGCCACCCGCTCCTCGGCGGTGGTGGCCCGCTCCGCCTCCTCGGCGGCGTTCCGCTGGGCCATGGCCCGCAGGTCCGCCTTCTCCCCCCGCTGGGGGACGTGGACCCAGACTTTGTGCCCCGCCCGCTTGGTGAGGACCTCCGAGAGGCTTTCGCAATAGCCCTCCGTCTCAAAGGGCAGCAAGATCTCATGGGGCAGGATGGCCCGGGGCAGGTAGTACTGGGCCGTCAGGGCGGAGAGCATTTCCTCCTGTCCCTCCTCCATAGGGGCGGTGAACAGCTCCGTCTCCCGGCCCGCCAGGTTTCCCTCCTCCATGTGCAGGACGGCGTAGCAGCACTTGCCCGCCCCCCGGTACAGCCCCCAGATGTCCGTGTCGGCGCAGAGCCCGGCAATGACCGTCTGCTTTTTGGAAAGGGCGCTGATGGCGTTGATCCGGTCCCGGAGGGCCGCCGCCTGCTCAAACCGCAGGGCCTCCGCCTCCGCCTCCATTTCCCCGGTCATCTCCCGGAGAAGGTCCTTAGCCTTGCCCTCCAGCATCTGGCTGGCCTGGCGGATGCGGCGCTGATATTCCGCCGCCGTCATCTCCGGACGGCAGAACCCGTCGCAGCGGCCCATGTGAAAATTCAGGCAGGGCCGCTCCGCCCCGACGTCCCGGGGGAATTTCCGGCTGCAGGTGGGCAGGCGCAGGGCGGCGCACACCGCGTCCAGGGCCTGGCGGGTTTCAAACCGCCCGCCGAAGGGCCCGAAGTACTTCGCCCCGTCATTGGCCCACTTGTGGACCATGGAGAAGCGGGGATACGTCTCCCGGGAGAGGCGCACGAAGGGATAGCCCTTGTCGTCCTTGAGCAGAATGTTATAGCGGGGCATGTGCCGCTTGATGAGGGAGTTTTCCAGCACCAGGGCCTCGAACTCGCTGGAGACGAAGATGGTGTCAAAGTGGTCGATCTGGGAGACCATCTGCCGGGTCTTGGCCGTGTGGGAGGCGCTGTCCTGAAAGTACTGGCTGACCCGGTTCTTGAGCTTTTTCGCCTTGCCCACATAGATGACCTTCCCGGTTTTGTCCATCATTAAATAGACCCCCGGCAGAAGGGGCAGGTCATTGGCCTTTTCTTTCAGCTCGTCCCTGGTCATGGTCCGCCTCCTTTCAAAGTGGGATGCACCCCGGCAAAAGGGCCGGCCATCCCTGTGTGGCCTGGCCCCTGGCCAGGCCATTCCTCCCGGGAGCCCTCCCTTCTTCCGGCAGAACACCCCGAAATGCGGCTGCCCGGTCAGGCCCCTCCTGGTCAGGCCATGCTTCTTCCAGGCACAGCCCGATAAAAAAAGACCACCCCGCGCTGACGGGCAGCACGGGGACGGTTCCTTACTCTCCGAAGTTGTCTTTCACCAGGTCCACCAGCGCGGTGACCGCCTCTTTCTCGTCGCTGCCGTCCGCGATCAGGGTGATGGGGGTGCCCTTCACGATGCCCAGGGACAGCACGCCTAACAGGCTCTTGGCGTTGACGCGGCGGTCCTCCTTTTCAACCCAGATGCCGCTCTTGAATTCGTTGGCCTTCTGGATGAAGAACGTGGCGGGGCGGGCGTGCAAACCAACTTCGTTGTTGACCGTGATTTCCTGCGTATACATGTTGCAGCTCTCCTTTTTTGTGTCGAATCAAATAAATGGTTGCCCACAAGTCTTTCCTTTACCATCATAACCGCTTTTCCGTCTCCCGTCAATGGACAATTGCACAAACATTTAAAAAATTTTTCCTTGGCAGTAAAATTCTTTTTGTTAGTTTAGCCCAATTTTTCGGAAAGTTATACGTCATTTTGCCGAAAATTCAAAAGTTTTACGTAGAAGACAGCTCCTGGAGCTTCCGGCGGCTCCCTGTTTATAGGTATGTGCCCGGGGGAAACTCCATGCCGGAAGTTTTCTGTTTTCTAAAAAAAGCCTCGGCTCCCTGAAAGTCCCGCGGTTTGCCGGAGGCGGACCGGGGACAATAGCGATTGGGTATCGCGGACACGGGACGGCGGTTCCGTCCCGCGGGCCGTCAAAGCGGCTCAGGGATTTTCCGTGAGCTTCTTTGACGGCAAACGCCGGGCTCCGCCGATCCGGCGGGGCCCGGCGCCGGAAAGATCGAAGGAGGAGTATGTCATGAAAAATACTCTGATGTTCCTGCTGGCGTCCCTGCTGCTGGCAGTGTGCCTCACGGCCTGCGGCGGCGGCCAGACCACCGGGAATGTGGACGACTACGGCACAGCCGGAAACGGCTCCGTCAACGGAGGAAGCACAGCCGGAAACGGCTCTGTCAACGACGGAAGCATGGCAGGAAGCGGCTCTGTCAACAATGGAAGCGCGGCCGGAAACGGTTCAGGGAACGGCAGCGGAAACGGCTCTGCCGGGGACGGCCTGATGGACGGCGCCCGGAATGCCCTGGACGACGCCGGAAACGCCATCGACAGGGCGTTTTAACCCCCGCCGGACTGCCGAGCGGACCCAGGGCCCTCGGCGGCCCGGCTACATAAAGGGCTTTTCTTTTTTTCCCGCCTCCTGTATACTATATGCGGAAATCAGGAAAAGGAGGCCCGCCCATGTCCCTGGAATTTGCCATGAGGCCCATCGCCCGGATTCACAGCGACTTTGCAGGCAAGTTCGGCGTTCCCCGCCAGAGCGGCCTGGCAGAGGCGCTGGAGGCTCTGGTGGTCTTCGAGCCGGAATACCGGGACCCCGCCGCCCTCCGGGGGCTGGAGGGCTTCTCCCACGTCTGGCTGATCTGGGTCTTCGACCGGGCGGCCCGGGAGGGCTGGTCCCCCACCGTCCGCCCGCCCCGGCTGGGGGGAAACGCCCGGCTGGGGGTTTTCGCCACCCGGTCTCCCTTCCGGCCCAACCCCATTGCCCTGTCCGCCGTGGCCCTGGCGGGGATCGAAAAGACCCGGGAGTTCGGCACCGTCCTCCGGGTCCGGGGGGCGGACCTGATGGACGGCACGCCCATTCTGGACGTCAAGCCCTACCTGCCCTACGCCGACTGCCGCCCAGAGGCCCTGGGGGGCTTCGCCGCCGTCCCCGCCGGGGAGGCGCTGGCGGTGGAGTGCCCGGCGGAGCTGTGGGAACGGGTCCCGGCGGACCGGCGGGAGGCCCTCCGGGCCGTGCTGGCCCTGGACCCCCGGCCCAGGTACCAGAAGGACCCGGAGCGGGTCTACGGCTTCGGCTTCGCCGGGCTGGAGGTGCGTTTCTCCGTGGAGGGGGAGGCGCTGCGGGTCCTGGAGATTGAAAAAGCGGGCGGCTGATGATGGCCAGCCGCCCGCAGGCGTTTAGGGAAGCGCTGATTTAATCCCCGCGCACATCTTTACGCCATAAATTTCCGCTGATCTGCGTCAGAAAATCTTGAAATCCGCCAGGATTCCTGCAATTTTCTTCCTTGCCAGCGAAAATTTCTGGCGCAAGTCTGCACGCGTTGATTAAATCAGTGCTTCCTTAGAACCTGTATTTATAACCGGAGGATGCCGGATGGACGAGAATGTTTCCCGTCAGACAAGGAGATTTCCCTTGCAATCCTGACGGATTGCAAGGGAAAACGACGCAGTATGGCGGGAAACAGACCGGCCGGACGGCGTTCAACGGTTGTGAATACAGGTTCTTAGTCCAGCTTGCGCACGAAGTTGCCGAAGACCCGGACCCGCTCCTGCACCGTGGTGAAGGCATGGGGGTCCATCTCGTGGACCGCGTGGAGCAGCTCCTCGATCTCGAACTTGGACAGGCACACCACCAGCACGTGGAGCCCTTTGCCGCTGTATGCGCCGGTGCCCTCCCAGTAGGTGACGCTGCGGCCCAGCTTCTCGATGATGAAGCGGCCCAGCTCCTTCTCGTCCTCCTTGGTGAAGATCATGGCCTGGACGTTCACATTCTGCTGGTGCATCCGGTCCAGCACCATGGCGGAGAAGAAGTTGTAGATGACGGAGTAGATGGCAACCTCCGGCACGAACAGAATCAGGCAGGCGGCGTAGAGGAAGAAGTTGAACGTCAGGGAGAATTTCCCCACGGTGAAGCGGCTGCCCCGCTTGCTCAGGCACAGGCCCACAATGTCCAGCCCGCCGCCGCTGCCGCCGCAGGTCAGCACGATGCCGCTGGCAGTGCCCACGATGATGCCGCCCAGCAGGCAGGAGGTGAGGTAATCTTCCACAATGGGGACCGACGGAGAGGGGATAATGCTGTAGAAGAAGGAAAAGGACACCGTGCAGGCGATAGTCTTGAAGGTCATCATCTTCCCCAGGGTCTTGTAACCCAGCAGCAGGATGGGCACGTTGCTGAGGAAATAGAGAATGCCGGCGATGTCCGCCCCGCCGAAGCGGAGGCCCAGGTGGTCCTGGAGCAGGGTGCGGATCAGCTGGCACAGGCCCATCAGGCCGCCGGAGTACAGGCCCAGCGGCACAATAAAGAGGTTCAGCGCCAGGGCCACCACGCCCTCCCCCAGCATGGCGGCCAGCAGCCGCAGCCAGCGGTGGTGCAGGGAATTGTACATCATGTCCTTCATGTCGTTCCTCCCGGCCGGCGGATTCCGCCGGCCACGCCCGCGCGCCCCGGCGCTCGGCGGGGCGGTATTTGTGGTCTTTCTGGAATGCTGGCTATGATTATAGCCGCTTCCGCGGGAAACCGCAAGGGGAAAAGCGGGACAGAATGGACGAAAACCCAGGAAAATCCTGGGTTTTCCCGTGAAAAGTCTACAAAGCGTAGCGGAGGCACCGGTACAGCCGGTCCCGGGCACGCCGGAGGGTCCGGGAGACGGTGGAGCGGTTCAGGCCCAGCTCCTCCGCGATCTGGGGGATGTTCATGCCCTGGTCGTAGTAAAGGGACACCAGCTGCCGCTGGCGGGGGGTCAGCTCCCGCTCCCGGGCCTGACGGAGGTTCCGGCGGAGACGCTCCAGCCGCTCGCTGTTGTCCCCGGCGTTCTGGCGGTTCCAGACCGTCAGGTCCCCGATCCACTCGCTGGCCCTGGTGTCAAAGGGGCCTTCATAACGTGTACTTCTCATGCTTGTGATAGCTCCTGTCATAATAATGTGCGGTCAGCGCCGCCAGCTCCCGGGCCTCCCGCCAGAGGGGGGTCAGCTCGTCGATGCGCCGGCGGAGGCGGAAGGCCGCCTCCGGGTCCGCCTGGGCCCGCTCCTGCACCCGCAGCTCCACGATGCGCCCGTGGATGGCGGCGGCGTTGTCCCGGTAGGCGGCGGACATCTCCAGAAGGGTCATGGCCGGGCCTCCCTTCCCCGGACCTCCCGGCAGGGAGCCAGCTCCCGCCGCGCCAGATCCGGAAAGCAGTCCCCGCAGGCCAGATGGCCGTTGCAGGCCCAATATTCCTCGCCCCGGAGGACCTCCCGGCCGCACAGCGTGCAGCGCAGGGGCCGGATTCTTCCGGGGCGGCGTCCGGTGATGGTCATATACATCCTCTCCTTTGAAAAAACGTGTAAACAGGAAAAATTTTTGTTGACAAATGGAAAACTGTCTGCTAGAATAGGCAATGCTGTTGGAACTGCTGGTGTAGCTCAGTTGGTAGAGCAGCTGATTTGTAATCAGCAGGCCGGGGGTTCGAGTCCGTCCACCAGCTCCACAAGTTCATCATTGTATCTGGGGGAATTCCAGAGCGGTCAAATGGGGCAGACTGTAAATCTGTTGTCACTGACTTCGGTGGTTCGAATCCACCTTCCCCCACCAGCTCAGAAATTCCCCTTGCCGCTGCGCTTCCCGCCCGAAGGGCGGAAAGCTTCGCCGGACGGGGAATTTCTTCGCTTTCACCTGCAAACCGCGTTGCTGGGTTCGCAGGTGATTTTTTTACGGGGGACGAGGGACGGGGGATTTTTTGTGGGGCCTGACCACCTGGTCAGGCCATTTCTTTTTCGGGTAAGTGGAAGTTACAAGAAACTTGGCGGTAAACTTAAAATAGCACATATGTTCGATTATGTCAAGGGGGAATTTACAAGATTCTTGTAAAAATGATTGACAGGGCTTTAACGGGCTGGTAAGATGGGGAAAACGGAAAGGGGGAACGGGAATGTCGTTCGGGGAAAGGGTGCGAGCGCGCCGGGGAGAATTGGACATGACCAGGGCGGAGCTGGCCGCGCTGCTGGGGGTCTCCCCTTCCGCTGTGGGGAACTATGAGACCGGGGTCAGCTTTCCGAAGGAGGAGATTATGCTGCGGCTGTTCGATTCCCTGGAGGTGGACCCCAATACGCTGTTTCAGGACAGCTTTCAGTTCAACCGGCCGCCCCTGGGGGCAAAGGAGCAAAAGCTGCTGGAGGGCTACCGGGGCTTGTCGGCCCTGGGCCGGGAGACGGTGCGGACCATGGTGGAGGCGCTGTGCGCCTGCCGGGACGAGGCGGAGGCGGGGCCCGGGGAGGCGGAGCCCCGGATGATCCCGCTGTACCGTACGCCCGCCGCCGCCGGATACGCCGCCCCGGCCTTTGGGGAGGACTTTGACTACATTCCCGTCACTGGGGACGTGCCCCCGGCGGCGGAGTTTGCAGTGCGGATTCAGGGGGACTCCATGGCCCCCTATATTGCCGACGGGTCTGTGGCCTACGTGAACCGGGACCCCTTGAAGGCGGGGGACGTGGGGATTTTCTGCGTGGACGGGGATATTCTGTGCAAGCAATACTACAAGGACCCGGCGGGTATTGTCTACCTCTTTTCCCTGAACCGGGCCCGGGCGGACGCGGACGTGGTGCTTCCCTCCTCCGGCGGACGGACGCTGGTCTGCTTCGGGCGGGTGATTTTGCGTGCGTTCCCCCTGCCGGGCCGGTGAGCGGCGGGGGGGGGCGCGATTTCCTTGATTTCCTCAAAAAATGTCTTTACATCGCGTAACCCTTTTGGTAGACTATACGTTGCGTAATTGAGAACAAACCAAAGGAGCGTCTGCCTATGAGTTCAGAGTTTTCCCGCACCTTGTCCCTGCTGCGGCAGGAAAAGGGCGTCAGCCAGCGCCTGGCCGCCGGGGAGCTGGGCATCTCCCAAGCCCTCCTCTCCCACTATGAAAACGGCATCCGGGAGCCGGGACTGGCCTTTGTTGTCCGGGCCTGCGACTATTACGGCGTGTCCGCCGACTTCATCCTGGGCCGCACCCTCTCCCGGGAGGGGAATATGCTGACGGAACAGGACATCCTGGACGCCGCCGAGCCCAAGAGCACCCTCCGGGGCAGCGTCCTGGCCACCCTGCAAAGCAAGCTCCTCTCCGGCGCGGTGGGGGTCCTCTTCGAGCTGCTGGGCAAGCTGGGGGATAAATCCGTCATTAATGCCGCCGCCGCCCACCTGGGCAGCGCCGTCTACCAGCTCTACCGGCACCTCTACCGCTCCTCCGGGGCCAACGAGGGCTATTTTGCTTTAGACCCCAGCACCTGCGGCCTGGGGCTGGCCGACGCGGACCGGAAGCTCTCCGAGGCCCGGTACGCCGCCGCCCTGCGGGAGCTCCAGGCCAAAAAGGCGGAGTTCCCGGACCTCTCGTCCCCGGCCATCAACGCCGCCTATCCGGGGCGCTGCCAGAGCCTGACCCAGGTCCTCAGCACCACCGACGCCCGGCTCACCGCCCTTTCCAGACAGCCGGAAAAATGAATTTTCAATCGTTTGGCTTTCTGGCGTTTCTCCTGGTCACGGTGATCCTCTGCCTGACCATCGCCCGGCGGGACCGGCGGACCGCCGCGGGCGGCCTGACCCTGGCCTGTCTGTTCTTTTACATAGCGGGGGGCGGCTGGGCCGCGTTCCTGGTTCTGGCGGCGGGGCTGGCGGTATCCGCCGCTGCTGTCCGGCGCTTGACAACTATGAGGATCCGGGTCCTGGCGGGGGACGACGGGCCTTCCGCCTATGGGGACCCCAGAACGCCCGGGCAGCGCCGCCTTTGCCTGGCGCTGGCGGCGGCGTGGCACATCGGCGTGCTGGCGGTCTTTAAGTATGCCGGCTTTGTCACCGGGGGACGCCTGTCCCTCGGCTGGGTCCCCCTGGGCCTCAGCTTTTTCACCTTCCAGCAGCTCTGGCTTTTGAAGGAGGCCTATACCGGCGGCTTCCGCCTGGAGGAAGGGGACTCTCTGCCCCTCTATGCCTTCTTCTTCCCCTCCGTGGTCTCCGGGCCGATTTTGAAGCCCCAGGCCTTTTTCCCCCAGCTTCACGGGGAGAAATTTCTGCGTCCGGACGGGCAGGACCTTGCCGCCGCCCTGTACGCCATCGCCTCCGGCATGGCGAAAAAGGTGCTGCTGGCGGATAACCTGGGCATTGTGGTGGACAACGGCTGGGCGCGCCTGGACAAGCTTTCCGCCCCCGGAGCCTGGCTGGTGATTCTAGGTTACACCCTGCAATTGTACTTTGACTTCTCCGGCTACTGCGACATTGCCGCCGGGTGTGCCCGCCTCTTTGGCCTCCGCCTCCCGGTGAACTTCGATTCCCCTTACCGGAGCTTGTCCGTGGGGGAATTCTGGAAGCGGTGGCACATCACCCTGACCTCCTTCCTCCGGGAATGCCTGTACTTCCCCCTGGGGGGGAGCAAACGGGGGACCGGGCGGGCCTATCTCAATATTTTGATTGTCTTTCTCGTCAGCGGCCTTTGGCACGGGGCGGGGTGGACCTTCCTCATCTGGGGCGGGCTCCACGGCCTGGGCCAGATCGTGGAGCGGGCCTGGGGGAAGGGCCGGGAGAAACTGCCGAGGCTCCTGCGCTGGGCCCTGACCTTTGCCTTTGTCAACGCCGCCTGGGTGTTCTTCCGGGTGCCCGGCGTCTCTCAGGCGCTGGCGCTGCTGCGGACCGCCGTCACCACCGACTTCCGACCCCCGGCGGACTGGCTGATGGCGGACGTGTTCGCCAAGGAGGCCAAGGCCCTGGGCGTGGTGCTCCCCCCCCTCCGGGCCTGGACGGCCCCGGCCCTGACCTATGGGCTCTTTGCCGCCGCCCTGCTGGCGGCCCTGTGGCCCCGGAACGCCGCGGGGCAGATGGACCATTTTAAGCCCTCCTTCTGGCGGGCGGCGGTCCTGGCTTTGCTTGCGGCCTGGTCCATCCTGTCCTTCACCGGGGTGACCACCTTCATCTATTCCAATTTCTGAGGCTGACCAATGAACAAGATGTATCAACGCTGGGCCCGCCGCTTCCTGGCGGCGCTGCTGGCGGCCCTGGCCCTGTGCGGCGGGATTGTGTACGCCGTGGACCCCTGCCTCTATTACCGGATGCCGGAGGACCGCCTCCCGGTCTTCTTCAACGAGCGCTATCAGGCGGCGGGGATTATCAGACAGTCCCCGGCAGACACTGTTTTGCTGGGAAGCTCCATGGTCTCTAACTACCGGGCAAGCTGGATTGAGGAATTCTACCGCTGTTCCGGCCTCCGTGTCACCATACCTGACGGGTATTTCTTCGAGTTCGACCAGGTGCTGGATCTGCTCTTCCGGGAGCATTCACCGGATCGGATCCTCTTTGCGCTGGATCTGAACGCCCTCGTACGGAACGAACGGGATGCTTCCAGGGCTATGCCGGACTATCTCTACAACCAAAATCCCCTGGACGATATCAAATACCTTCTCAACAAGGATTGCTTATATTACAGCTTTTATACGCTCCTGAATAGTTACTGGGGCGCTGGACAGACCCTGGATGAGGGTTTTACCTGGGACAGCACCTCCTCCTGGGGACAGTACGCGGCTTTGCAGTTTTACGACCGTGCGCCCGCCACCGGAATCCAGATGCCGGAGGACGCCTATCTCCAGTTCGCCCAGGAGAATCTAGCGGTAATGGCAAACTGGTTTCAGAAACACCCAGATACGAAATTTGAGATTTTCCTGTCTCCATACAGCATTCTTGCCTGGGATAAGTCCATCCGCCAGGGGGACCTGGACGCCCGGCTGGCGGCGGTGAAGCTGGCCTGCAAGACCCTCTGGGCGTATCCGAATGTCCGGGTGCATGCCCCGCTGTTCGCTAAGAACATGGTGACGGAGCTGAACAACTACTGCGACTATGTCCACCACTCCGGCGAGGCCGGAAAGTGGGTGCTTGGGAACGTGTGCGCCGAGAAATTCCTCCTCCGGGAGGAGGACGTGGAGAAGACCCTGGCGGACTGGCGGGAGTTTGTGGTACACTACGACTACGACGCGCTGTGGGACGGCGAGTTCTGGGAGCGGTGGTACGAGGACCATGACCAGCCGCCGGACTGGTGCAAGAGCTGAAAAAGGAGGGCCCCATGAAAAAAATCCTGCCCATTGTCCTGGCTTTCCTCATCGGCGCGGCCGCCGGAGCACTGTTTGTCATGCCGGGCTTTCATAAGAGAACGGACATCGATCTGCAAAAGTTTTCCGTCTCTGACGACGGGTCCATCGTCACGGTACAGACGTTTCCCGAGGGTTCCATGGGCTTCATCCGGGCCATGGAGGCCAAGCAGTTCGGCGATGAGATCCACTGCTCCTTTTACAGCTGCTTCGGCGGGCTGAACAGCGGCATTGGGTCAGAATACAGGTTTGACATTCAACTGGATGATTCCGCCGAACGGATATACTTCGACCGGGGGACAAGTCCCGACGTTCTAGTCCTGGAGCGGGACCCGGACACCGGCGTGTGGGCGGCGGTGTACCCCCATCTTCCGCAAGTATGACACCATCAAGACTTCCCCAAGGAGGCTTTTTTCTATGATAAACCAAGACCACATCCGCAACTTTTCCATCATCGCCCATATTGACCACGGCAAGTCCACCCTGGCGGACCGCCTTTTGGAGAAGTGCAACGCCGTCAGCCAGCGGGAGATGGAGAGCCAGCTCCTGGACAACATGGACTTAGAGCGGGAGCGGGGCATCACCATCAAGGCCCGGGCCGTGCGGCTGAACTACACCGCCGCCGACGGGGAGGACTACGCCCTGAACCTCATTGACACCCCGGGCCATGTGGACTTTAACTACGAGGTGTCCCGGTCCCTGGCCGCCTGCGAGGGGGCGGTGCTGGTGGTGGACTCCACCCAGGGCGTGGAGGCCCAGACCCTGGCCAACACCTACCTCGCCATGGAGCACGACCTGGAAATCCTTCCGGTTTTTAACAAAATCGACCTCCCCGCCGCCAACCCCGCCCAGGCCAAGCAGGAGGTGGAGGACATCATCGGCCTCCCCGCCCTGGACGCGCCGGAGATCTCCGCCAAGCAGGGGGTCAACATTGACGCGGTGCTGGAGGACATTGTGAAAAACGTCCCGCCCCCCTCCGGGGACGAGAAGGCCCCCCTCAAGGCCCTGATTTTCGACAGCCAGTACGACAGCTACCGGGGGGTCATCGTCTACATTCGCCTGATGGAGGGCTCCCTCCGGGCCGGGCAGACGGTGAAGATGATGGCCTCCGGCGCGTCTTACCAGGTGGTGGAGTGCGGCCACCTGCTGCCCCTGGGCATGGAGCCCTGCGGCTGTCTCCGCGCGGGGGAGGTGGGCTATTTCACCGCCTCCATCAAAAACGTCCAGGACACCCGGGTGGGCGACACCGTGACGGATGCCCAGAACCCGGCGGCGGAGGCCCTCCCGGGCTACCGGCCGGTTCAGCCCATGGTCTACTGCGGCATTTACACCGAGGACGGGTCCAAATACCCGGACCTCCGGGACGCCCTGGAAAAGCTCCGGCTCAACGACGCGTCCCTGAGCTTTGAGCCCGAGTCCTCCGTGGCCCTGGGCTTTGGCTTCCGCTGCGGCTTTTTGGGCATGCTCCACATGGAGGTCATCCAGGAGCGGCTGGAGCGGGAATTTGATTTGGACCTGGTGACGACATTACCCTCCGTAATTTATGATGTTTATAAAACGGATGGTAGTCTGGTCCGGGTGGACAATCCCCATAATTACCCGGACCCGGCTTCCATCGAGCGGGCGGAGGAGCCCTATGTCAAGGTGTCCATTATCAGCCCCAACGACTACGTGGGCAACATCATGCCCATGTGCCAGGAGCGCCGGGGGGAGTTCAAGGACATGCAGTACCTGGACACCCATCTGGTGGAGCTCCATTATCAGATGCCCCTGAATGAAATCATCTATGACTTTTTCGACACGCTGAAGGCCAACACCAAGGGCTATGCCTCGCTGGACTACGAGCTGTCCGGCTACCGGCCCAGCGAGCTGGTGAAGGTGGATTTGCTGCTGAACGGGGACCAGGTGGACGCGCTGAGCTTCATTGCCCATAAGGACAAGGCCTATCCCCGGGCCCGGAAGCTCTGCGAGAAGCTGAAGGAGAACATTCCCCGCCAGCTCTTCGAGGTGCCGGTGCAGGCGGCCATCGGCGGGCGGGTCATCGCCCGGGAGACGGTCAAAGCCATGCGGAAGGACGTGCTGGCCAAGTGCTACGGCGGCGATATTACCCGGAAGAAGAAGCTGCTGGAAAAGCAGAAGGAGGGCAAGAAGAAAATGCGCTCCCTGGGCTCCGTGCAGATCCCCACGGAGGCGTTTCTGGCGGTGCTCAAGCTGGACGAATAAGCGTAAAAGGGGGAGCTGCCCAAAGTGGGCAGCTCCCCTTTTTTATACGCGTATGCGCGGGCCTCAGCCGATGCTGATGGCGCTGACGGGGCACTCGTCCCGGGCCGCCTGGGCCGCGTCCATGGCGCTGTCTGGGACCTCGCCGCCGTGGGCGAAGCCGTCGTCCCCCATGGTAAAGACCTCCGGGCAGTTCCCGGCGCACAGGCCGCAGCCGATGCAGCTTTCATTGACCGTCGCGTTCATGGTTGTTCTCCTATCAAAGAAAAAGATTTGCCCCGTCCCGGAGGACGGGGCGGCAACGGATAGTGTGCCTCGTTTTTTCATTTTCAGTCCTGCAAAACGTCCACGGTTTTTATGCCGTAATATGGAAACAGCGCGGCGGCTTCCGGTCCGATGCGCTCCCCGGACACGGCGATGGGAACCGCCGGAGGACAGCTCACCGTGGGCGCGCCGCAGATTCGGCCAAGGCTTTCCTCTGCCGGAACGGTTTCCTGGGGGGCGAACAGGGCCTCCCGGATGGAGAGGACCCGCTCCCCCCTCGCCAAAGGGAGAGCCGGGCGGGAGCGGGGATGTCTCCGGCGGGTGAGGCGAAGCGCCCGCTCCACCGCCTGGAAATCCGCCTCCCCCGTGGCTCCGGAGGCCATCAGTACCACAAAATCCGGGTCCCCGTATTCCGGCTCTACGCCCTCGTTCACCCGGAGGCCCTCCGCCGCAAGGCTTCCCGTTATGCCGCAGGCGGCGGTATCCAGGGTGAGCTTCAAGGGCTCCGTCCCCACGGAGGACCAGCCCCATTTGGGCAGGTCCTGTTTCAATGCCTCCATTCTTCCGGCGGCGGCGCGGATGAGGCTTGGGCCGCCGCCGGCCAGATACCCATTGCAAAGGTCCAGGGACGCCAGGGTCAGATACGACGGGCTGGTGGACCCGAAGAGGGCCATCGCCGCCCTGGCGTTTTTCCGGAACGCCGCCGGGGCGGTTTTGGCAATGTGCAGGTATGCTCCGCCGGTGAGGACCGGGAGGGTCTTATGGGCGGAGTCGCAGCACAGGTCCGCCCCCAGGTCCAGCGGGTGCCGGGAGGGCTCCAGGAAACGGAGGTATGCCCCGTGGGCGTTGTCCACCAGAAGCGGGGTTTTGTAACGGCGGCAGACCCCCGCCAAGGCCGGAATGTCCGCCATGTTCCCCAGATAGTCCGGGCTGGTGATATACACGGCGGCGGGGGGCGCGTCCAAGGCGGAAAGGACCTGGCCCAACCCCTCCGCGGTGACGGGACAGGCGCAGAGGGAAGCGCTCTCCTCCGGCCACAGCCAGACCGGCTCGAAGTCCAGCAGGGCGGCGGCATGGACAAAGGACTTGTGGACATTCCGGGCGGCGGCGATGACCGGCGGGGTCCCCGCCGGCCGGTTCTGGAGGGCCAGGTACAGCATGACCTTGATGCACTGGCTGGAGCCCTCCGTGGAATAGAACGTTGCCCCGGAGCCGAAGAGGGCGGCGGCGTTGGCCTCGCTTTCGGCGATGATGCCCGCCGCCTCGTATAGGGAATCCGCCCCCTGGATTTCCGTGATGTCCCACTGCTCACAGCCCAGAGGCCCCGCGCCCTTGTGGCCCGGCATGTGAAAGCGGCGCGTTCCGGCCTGTTGGCAGCGCTGCAGGAAGTCCCAAATGGGCGTGGTCATGCTTCCTCCGCCTCTTCCGCCAGGGCGGCCTGGAGCATGATGGCGCACTCCATCCGCTTGCGGAAGAGCTCACAGCCCGCCTCGTAGATTCCCCGGATGGAGCCGGAGGCGTGGTAGGCGTTGGCGGCGCAGCCACCGGAGCAGTAGAGCCTGGCCCAGCAGTCCGCGCACGCGGGGCGGGCGTAGGCGTTGCAGGCGCGGAACTCCTCCCGCAGGGCGGTGTTGGTCACGCCGCTCCACACGTCTCCCAGCTTGTACGCCTCCTCTCCCACGAACTGGTGGCAGGGGTACAGGTCCCCCCAGGGGGTGACGGCCATGTACTCCGTGCCGGAGCCGCAGCCGGAGACCCGCTTATAGACGCAGGGGCCCCCGGTGAGGTCCAGCATGTAGTGGTAGAAGGTGATGGGGCGGCCCTCCTTGTGCCGTTTCAGCATTTCCCTGGCCAGCAGCTCGTACTGGTCCTTGACCACCTCCAGGTCCTCCGCCGTCAGGGCCGCCGGGTCCCCCGGGGCGCAGACCACCGGCTCCATGGAGAGCTCGGTGAAGCCCAGGTCCGCCATATGGAAGAGGTCCTTCGTAAAGTCCGGGTTCCGGTGGGTGAAGGTGCCCCGCATATAGTACCGGGTCCCTCCCCGGGCCTTCACCAGCTCCTGAAATTTGGGGACGATGCGGTCATAGCTGCCGTTTCCGGCGTGGTCCACCCGGAGGGCGTCGTGGATTTCTTTCCGCCCGTCCAGGGAGAGGACCACGTTGTCCATCTCCCGGTTGGCAAAGTCGATCACGTCCTGGTCAATCAGCATCCCGTTGGTGGTGAGGGTGAAGCGGAAGCGCTTGTGATGGGGTCCCTCCTGGGTCCGGGCATAGGCCACCAGGTCCTTCACCACCTGCCAGTTCATCAGGGGCTCGCCGCCGAAGAAGTCCACCTCCAGATTCGTCCGGGTCCCGGAATGGGCAATGAGAAAATCCAGGGCCTGCCTGCCCACCTCGAAGCTCATGAGGGCCCGGCCGCCATGACCGGCATCCGGTCCATGGTAGTTTCCCTGGCTGGCGAAGCAGTAGGAGCAGTTGAGGTTGCAGGTGTGGGCCACGTGGAGGCAGAGGGCCTTTACTACGCCGCCGGAGCGCTCTTTAAAGGTTCCGGCGATGTCTGAGAAGGTGTCGGGGGTGTAGAGCTGCCCGGAGTTCACCAGGGCTTCCACGTCGGCAATGCACTCCCGAAGCTCTTCCGCCGTCACGTCGGGGCGGTCCGGGTATTTTTCCAGCAGGGCCCGGACGATCTCCTCCGGCGTGTGGTCCGGGTAGAGGGCGATGACGTCATAGGCCGCCTCGTCCACCACGTGGACCCCGCCGGAGCAGCTGTCCAGGACGAGGTTGTATCCGTTCAGTTTGTATTGATGTACCATAGGGAGCCTCCTGTGTGTAGGGGATTTGAGGGCGGAAAAAACGCCGCCCGGCGGGGCGGCGCTTGGCGCTTTCTGCTTACTTCTGCTCGCACTTCTGGTTGGCGACGCCGCAGGAGGTCTTGCAGGCGGACTGGCAGGAGGTCTGGCACTCGCCGCAGCCGCCCTTCTTGGCGCTCTCGCAGAGGCTGCGGGTCTCCAGGGTCTTGATTCTCTTCATATGATCGTCTCCCATCTTTTAAAAACTTTCCGCTGTTTTCCATGGAAAAAAGCGGCCTGTCATTTTGGAAAGCATAGCACAAAGCCGCCGGAAAGTCAAGAGGGCCCTTTGCAGGGGAGTGCCCCAACGCATATTTTCAAAGGAGGAGCATAAGGGCGGACCTGTGCGTCCGCCCCAGCAGCATAAAATCTCCGTATAGGACATTTCCCTTTAGGCCTTGTTTGAAAATTGGCGGAATGCCGGATTTGGGCGGATTTTTTTGCCAGGCAAGGCGATTTGACGCGGGAATCCTGACGGATTTCAAGTCCAATCAACGCAGTCCTGGCGGAATAAGATGCCCAAAGACGGCGTTTTGCCATTTTTCAAACGAGGCCTAAATCGGACGGCCCCACTGCGCCAGCATATTTCCGGCAAACCGCTCCAGCCGCTCCCCGACGCCCGGCAGCCTGAGAGCCGCCCCGGCGTCGTTGGCGGTCTCCAGCAGAATGGCTCCGGGGGGCAGCCAGAAGCCCTTGTTGACGCACAGGGCCGAAACCACCTGGCTGGCCACAATGTCCCCGCCAGAGTAGCCGGAGACCACAATGGCGAAGACCGCTTTGTCCTCGAAGGAGGCGGCGCGGTAGAGGGCTGTCAGGCGGTTCACGGCGGCGGTGAGATTGGCGGAGAGGGCGTCGTTGTAGTTGGGGCAGAGCAGGACCGCCGCGTCCGCCTCCCGGAGGGCGGGGAACACCTCCTGAACCATCACGCCGCCGTAAAAGCATCCCCCCTGTTCCCCGAAGTGGAGGCAGGTGGTGTAGGGGCACCCGGCGCAGTCCTCCAGCGTCCCGTTCCGCAGTCCGATCTCACGGACGTCGCAGGTCCCCTCGAGCCGCTCCCGGACCCGGCTCCAGAGGTCCAGGGTGTTGGAGGTGGAGCGGCTGGAGGCGTGGAGGGCTAAAATATTCGGCCGCTCCCGCCGGGGAGGGGCAAAGCCCAGCACCCGCCCCGCCAGGTCCGACACCGCCCGGCGGTAGGCCGTCTCCAGGTCACAGCCTCCGTTCCGCGCCTGTACGGTGAAGTTTTGGAGGTTTCCCGCGGCCTCCACTAAGGGGCGGCCCGGAAAGGTACAGCCCGCCAGGCTGGCGGCGAGGATGAGCTCCCGCCCCGCCGCCTTGGTGTACAGGTCCCCGGCCCCGTCGATGACCACGCCCCCCACGCTGCCGCTCAGACAGCCCGGACAGTCCCGCAGCCGGGCCAGGAGGCCGTACAGCCCGGCGCTGATCCCGTTTTCCGGCAGGGAGAAGGCGAAGAGAAGCCGCCGGTTTTCCAGGGATTCGCCGTCCCGATAGAGCCGGACCGTCCGGCCCTCCAGGGCGGCGCGCAGGGTCTCTTCCAGCCGCCCCTCCAGGAGGCCGGGACCGGCAACCAGGGTCAATTCCCGTTCCATGGCATCCTCCCGTTCTCAGGAAATTTCGCGCAGGGCCCGCTCCGTCTCCCGGAGCCGGGCAAAGAGCGTCTCCGGCAGCTCCAGCGTCTCGATCTCCAGCCCATAGCAGCCAAAACGGTTCAGGCACCCGAACCAGATGCCCCCCAAGGGCGCCGAGGAGCAGTGCCACTCCCCCCGCAGGGCCAGGAGAAGCTGCAAGGCCCCGGAGGAGATGGCGGGGGCCACATAGGGCTTGAAGCCCAGGTCCCGGATGCGGAGATTGGCTTCCAGCGTCAGCTGGGTCAGCTCCCGGGAGAGGGCGTCGTCGTAATGCCGGATGGAGTTGGCGACGACCAGGCCCTGCCCGTGGGGGCCGAAGGCCCGGCCCTCCGTGAAAAAGGAGGCGAAGCGGGGGTCTTGCTTTGCAAAGTAGGCCGCCCGGGCGCTCATTACCCCCAGGCCAAAGCCCTGGACCTGCTCGGGGAGAAGGCCCAGGTAGTCCAATTCCCCGCCGGGGCCGGTGTTGGAGGCCCGCCACACCGCCCGGCACAGGGGGTCCACCGGGTCGCTGAGGACGGCGAAGAGGCCCCGGAAATCCGCCTCCCGGGCCTGCCGGGCGAAGGACTCCGCCAGGGGGCGGTTGGCCTCCAGCTGGGCCATGCGCACGTCCTTCACGCCGCTGCCCACAGGGGGGATGGACTTCGTGGCGGCGAAGATGAACACGTCGCAGTCGAACAGGTTTTCCGAAGAAACGGCTTCCACCTCCGGTAAGGCGGTGTAGTACGGGGGACAAGCGCAAATCTGGCCCATCTCCATGACCCACCGGGCCACGGCGTTCGCGTTCAGGTCGTGGATGCCGATGGCGGAAATGATACCGGCGCCCTCCAGCTTCAGGGCTGTCAGCAAAGTGCCTCCCACGTCTCCCACCGCCAGGAGGTGGACCCGCTTTTTCCCGGGCCTGGGGGTGACGAATTCCAATGCCCGCTCCCAGCGGGGGTGGCGGGTGTTTACCCCGGTCACCCCGCCGCAGGGAAGGGCGGCCCGGACGGCCTCCGGCAGGGCCGGGGCCTGCCCCAGCCGCCGGGGGTCCAGCCAGCGGACGTCCGCCGCTTCCCCGTTCAGCTGCCGGGGGTCCGCCGCCAGCCAGGCGGCGGGGGTCCGGGCGGGGTCCTGCTGAATTTTATATATCGTGCGTTCGATCATAGCGTCTCCTTCCGGTTTCACCGCAAAAGCTCCCGCATCCGGTCCAGCTGCCGCAGGTCGCTCTCCAGGCATATGGAGGCGGAGAGGTTCGGGTCATACCGCATCGCCGCCCCTTTGTCGGGGCTCAGGGGCAGGATCACCGCCTCGCTGAGCCGGGAGAGGGTCAGGTTCCGGGAATAGCGCTCCCGGTAGGCCCGTTCCAGGGCCAGGAGAATGTCCCGGCTGTTCTCCATGCAGGTCCGGGAGAAGCGGAACACCGCCTCCCGTTCGCACTGGCTGTAGAACCGGGGGAAGGCATAGGGCAGGATCAGGTTCACCGCCGGGGTCAGCCCCGGGACGGAGGGCGCCGCCTTGTCCACGGCGTCGCCGCCGATGAAGGGGTACATGG
Organism: uncultured Oscillibacter sp.; assembly: GCA_910579435.1. Classification (GTDB taxonomy): domain Bacteria; phylum Bacillota; class Clostridia; order Oscillospirales; family Oscillospiraceae; genus Oscillibacter. The sequence goes on from CAJTVF010000039.1 coordinate 19,868, forward strand.
TGGACTCCACGAACCAGGCCCGGAGGTCCGGGACAAAGTAGACGCTCTCCACCTTCCGCCCCCGGGCGGCCATCAGGTCCCGGCCCCGGCCGGAGAGCAGGCCCACCACGCAGAGGTCGATGTCCAGCTTTTCCCGGCGGAACAGGGGGTCCAGGACGCCCATGCGGTTTCCGGTGTGGAGGAGGTCGTCCACCAGCATGACGGGGCGGCGGAAGGAGTGGATGGTCCGGATCTGGCTCTCCAGGGGCGCATATCCCGGGAAGGGGGCGATGGAGAAGGAGTGGAGGTCCGGGGCAAACACCTTGTCGGTGTGGATGGTTTTGGTGACGGTGTTGGGCACGGCGTTGCCCCGGAGGATCTTGCCGAAGGGCACGCACATCTTGGGACCCAGGACCCGGGGGGCCTGGGGCTCGGCGGGGACGCCGTTTTCCTCCGTCAGCTTTCGGACCAGGCGGTGGTAGATGACCTCGGCGTTGAGGGACAGCACCAGCGTCCCGGGGTACAGGCCGCACACCGCCTCCTGGAGGCGGAGATGGGCCGCGCCCATGGCGGAGAGGACCTGCCGGTCCGAGGCGAAGGGCTCCTTCAAGGTGGTGGGGATGTTCTGGACCAGCACCGCCGGGGAGCGCATATCCACCAGCAGCAGCGGCTGGGGCGTTTCCAGCTCCGCGGGGACGAAGCCCTGGCGGCGGAGCATGTCCAGGCCCGCCTGGTCCGCCGGGCCCCACCAGACGGCGTAGCCGCAGTCGTCCTCCGCCGCCCGGGTCAGGGCCTCCGTCAGCAGAAGCTGGCCCGGGTCGTAATTTCCCCCGGGGGCCCTGGCGGCCCAGAGGCCCGTCAGCAGCTGGATGCGCCCCGCCGTCCGGGTGCGGACCAGGTTCGCCAGCTCCTCGCTGCCGAAGGCGTTGTACAGCTCCCCGGAGTTGACAATCCGGCCCGTCAGAAAGCCCAGGACCCGGGGCCGGGGGCCGTTCGACCGGAGGAGGAACACGCTGTCCCGGGGGTCCGGGGGCGGCAGGGGCCCCAGGGCCTCCCCCAGCTCCGCCCAGAAACCGGAGTCCGGGGCGGCGACGCGGGCGAAGTCCAGGAGGCTGGCCCGGACCAGCTGCTTGTACTGGGGCTCCCGGAGGTAGAGGCTGTTCCGGTAGATGAGGTCCTGCACCGTGGGGTCTACCAGATTGGAGATATCCCGGCCCAGGTCGATGTTCTCCCGGATGCGGGTGGAGCTGATGTCCTCCAGATGGGTGGGGAGCTGGAGCTGGACCACCCGGCCGGTAATGCAGGAGAGGTCCGCGTCGATCTCCCGGCCCTCGGCGTCGCTGGAGCGGCGGAAGACGATGTGGTTCAGGGAATGGACGGAGCCTTCGCGGGGCGGGACCTTGTAGGAGGAGGCGTTGGCTACCACGTCGGAGCCCACCACCAGATAGACGTCCCGGCCCTGGAAGACCTGCCGCAGGCGGATCAGGTCCTGGGGCGTGGCCAGGTTCACGGGGATGTCGTGGGGGAAGAGGTACACGCCGAACTCGTCGGCCACGGACATGCTGACGATCTGCCGCCGGATCAGGGAGGGCTGGGCCTTTTTGGACCAGGAGAACTCGTCCACGGCAAGGTAGACCTCCATCCCCAGGTCCCGGATGGCGGTGACGATGCCCTTGTGGGAGAGGGAGAAGGGATCGAAGGTGCCGGGGAAGAAGGCGGCGGCCTTGTCCCGCCACTCAAAGCGGAAGGGCCCGCTCTCAATGCGGTGCTTCACGGCGAAGCGGTAAATGTGGGAGAGGGCGGCGGCGGTGTGGAAGAAGGTCAGCTCTCCCCCCGGCTGCTCGCCGATGAGGAAGAGGAGCTTTTTGGCAACCAGAGTAAAGAGGGCCGTCTTGTCCGCGTAGCTCAGGAAGGGGGAGGCGAAGAGGCCCTCCCCCAAAACCCGCAGGGCCTCCTGCCGCACCGGCTCCATGCAGGAGGCCAGGCCCTTGAGGAGCAGGCCCGCCATGCGCTTGCGGCGGCGCTCCAGGTCCTCCGGCGATTCGCGGAAGCGCTTCCCGTAGACCCGGTAGTGCTCCAGCAGGGCCCCCACGGTGGCCAGGCCCCCCGCCGCCACGCTGGCGCTGGAGGAGGAGAGGAAGCGGAGGAGCTCGTCCAGGATCTCGTCCAGCTCCCGGGGGGTGAGCCACAGGAGGAACTGCCCGAGATAGGGGGGAATGTACTGGGAAATCTCCGACTGGCCGGTCTCCAGGGCCTCGCACAGCTCCACGGCCACCTCGTTGCGCCGGGGGGGCGTCAGCAGGGGGGCCATGTCCAGCAGGGCGCTGCCCGCCAGGCGGCGGACCACCACGTTTTCGCTGACCTTCATCAGGTTGGAAAAGTGGGTGGCGATGTGGAGGGCGGCGGCGGGCTCCCCGTGCCGGGCCTGGTCCAGCAGGTATTCCACGCCCACGGCCTTCAGCACCCAGGGAGTGGCGGTTTTCAGGTTGTCCAGGAACACGCCGCCGGCGGCCTCCCCCTGGTCCAGCAGCTCCCGGAGGCCGGACACGTCCAGGCCCAGAAGGGTCCCCAGCCGGGTCTGGAGGTAGAGCAGGGGGGTGGAGGAGGAGCAGTCCGCCGTTTTCGCGGCCCGGACGACGGCCTCCCACTGGGGAGAATCCGGCTCCAGGACCGGAAGGAGGCGGCGGGCAAGGCGCATGGCGGCGGCCTTCTGGGGGGCCTCGCCGGTTTCCAGCCACCAGGCGGCGTAGCCCGCCAGCGCCGCCAGGTCCCGGGGGGCGACGCGCTCCATGGGCAGGTTCAGCGCCGTGTTCAGCAGGGCGAAGGCCCCTTCCGGGTCCTCGGCGGCCGGGTCCTGATAGTGGCGGAAAAGGAGCTCGGAAAACCGGGGGAAGTCCTCGTGGTCACAGCCGCCCAGCAGCGCGTCCGCCGCCGTCTTGGCCTGGTAGCGGATCATGCTGATCTGCCGGGGGGTGAGGCGGCGGTCCGGGTGGATGAGCTTTTCCAGGTACTCCGCCCACAGCTCGAAGGGCCGCTCCTCCTGAGGGCTGGGGGGCGCGCCCTGGGGCAGCTCCTTTTTGTAGCCGGAGAGAAACTTGGAGAGCATCCGGCCCATCAGGGCCGCCGCCTGGCGGCGGATGTCCCCGTCGGGCTGGAGCAGCAGCTCATAAAGAAATTCCAGGGCCTGCTCCTTCTGCTCCACGGTCCAGTAGGTGAAGTACTCCCGGAACACGGACACATAGGCCCGGATGCGGCCCGGGTCCTTCTCCCCTCTCGCCGCCTCCAGGGTGGCGACGAACAGCCGCTCCCGGCTCAGCCGGTGCATCAGGCGGATGTTGTGGTCCACCGCCGTCTGCCGCAGGCCCAGGACCACCTCGTCCTCGTTCATCAGGGAGGGGTCCTTCCGGGGCAGGGGCGGTCCCCCGGCGGTTTCCAGGGTCACGTCCGCGCCGAAGCTCCGGAGATAGCCCTCGAAGTCCCGGAGCTTCACGTATACATACTCGTACCGCCGCCGCTTGGCGGCGTCCACGTTGTCCAGCTTGGAGAGAATCACGTCAAAGGCGTCCGCCAGGGAGAAGAGCTTTGCCGCCTCCCCGCCGCCGGGGAGGCGCTCCTGCTTCACCCGGAAGTCGGCGTACACCAGCACCAGCGACTCGGAGGACAGGTTCTCCAGCTCCAGGTCCCAGACGGAGTGGTTGGCGGCGATGCGGCCCAGGGCCCCCAGGCCCCGCCAGGAGAACCACTGGTCCGTGTAGTAGTAGTGGAGGTAGGGCACCCGCTCCCCGGGCTTGCAGCCGAACTTGCCGATGTCGTGGCCCGCGGCGGCGGCGGAGATGAGTCCCAGGTCGATTTTTCCGCCCCCGGCCTTGAAGGCCCGGGAGACCGTCATGGACACGTGGTGGACCCCGGCGATGTGCGCGCAGGTCCGGAAGGGCGTGACCTCCCGGCCCAGGCGGAGAAGCTCGTAGACGTATTCCTCCCGCCAGCGGCGGAGGAATTGGCGGTAGTCCTCCGCTACGGCACTGGCCTTCAGCTCCTCCTCCGTGCAGAAGGCGAAGTCCAGCCAGAAGTCGAAGGGCAGGGCCTCCCGCTCCGCGTCGAAGAGGGTCCGCAGGAGCTGGAGGAAGCACAGGGCCCCGTCCCGCTGCCCGGGGGTGCGGGCGGGGTCCGCCTGGGGGTAGAGAAGGGAGACAGCCGTTTGGTAGGCGCAGAGGGCCCAGCCCTCCGGGGGCTCCGGGGCAAGGCGCTCCAGAACCGGCCGGAAGGCGTCCAGCGCGCGGCCGCAGACGATTCGCTCCTGAATGGGCAGCAGGGGGGCCAGCAGGGCGGGCCAGTCCAGGCCGCCGAAGAGGGCTTCCGCCTCCTCCCGGGGGCGGGACAGCTTCCGCAAAAACGCCTCCTCCCGGAAGGCGTCCGCCATCGCCGTGTACAGGTGGTTGGATTGTTCCATGAGTTCCTCCGTTCCGCCCGGAGAGGGCCGGTGGTGTTCATATCCTTTAGGAAGCACTGATTAAATCAACGTGTGCAGATTTGCGCCAGAAATTTCTGCTGACAAGGAAGAAAATCGCGGGAATCCTGACGGATTTCAAGATTTTCTAACGCAGTCCAGCGGGAATTTATGGCGTGAAGCTGTGTGCGGGGATTTCATCAGTGGTTCCTTTAGTATACCGCAGTTGGAGGCTGGGGGGAAGGGGGAAAATGCGCGCCGCCATTTCTTTTTCCATCTGGTGGACCGCTTCATCGTGCAGGTGGCCCCGGTGCTGCTGGGGGCGGGGATTCCGCTTTTTACGCAGAAGGAGGCCCTCCGGCGGTTTCGCTTGGAAGAGGTGCGGAAATACGGCCAGTTCGCGGAGCTGGTTTACGGCAGGCTGTGATTCGCCGCCCAGGGTTCCGGAGAGGCAAGAAGAAGCGCCGTCCCTTGGCTGGGACGGCGCTTTTTTGGGGGCGGATGCTCAATAGCGGTTCCGGATCACGTCCCGGTGGGTCCCCTCCGCCAGATTCACGAACCGGACGAAGAGGGATACCTTATTCTCCGGGTCCAGGGCCCCCCAGACCTGCTCTGCCAGGGCCTCCGGCGTTTCCGCGTCCAGGACCACCCGCTCCGGGTCCCCCTCAAAGGAGGGCAGGGGGTTCCCGTCGCCCAGGTAGGTGTGGAGAAAGCGGCCCTCCCCGGGAAGCGGCGCGTCGTAGTGGTAGAAATACCGGCAGCAGCAGGACGGGTCTCCCTCGGCGCTCTTCAAAATGGAGAGCTGGAAGCTGCCGTCCGGGCTCAGCAGGCCGGAGATGCGGGGGGTGTAGTTGGGGGCGTCCGGCTCAAAGGCGCGGCTTTTCAGGGCCTCGGCAAAGGTGCGGCCCTCCAGAAGGCAGTCCCGCACGGTGTCCGTCTGGTCCCCGTTGGTGACGATGAGGTCCCGGCCCGCTTTGCGGACGGGGTGGTAGATGATGAGGCTGGGGTCCGTCATTTTGGCGGGGTCATGGGCCTCCGTGCGGATGCCGTCCTCCGTGGGGACAAAGACCCGGTTCCGGGAGTTCTCGCTGCGGCCCATGATGAAGTATACCGCCACGGCCTGTCTGCCGTCCGCGCTCTTCCCCAGGACGATGCCCCGCCCGGGGTAGGGGTTGCCTTTCAGCAGGTCCGCAAGATGTTGCTTTTCCATATCCGTCCTCCGTATTCAAAACGTTCAGCCCATGAAGAGCAGCTGTTTCCGCTCCCGCCAGTCCGGGAGGTATTGCGCCAGCAGCGCGTAAAACCGGGGGCCGTGGTTCTTCTCCAGAATGTGGCAGAGCTCGTGGACCACCACCAGCTCCACCGCCGCCTCCGGGCAGTTCATCAGGAAGCAGGAGAAGCACAGGCTGTTTTTCGCGCTGCAGCTTCCGTAGCGCTTCCGGGCTGCGGTCACCTTGAAGCCGGTGGGGGCCACGCCCATTTTTTCGCTCCACCGGGCGATTGTTTCCGGCAGCTCCGCCCTTGCCCGGGCTTTCAGGGCCTCGATCTCCGCCGCTGTGGGGGCGGGTGGGCGGTGGGCGGCCTTTTCCCGCTGAATCGCCGCGTGCTTTTCAATCCAGGCGGCGTGAGCGCCGACGAAGGCGTCGATCCGCGCCTGGGAACAGCGCAGAGGGGCCCGCACCAGCAGCCGCCCGTCCCCCGTGACCTCCAGGGCCAGGGTCTTCCGGCGGGAGCGGATGAGTTCGTATTGTTTCATATTGTAAAGATGGTCCTCCGCCGCTCCGGCCTGGCCGGCTGCCAGCTCCCCGGAGCGGATTAAGGAACCACTGATGAAATCCCCGCACACAGCTTCACGCCATAAATTCCCGC
>CAJTVF010000040.1 GCA_910579435.1 uncultured Oscillibacter sp.
TTAAGGAACCACTGATGAAATCCCCGCACACAGCTTCACGCCATAAATTCCCGCTGGACTGCGTTAGAAAATCTTGAAATCCGTCAGGATTCCTGCGATTTTCTTCCTTGTCAGCAGAAATTTCTGGCGCAAATCTGCACACGTTGATTTAATCAGTGCTTCCTTAAACGCCGCATGAGCGGCAGCGGAAAGAGGGGACAGACCATTCAGCGGGCGCCAAAACTCCCGCCTCAGGGAAATGGCCTGACCAGGGGGCCCCATAAGGATTCACCCCTAAAAAACCAATCTCACCGTACAGGATGTTCTGCCGATAGAAGGTCAAATTACTTCTTTTTCTCTTTTGGACCGTGCACGGCCCGTTTTCTCTTTTTCTTCTGGAAGAAAAGGAGAAAACGGGGGGTGCAACGCACCGGCTATCATCATAGCTGAATCTCCCCCTCCTCAGGAGGAACCGCCATCTGAAACCCCTCCCAGTCAAACTCCTGCTCCTCCACAAACTCCCAGGTATACCCGGCCCGTTGGCACTCCTCCCAGGTGAAAAACCGGAAATAAAACTCTACCTCCAGGTGGCAGGGCAGAATATCCAGCACGATCTTCTCAATCTGCTCAAACTCCGCCGGGACCCCCGGGGTCCCCGGAAACGCCACCCGGACCCGGTTGGTCCCAATCTCAATGGCCTGGGCCCGGATGCCGCAGCCCCGGATTGTCCGGCTGATGGCCTCCGGCGTCAGGCTGTCTCCGTCGATTTGCAGCAGCGCCGCGATGGCCGCCCGGCGCTCCTCCGGCGTGACGGCGGCGGGCCTCCGGAGGAACAGCGCCTCCCGGCGGCGAAGCCCCTCGTCCTCCGCCGTGGCGGTGACGCCCTCCCGCTCCACCTCATCCAGCCGGTCCGACACGGCGTCCAGCCCCCTGCCCAGGGCGTAAAGCTCCGCCCCGCTGAGGGAATCCCGGTCCAGCCGGTAGACCCCCAGGGGAGCCAGCAGCCTCCGCAGAAACTCCTCGTACATGTTACGCCTCCTCCGGCTCCTGTAATTCCGTCACCTCCAGCGTCCCCAGCACCGGCAGGGCCGTGCTGTCCGCCGGAATGTCCGCTGCCGGGGCGGTGAAGCGGTAATTTTCCACCCCCTCCAGCTCGTAGAGCCGGTTTCCCAGCTCCGCCAGGAGCACGGCCCGGCCCAGCAGCCGCCCGCCGAAGAAAGCGGCTATGGCCTGCCGGGCGGTCTCCAGCACCGCCTCCTTGTCCGCCCCCTCCTTGGGGGCCACCGCCACGGCGACGTTCACCGTCTTGGCGGAGGGGGCCAGGGCCTTCACCGTCACGGCGATCTCCCGCTTTTCCTGGAGCTCCGCCTGGAGGCCCGCCAGCAGCGCCTCGTCCGGGAGGCCGTTCTCCCCGGTGACGTAGACGTTCACCGTTCCCGGCCCCTCCGCCCGGCCCACGGCCTTGGCCGCCGTCACGCCGGGGTAGCTCATGGCCGTGGTCTCATACCAGGCGGTGTTGGCCCCGTTGGGCAGGCGGCGGTAGCTCTCCAGAATGCGGGCGCGGAAGGTCTCGTCGTCCTCCTCCCCGGCCCCGCCGGTGAAGGCATTGGGATTCGTCACCGCCGTCACCGCCGTGGGACAAGCCGTCAGAAACCGCACCGCCCCCGGCACCACGTTGCCTCCCGGCCCGGCCTCTACGGCTTCGGCGGGCACGTCCGCATACAGCGCTCCCACCGGAATTACCGCGTCCTCCGTGGTCCGCACCCGGACCTCCTCCGCCGTCATGCACACCGTCCCCGCCGGAATGGAAATCTCCATGGCCGGGGCCGCCTCCACGGAGAAGCGCAGGGAGCCCCCCGACCGGGTGGCCCCCAGCCGCTTCAGCCCCCGCATGCTCCCGTGGCGGTCCAGGTAGACCCCCTGCGCCGTCTGGGGGAAGCTCTGGTCCAGCACCCAGTCCGCCTGAATCTCCAGGGCCTGGAGCTCCGCCGCCGCCGCCCACAGCCGCACCGCCAGGTCACAGCCCGCCTCCGGCGTGAAGCCCGCCCGCTCCGCGAAATCCGCCAGCAGCTTCTCGTAAATCGTCTCTATACTCCGCATATCCCGTTCCTCTCCCTCTCAGGGAAGGACCTCCACCGTCACCGGCAGGTCCTCTCCCTCATAGCGCAGCCTCGCCGTCACCGCCGCGCCGCCGTCCCGGCCCTGGTCCAGGGTCACGTCCTCCACCGTCACCGGCTCCTCCGCCAGGGCCTCCGTCACATATTGCCGGGCGGCGCTCCGCCGCTCCGGGGCGGGGACCCGGCCCAGCTCCCAGAGGCGGCTCCCCAGCGTCTCCCAGAACGGGAAGCCGCCCCGCCGGGCCGTCAGCCGGAAGAGCACCCGCTGGAGAAGGGCCTCCCGGCCCCCCACTCTCCGCAGGCCCCCCACGCCGTCGGCCAGATAGTCCCCGTTTTTCAGCTCCAGTTCCATCGCTCCGCCTCCCTCAGCAATCGCAGGGCGCGTAGGGCCTCCCGTTGACGGTAAGCTGCCCGTCAACGCTCAGCTCCCCGGTCACGGACACCCGGCTTCCCCGGATTTCCACGCTGCCGTCCTTTTTCAGATACACCGTATTTTCGCCGGGCCCGTAGAGATAGACCTCCCCCGGCTCGATGTCCGGGACCTCCTCCAGGGGCCGGGCCCCGGCCACGCACTGCTCCTCGCCGCCGGGCCCGCCCTTCACCACCAGCACCGCCGTCCCGTTGGCGGGGGTCCAGAGATAGCCCCCGGGGCTGTAGACCGGCAGATCCCGGACCTCTCCCCGGGTCACCACGCCCACCTTCTGCCCGCTGATGGTGGTAATGCCCAGATCCGCGTCCGACGTAGCCGGCGCGGGCTTGATTTGTCTTGATAGCCACATGGCCCTTCCTCCCGTCTCTATTCCAGGGGCTTCAGCGTCAGCGCCGCCACGGCCCCGTTCCGGCCGTCGAAGCGGTTTTCCGCCTCCGCCACCCGGAAGGTTCCGGCAAGGCCCATCCGCTCCAGGGACAGCGCCGCCCGGTCCCCCGGGAAGGCAAGAAAGCTCCCCGGCAGCGTCACCTCCGCCGTCCAGGCGTCCTCCTTCGACCGCGCGATCTGATACTCCCCCGTATACCGCATGGCGGCCCAGGTGCTCTGCCCCGGCGTGTAAAGCACCCGGCGGCACTGGCCCCCCTTGTCGATCATCTCCTGATTTTTCACGGAAAAATTCTTGTTCTGGGTCTTGTCGATGACCAGCGCCTCGGTCAGCACGCCGTAGTGGTCCTCCCGCAGGGTGCAGGAGAGAACCGGGTCCGCCTCCCCGATGGAGAGGGTCCGCCCCTCCTTCTCCGGCCCCGCCAGCAGCTCCCCCTCCCGGCTGAACCGGGGGACGAAGCCCCCATAGGTCCGGCAGAAGCCCTCCACCGCCTTCCACTGGCTGGAACCCGCCGCCACGGTGTACACCGATTCCGCCCGAACCTCCGCCGCCTTCCGGCAGGGAATGCCGTAGGGCTCCGCGTGATTCCGCAGAATCTCCGACAGGGTGGCCTGCTGGTAGGTGACGGGCCGGGACTCATTGTCCAGCAGCCGGGCGGCGCAGCCCCGGCCGGAGACGGTGGCCGTCAGCCCGTTTCCGTCCAGGTCCACCGTATACTCGTCCACCACGGCCCGGAGCATCACCGTTCCGCCCTCCTCCGCCGCGAAGCCCGCCGCCAGCCTCAGCACCTCCGCCATCTCCTTCTGATAGACGAAGCTGACGGAGAAGCTGTCGCAGGGCACGCTCCCCGTGTGGGTGACCCGCCAGCTCAAAAGCGGCGGCAATTGGAACATCCGGTGGTCCGCCGTGTAAAGCGTTCCCGTCACGGCACCTTCACCGCCTCTCCCGGATAAATCAAATTTGGGTTTTTAATCTGGGGATTGGCCCGGATCAGGGCCGCCAGCTCCACGCCGTACTGCTTTGCAATGGCCCAGAGGGTGTCCCCCTTCCGCACGGTGTGGACCCTCTGGTTCCCGGCGGCGTTCCCCGCGGCCGCCCCGCCGGAGCCGCCGTTTCCGCTCTCCACCGCCTTCAATCCGCCGTCATAGCCGCCTCCGTCCTCCCAGAACTCGAAGCGGTAGCGCACAAAGTCCGGTCTGGGCTCCTCCACGGCCTCCAGCGCCGCGAAATAGGCCCGCTCCGCCGGCCAGACCGGGTGGACCAGCAGTCCCGGCCCCTCCTCCTGAAACACCCCGGCCAGCTCCTTGAACCGCTCATAGGCGTCCTCCCCCGCAAAGACGCCCTCCCCCGTCAAAACCCGGTAGGAGCCCCCCAGCTCCTGCATCACGCACGGCCCGAAGGGGACCTGGTGGACGGCGATTCTCCGCCGGCGCTCCACCGTGTACACCTCCGGGTTGTGCGGCCACGTGAACTCCTTGAACCGCATCGGCGTCAGCCGCATGCCGCGTCCCCCCTCTCACGGCCCCGCTGGGGAAGCCTCCCCGGCAGGGCCGGTATCCGTCAATAAATCGGAAACCCGCCGTCATACCGCCGGGCGTCCCGCTGCACCTCCCGGGACAGCGCCTTCGCTCCGTCCTCCGCCCGGAGGGCGGGGCTCTCCCAGCCATCCCCCCAGGGAAGGGTCCGGGACAGCCGTTCTCCCTGTCCCACCGTTCCGGCATCCCTGCCGGACCGGGCCATCCCGGTCCCGTCCCGCCGTATCACGGCGGAGGCGTCCCCGGCAGCGTCCCCGCCGCCGCGTCCCTCCCCGGGACGCAGGGCCCCGCCCGCCTCCACGGCGGGGTCCCATCCGGCAAGGTCCTCCCCGGCGCGTCCAGCCGCCATTCCCGCTGCTGCCCCGGTCCCTGCCGCCGTCTCCCGGTCCTCCTCACCGTACCCCGGCCCGCCGGAGGGCCCCCGGAGCTCCGCCGCCCCGCCTGTCCCAATCCGGGGCGTTCTCCCGATCTCCTCCGGAGCATACCGCCGGGAAAACGGCGAAACGCCCGCCTCCGCGCTCCGCCATTTCCGGGCCGGCGCTCCCGCCTCTCCGCTCCTGTACTCAGCGCCTCCCAGCGGCTCCAGGCCGCCGGCTTCTCCCTCCAAAGCGGCCCGCTCCGCCTCCCGGGCCATTTCCCAGGCCCCAGGGGCCCCGGCCAGGGGCCCCCCGGCCTCTCCGCGTCCTCCGGCGTATCGCCCGGCCCGCCCTGCGCCGCGCCCCCGCGCCGTCTCAGGGCCTGCCAAACTCCGCCGCGTCCCCTCCCCGGGGTCTTCCTCTCCCCAAGCGAAAGGTATCTCCCCGAAGGATTCTCCCTCCCCCGTCTCCCCGCCTCCCAGCAGCGCCCGCAGCGCCGCCCGCTGCCGCTCCAGCTCCCAGCCCAAATAGTCCACGCGCCTCACTCCCTCCACAGCGCGGCAAACCGCGCCGCGTCAAATTCCGGGTTCACCGTCCCCGCCTGGGGGCGGCGGTCCTCCGAACCGCCGCCCTCCGCCAGCCGCCGGAGCAGCCGCTCCATCTGCCGCCCCGTCAGGTCCGCCAGGGCCTCCGCTTCGTCTCCATAGACCCGCTTCCCCTGCGCGAAGCAGCACTCGGACAAAATCCGCCCGTTGCACAGCAGCACCCGCTCCAGCGGGTCCCCCGCCTCCCGGCACGCCTGCCACAGCTCCAGCAGCCGCCCGGCCGTCAGGGGCCGCAGCTCGTCGATCTCCCTCATGCGGAGGTCTCGATCCGCTTGGCCGCCACCACGGTGACCTTCTCCGCCACCATGGCGTTGAGCCTCCCGTCCTCCTCGATGCCGCTCCACTGGCAGTCGCTGTAGATGACCCGCCGGTCCGGCTTGCAGATCACCAGGGAGAAATTCGCCATGTCGTAGAAGTTGATCCCGTCGGACACGGCGTTGTCCGTGGCATAGAGCCTGGTCAGCTCCAGGGTGTAGCGCTTCTGCCCCTCGATGGTCGCCACCGGCTCGCTCTCGCCGAAGGCCTCCACGCTCTGGGAGGTTTTCGACGCCTTGGCGGTGTAGCTCTGCACCACCGCCACCTTTCTGCCGTCCATCTCCAGATAGATGTCGGCGCTGGTGGGAAATCCCGTCATGCTTCTCACGCCCCTTTCTTAAATCTCAATGTGGACCGTCAGCCGCACCTGGTTCAGCCCGTGGGCCACGGCGAAGCCGAACTCCACCAGGCACACCGTGGGGTCGTCCGGCGAGGCGGTGACCGTCACCTCGTCATAGCCGCCGATGATCTCCGCCGCCAGCTTCTTCTCCAGCTCCACGATGACCTGGGACCGGATGGCCGCCCGGTTCCGGGCGTTGTTCTTGCTGCGGGAAAAGCGGCTGCGCAGGGCGGAGCGTACCGCCGGAATCACGTCGTCCACGATCAAAATGGTGGTCAGCTCCCGCCACGTGGCGTCCGCCGAGCCGCCGGTCTTGGTCCGGGTGGTGATGCCCCGCACCGGGGACACCACCCCCGCCACGCACTCCAGGGGCGTCACGCCGCCCCGGACCAGCAGGTCGATGTCGTTGTCGCCGTAATCACGGCTGAGGCCCGTCAGGCCCTTGAGCGCCGCTCCGTTCAGGGGCGCCGCCGGGTCGGCGGCGGAAGCCGCCAGGGCCGCCACCGCCGCCGCGGCGAACACGCCGGACAGGGGCTTCCCCGCGCTGTCCAGGGCGTCGGGCCCCACCAGGACCACCCGCTCGCTGTTCAGCTCCGCCGCGCGTTCCACCAGGCCCGGGACCTCCGCCTCCGCGCAGCCCACCACGGCGATGCGCTCATGGCGGAGGCCGGAGGCCTCCTCCACGGCGGAGCGCAGGGCCTGGTGGACCGCCTCCTCGCCGCTGTCGCAGACCAGGACCTGCGCGTCTTCGGTTCCCAGCACGGCAAAGGCCCGGGCATAGTCCTCCGCCGTGCCCTCCTCCGCCACCCGGACCGCCGTCACCGCCGAGGCCCCGTTTTCAAACAGCAGCCGCAGGATGGTGCTCATTCCCGCCGTCTCGTCCTCTCCAAAGGCGGAGACCCCGGCGGTCCAGCCCGTCACCGTCACCGGCTTGTCCACGTCGCCCCTGGCCGCCTTGGCCGCCACGCCGATGGTCCGGACGGCCCGCCCCCCGGACACCACCGAGGACGTGTCGTATACCGAGTAAACCCCCGGCCGCTCATGCAGATTGCTCACTTCGCAAAACCCCTTTCAACATAAAATCCAGGAACTCCGGCCCCTCGTCCCCGGCCTCCGCCAGGAACAGCGCCTCGCATTGGAGCTTCCCCCGCCGGAGAAACAGCCCCGTCTGCTTCTCCCAGGCCAGGGCCTCCCAGCTCAGCTCCCCGGGCCGGATGCCCTCCGGCAGCTTCCCCAGCAGCACCGCCGCCGCCGTCTCGCCGCCCTCCTCGCAGTCCGCCGCCCGCTCCGCCCGGACGTCCACGGTAATGACGCCCTCCAGCCGCTTGCCATAGACCTCCCGGGCCTCGCCGTCCTCCCCCCGGGCCTCCCCCAGGTATCCGCAGAAGCCCAGGGCCCGGCCCTCCGCCGCCCCCACGGCCACAGTGGCCAGCGGCGTTTTCCGCTCCGCCGCCCACTTGCCGGGAAACGCTGCCTCCGCCGCCAGCCCCCCGGCCCGGAGGGCGGAGATCACCGCGTCCCGCATCTGTCTCAGCTCCTTCATTCCGCCTCCCTCGCCCGCTCCAGCACGGCCCGCCAGTGGCTGAGCCGCCCGCCGATATAGTGAGGCCGCCCGCTCCGCACCCGGAACCGCCGCCCGTCCCAGCAAACCGCGTCCCCGGCCTCCAGGGCCGTCCGCCCCAGATACAGCCAAAGCCGCCCGTCCAGCCGCCCGACGGCGGAGGGCTCCGGCCCGTCCTCGCTCCGCTCCGTCACCGGCTGGAGGAAGGCCCGGACGGCCTCCGCCGTCCCGCCCCGCTCCACGGTAACCTCCTGCCCGTACCGGGCCAGGATCCGCTCCACCCAGCGCGTCATCCTTCCACCCCCTGGGCCCAGAGCCCCTCCGCCCGGACAAAGGGCTCCATCAGCCGCTCCGCCGCCTGCCGGAGGCTTTCCGCCCGCCCGGCCCGCTCGCCGCCGCCCTCCAGGCGCACGGAGATGTCTCCGGCGGAGAAGGAGGCCACGCCGTCCCCGCCCGCCGCCAGGTCCGCCGCCGCCGTGAAGGCGGCGGCGCAGGGCAGGGCCTCGCCGCAGTCCTCCGCCGCCACGCCCTCCCGGAGGCGGGCCAGCCAGGCGTCCTCCGCCACGGCGCAAAGGGCCGCCAGAAGCATCCGGTCCCCCTCGCCGCCCCCGGTCAATTCCAGGGCCAGCTTCAGAATCCGCTCTCTCACAGCCGCACCGCTCAGCCCTGAGACTGGGCGCCGCCCAGCTTCAGCGCCTTGGACGCGTCGGCAAACAGCTTGGCGAAGCCGGAGATGGAGGTAATGGCCGCCCGCTCCAGCTGGCGGTCGATGAGCTTGTCATACTCCACCGTCACCTCGCCGCCGACCACCTGCTCCAGGGCGTAGTGCTTGTCCAGGCCGATGATGGTCCCGGCGGGCATGGCGGAGGTCCGCAGGAGCTTGGCCCCCAGGGGCGTGGACAGCGTGCCCGTGCCCTGGAAGTTCAGCCCCGTCAGGGGATTCTGGAACTCCTTGAGCTTCAGCAGCTTCAGCATGGTGTCGCCCCCCACCAGCAGGGTGTTCATGGTGTAGGGATCGAACTTGTTCCAGAACTCCAGCAGCGCGTCATAGGTGAGCTCGCCGGTGAGGCTGACCGTCTCCGCCGGGTTCTGGTTGCCGTCGCCCTCCATCAGCACCTGGATGGCGTCCTGGAGGTGCATCTTCCCGATGTAGGCCCCGATCTGCCTCAGGGTGACCGAGAACAAGTCCAGCCGCTGGAAGCGGATGGCCTCATAGGAAGCCACCAGCATCCGCCCCCGCTTCCGGAGCTTCACCAGGTTCTCCTGGGTCCGCACGCTGGTCTCGGGAATGGCGGCGCCCTCCTCCACCTGGACCAGCTTTTTCTCCTCCTCCGTGGGCACGGAGGCGATGGAGCGGTAGTCCATCCCGTCGAACTTCGTCACCGTGGCGGTGATGTCCGGCAGGATGCCGCCCTCCTCCAGCCCCTGGCGCACCACCCGGGACACAAATTCGGGGAACAGCACCGAGGACTCGGTGGTGTGGAAAAACTTCTCCACCGGGTCGCTGTCCGCCCCCTTGACGCGGATGTCAAAGCGCTTCAGCTGCCGCTGGAAGGCGTCCAGCCCCTCCATGGGGGTGCCCCGGTAGCGCTCGCTGGGGTCCAGCTCCTCCAGGGTCCTGGTAAAGCTGGTTCCGCTGCGGCCGTACATCCCCTTTTCCAGCCGCACGTTCTCAAAATGATAGCTCATGCCTCTCTCCTCCTTCTGTATATCCGGCACAGGGCCTGCGCCCCGCAGTCCGCTCTCAAACCCGGAACGCCTCCGCGTCCTCCGCCTTTCCGGCGTCCCTTCTCCGCAGCTGCACCGGGGCGGGGAAGCGCTTGGCCGCCCGGGCCTCATAGGTCCGGCGCAGCTCCAGCAGCTCCGGCTCCTCCAGCCGCTCCGCCGCCCGGGCAAAGACGCCGCCGTCCAGCCCGTCGTCCGCCAGCATGGCCAGGCGCACCACCTCCCGCCGCAGCTCCTTGAGGTACTTCCGCCCCAGCTCCGCCTCCTTGCGGAGCGCCCGGTCTCCCTCCCGCTCCTGCCCAAAGCGCTTCAGCACCCCCGCCGCCCTCTGGGCGGGCACCGCCACGAAGGACCACTCATAAGCGTCCGTAACGTCCTTCAGCTCCCGGA
Source organism: uncultured Oscillibacter sp. (assembly GCA_910579435.1). GTDB lineage: Bacteria > Bacillota > Clostridia > Oscillospirales > Oscillospiraceae > Oscillibacter. Next base: position 9,739 of record CAJTVF010000040.1, read on the forward strand.
AGCACAGCCTCCCGTCGTACTCCCGCCCCGGCGCATGGGCGCAGTCCCCGTTCTCCGCCCCGCAGACGGAGCACACGCTCCGCCCGGCGCTGCACCCGACGCTGACCTCTTTTTTGATGCCGCCCTCGATCTCCGCGATGAGGTCCCCGTTTTTCTCCGTCCGCAGGAGATAGGCCCAGCCCTTCAGCCAGCGGTACTCGTCGCCCGCCTGGGTGCGGACCGCCGGCTCCCGGACCACCTCGGTCCTGAAAATCCGGGCCGTCTGCCCCCGGGCGCTCCACTGGTGGTCAAAGATGCCGCTCTTGCCCGCCAGCAGCTCTCCCAGCCGCTCCAGCGCCTGATTGTCAAAGCGCTCAAAGTCCCGGTCCACCTCGTTGTCGCACAGCCGCAGGGCAAACACATACACCTGCTCCGCCGTCAGCTCCGCCTTGGCAAGGCCGTTGATGAGCGCCAGATCCTCCGCCGTAACCGCCAATCCCTTCCAGTCCTCCATACTTGCTCCTCCCCCGTTTCACGCCTCCGCGGCGTCGTTTTCAATCCGGAGCTTCCGGGCCTGCTCCCGGTAAAGCTCCGCCCGGGCCTCCTCCACCTGGTCCTGGAGGTTGATATCGTCCCAAACCACCTGGAAGGCGCAGGAATATCCCCGCATCCGCAGCCACAGCCGGCAGACCCGCTCCACCGCCGGCGTCAAAGTCCGCCGCAGGGCGGTAATCTCGGTGGTGAGCATGTCCGCCTGCTGGGAGCTCATGCGCTCCGTGGAGTTCCAGCTCAGCCCCAGCATGAAGGGCGGGATGCCCGTTTTCGCCACAATCTGCTCCAAAATCTGCCGCACCGGGACCTGGCTGTCCAGCACCGGCGCGTCGGCACCGATGACCCGGATATCCACGTCTCCCGCCGCCACAAAGTCCCGCACGCTGCCTCCCCGGGTCTCCCGCATGGCCCGGGACCACTCCCCGGCCAGCAGCTTTCCCCGCTCCGCGGCCCCCTCGCCGCCCTGGCAGGTGACGGCGAAGCGGAGGTTCCCGCACCGCTCCCAGTTCACCCCGATGGTGTGGTAAATCTTCATCAGGATGTCCGCCAGAAAGGGCAGGGACCGCAGCAGCGACACCCCGTAGGGGTTCTCCGCCTCCGGGTTCAGCGGCGTGAACAGGATCAGGTCCTGATAGGGCAGCGCCGCCATCCGCCCGCTCTCGTCCGGCCCCCAGACGGAGAAGGTCAGGGGGTTCTCCCCCTCCCGGATTTCAATGTCCTCCACCCGCCCGCACAGCAGCGCGGCAATCTCCCGGTTTCCCGCGGCGGGGACGATCTCCCCCACGGCCCTTCCGCAGGTCAGCAGGGAGTCCAGATAGCTGTCCAGAAAGGCGTTCAGCCCGTGCTGTCCCCGCCCTGCGGGGACCGTCCGCAAAAACTCCCCCAGCTCCCGCTCCGCCCGCTTGTCCTCGCAGGCGGCCGTCACGCCCCCCGCCATGCGGATGAGCTTGTAAATTGCCGCGTCCACCACCGGCACGGCCTCCCGCACCGCCCGGTAGAGCCGGGCCTCTCCGTTCCGCAGGGGCACATACTCCCCCAGCATCCCGAAGGGGTGCTTCTCCCAGTTCCGCAGCTGCGCCGCCGGCGGCCTTGCCTCCGCCGTCTCCCGCTTTTTCAGCCACTTCAAGGTTCCATCTCCTCTCAAAAAACATCCCCCCGCTCCACCGCCAGGGCCAGAAAGCCGTCCTCCTCCCGGTCCCCCGCCAGGTCCATGGCAAAATACCGCAGGTCGTCCATGGCGTGGTCGTCCTTTTTCCGGGGCGCGTCCCGCTCTCCCCGCTGCTCCCAGCAGTACTGGGCGATCTCCCGCAGGCAGTCCCCGCAGGGCTTGCAGATCACGATCCGCCCCTCCCGGAGCAGGTCCGCCGTCACCCGCACGCCGTCCACTACGTCGTTGTCCGCCCGGACCACCCGGAAGCCCCGCCGCCGCAGGACCTCGATGAAGCTGGCCGCCGACGGGTCCACGATGACCCGCTGAATCTCCCGTCCCCCCGCCAGCCGTTCCAGGTCCTCCGCGTACTCCGCGTCGGTCCTCTGCCGCCCCATTTTCCTGGAGTCGTAATAAAATTCCCCGGTCCTGTACCAGACCCCCTCCCGGAGCCCCCACAGCCCGAAGGAGGCCGGATTCACCGTCCCATAGTCGGCGGAAATCCGCCAGGCGGAGAATCCGTCCCCCGGCGCGTCCGCCGCGTCCCGCTCAGGGTCGAAGAAGTCGTACACCAGCCCCTCGGCGGCGGTCCACTCCCCCAGCACAAACCGCCGGTAGAAGGCCCCGGAGTAATTCCGCCGGTAGCGCTCCCGGATCCGCTCCGAAAGCGCCGGGTTGTCCTCCATGGTAAAGTGGAGCCGCAGGGCCCGCCGCTCCCCGGCCTTCAAAATCCACTCCTGGTAAAACCAGTGCTGGGGCCCCTCCGGGTTGCAGTTGAACCACAGCCGGCTTCCCGCCACGCTGCACCGGGCCACGGCCTGCTCCACAAAGGACCGGGGCATCAGCGCCGCCTCGTCCAGCAGCACCCCCGCCAGGGTGCTTCCCTGAATCAGCGCCGCGCTGGACTCGTCCCGTCCCCCAAACAGCAAGAAGGTGTTCTCGTGCCCCCGGAACCGGACGATCAGCGCGTTTTCCCCCCGCCGCTCCCGGACCTCCATGCCCAGCCGCCGGAGATAGGGGGCCAGCTCCGCCAGCAGGTTCCGCCGCACCGAGGCGATGGTTTTCCCGCAGATTCCAAACTGCTTCCCGTCAAACTCCGCCTGAGCCCACAGGAAAAAGCTCAGCCCCATGGCAAAGGTCTTTCCGCTCCGCACCGCCCCGTCGCAGATGACGGCCTCCCGCCTGGGGTCCCGCCACCAGGTCAGCACCCGCAGCTGCTTTGCCGAGAACCGGAGCCCCTTACCCGCCATAGGTCTCCTCCAGCTGTCCGGCGGCGTCCTCCAGGGCCCGGTACAGCTCCTCGGCCCCGCCGCCTCCGTTCTCCTCCAGCAGTCCGCAGAGGGTCTCCAGGGCCCGCACCCGGTCCACCAGCTTGACCTCCACGCCCCCCTTGTCCGTGACCTTCATCTCCGCCACAGCGGAGAGGTCCAGCGCCCCCGGGTCCACCTCCCCGGGCGACAGCGCCAGCCGCGCCGCGTCGTTGGCCCGCCCGAAGGCCAGCTGGGCCAGCCGCCGGAGGACGTCCTCCCGCCGCAGCTCCCCGGCCGCCGCGTCCCGCATCCTCTCCATCTCCCGCCGGACGCCCTTCTGCCCCAGCAGGGCGAAGCCGTCCTCCCGGCCCGCCGCCTCCGCCGCCTGCTCCGGGTCCATTGTCCGCAGATACGCGGCGCAGAACTCCCGCAGCCATGCTCCCCGTCTCATTTCGCACTCCCCCCTCACAACTCCCGGGAATTTTCCGGCCTGGTTGCACGTCCGGATGCACGCCGGAAAAAATTTTTCTCCCGGCCGCCGAAAATCATGGTATACTGTTCGACAAGAAACCACCCCAAGGAGGCTTCCTTATGCTGACGCTGCTGACCGGCCGGGCCAAAACCGGCAAATCCAAAACGGTGCTCCGCCGCATCGCCGCCCGCCCCGGCGGACGGGACCAGATCCTCCTGGTGCCGGAGCACGCCTCCCACCAGGCGGAAATCGACCTCTGCCGCGCCTGCGGCGACGCCGCCAGCCGCTTTGCGGAGGTGCTGAGCTTCCGCCGCCTCTCGGACCGGGTCCTCTCCATCACCGGCGGCGCGGCCCAGGTGACCCTGGACGCGGGGGGCAAGCTCCTGACCCTGGAAAAAGCCCTGCTGGAGGTCCTGCCGGAGCTGACGGTCTACCGCCGCCCCTCCCGGAAGTCGGCCTTTCTCCGCCAGCTCCTGGACCTCTTCGACGAGCTGCGGTGCTACGAGGTCTCTCCCGAGACCCTTTACGAGCAGTCCCAGGCCATCTCCGGGGCCACCCATGACAAGCTCCGGGACCTGAGCCTTCTCTACGCCGCCTACGAAGCCCGCCTCCTCCGTCCCGGCCTGGACGCGAGAGACCGGATGACCAAGCTCTGCGACAGCCTGGAGGCCTCCGGCTACGCCGCCGGCAAGGACGTCTATATCGACGGCTTCACCTACTTCACCGCCCAGGAGCGCCGCTGCCTCTCCATTCTCCTGCGCCAGGCCCACAGCCTCACCGTCACCCTCCTGGGGGAGCCCAACAGCCGGGAAGAAATATTCGAGGCGTCCCTCCGCACCCTGGAGCGCCTCCGCCGCCTGGCGGAGCGGGAGGGGAAGCCCGTCCAAATCGAAACCCTCGCCTGCCGGGACGATTCCGCCCTGGGCCACCTGGAGCGCCATTTCTTCGGCGCCTCCGCCCCCTGCGAAGGCGATTCCTCCCAAATCCGCCTCCTCCAGGCGGACACCGTGTTTTCCGAGGTGGAGCAGGCCGCCGCCGCCATCCGCTGCCTCCTGGCGGAGGGGAAATGCCGCTGCCGCGACGTCACGGTAGCCGCCCGAAACATTGAAACCTACGAATCCGTCATCGAGACGGTGTTTGAGCGCTACGAAATCCCCGCCTACCTCAGCCGCCGCAGCGACATTCTGGAAAAGCCGGTCCTCAGCCTGCTCACCGGGGTCCTGGCCTCCGTCGGCGGGGGCTATGAGTACGACGATATGTTCCGCTGGCTGAAAACCGGCCTGGCGGGCCTGACGCCGGAGGAATGCGACGAGCTGGAGAACTACGTCCTCAAGTGGGAGGTCCACGGCGGCATGTGGCTGCGGGACGTGGACTGGGCGGAGAACCCGGACGGCTACGGGGCCCCCTGGACCCCCGCCCGGGAGGAACGCCTCTCCCGGGTCAACGCCCTGCGCCGCCGGGTCCAGGCCCCTCTCTCCCGCCTGGCGGAGGGGCTGAAAACCGGGGAGACCGCCGCCGCCAAGGTAAACGCCCTCTTTGATTTCATGGAAGAGCTGAGCCTCCAGGACGCCCTGGAGCGCCAGATGCGGTCCCAGGCCCAGGCGGGCCGCCTCCAGGAGGCGGAGGAGACCGCCCAGCTCTGGGAGATCCTCTGCGGCGTGCTGGACCAGTTTGTGGAAATCGTGGGGGACGAGCCCATGGAGCTGGAGGAGTTCACCCGCCTCTTCCGCCAGGTTCTGACGGAGTACAGCGTGGGCACCATTCCCGTCTCCCTGGACCAGGTCCAGGTCTCCGGCGTGGCCCGGAACGACCGCCATACCGCCCAATACCTCTTCCTTCTGGGAGCCAACGACCACGTCCTCCCCACCCCCGGCCAGGGCGGCGGAATTCTGAACGAGGACGACCGGGCGGAGCTCTCCCAGCGGGGCGTCGAGCTGGCCCCCACCGGCATGGACCAGATGGGCATTGAGCTTCAGAACCTCTACGCCGCCCTGGCCCAGCCCAGGTTGGGCCTGACGGTGAGCTGGCCCGCCGCCGACGTCTCCGGGGCGGAGCTCCGTCCCGCCTTTGTGGTGGACCGCCTCCTGGCCCTGTTTCCCGCCCTCCGGGTGGAACGGGAACCCGCCGCGAAGCCCTACCGCCTGACCGCCCCCCTCCCGGCCCTGGAGTCCGCCGTCCCCGGCGGGGCCCTCTGGCAGTGCCTGGCGGAGGAGCCCGCCTTCCGCCCCCGCCTGGAGGCCATGGCCCGCTCCGCCGCCCAGACCCGGGGCTCCCTGTCCCCCCGGGCCGTCCGGGCCCTTTACGGCGAGCGGGTCAGCATGACCGCCTCCCGCCTGGAGCGCATCCGCACCTGCCACTTCTCCTACTTCATGGAGTACGGCCTCAAGGCCCGGCCCCGGACCCCCGCCGCCTTCGACGCCCCCCAGATCGGCACCTTCCTCCACTTTCTCCTGGAGCGGGTCACCCGGGACGTGCAATCCCTGGGGGGCTTCGCCCAGGCGGACCAGGAGACCCTCCACGCCCTCATCCGCAAATACATCGACGAGTACGTCCAGAAGGAGCTCCGCAACTTCCAGAACCGGAACGCCCGCTTCCGCTACCTCTTCGCCCGCCTCCGGGACACGGCCTACGCCGTCATCGACCAGGCGGCGGAGGAGCTCCGCCGCTCCGACTTCGTCCCCCTGGCCTTCGAGCTCTCCTTCGGGGACGGGAAAGACCTCCCCGCCGTGGTGGTCTCGGAGCCGGACGGCGAGCTGCGGGTCGGGGGCAAGGTAGACCGGGTGGACGGCTGGCTGAAGGACGGGAAGCTCTACCTCCGGGTAGTGGACTACAAGTCCGGCAAGAAGTCCTTCGACCTCTCGGCGGTCCGCATGGGCCTGGACATCCAGATGCTTCTCTATCTCTTCACCCTCCAGAAAACCGGCGCCGCCCGCTTCGGCGCGCAAATCGAGCCCGCCGGGGTCCTGTACCTCCCCGCCCGGGACGACATTCTCTCCGCCCAGCGGAACATCTCCCCGGAGAAGCTCCAGGCCGAGCGGGAGAAGCAGCTCCGCCGCTCCGGCCTTCTCCTGGCGGAGCCCCAGGTCCTCCAGGCCATGGAGCACGAGGCCCTCACCGAGCCCCGCTACCTCCCCCTCCGGGTGAACAAGAGCGGGGACCTCTCCGGGAGCCTGGCCTCCGCCGCCCAGCTGGGAAAGCTGGGCCGGTACGTGGAGACCCTGCTGCGCGACATCGCCGGGGAGGTCCGCCGGGGCGTCATCGACGCGGACCCCTGCTGCCGCACGGAGGAGGACAGCCCCTGCCGCTGCTGCGAGTGGGCCCCCGCCTGCCACTTCCAGGACGGCCGGGACGGCGACCATCTGACCTACATCCTCCCGGTGAAGCCGGAGGAATTCTGGCAGGAAATCGAAGGAAAGGAGGCGGACTGACATGCCCCTCACCCCCCAGCAGGAAGCCGCCGTAAAAAACCGGGGCGGGAGCCTCCTGGTCTCCGCCGCCGCCGGCTCCGGCAAGACCCGGGTCCTGGTGGACCGCCTCTTCCGCTATGTAACGGAGGAGCGCCATAACATCGACGACTTCCTCATCATCACCTACACCCGGGCCGCCGCCGCGGAGCTCCGGGGCAAGATCGCCGCCGAGCTCAGCCGCCGCATGGGCGAGGACCCGTCCAACGCCCACCTCCGCCGCCAGCTCCTCCGGGTCTATCAGGCGGACATCAAAACGGTGGACGCCTTCTGCACGGCCCTCCTCCGGGAGAACACCCACCTCCTGGCCCGGGAGGAGGACAAGCACGCCCTGACCCCGGACTTCCGGGTCCTGGACGACGGCGAGGCCGCCCTGATCCGCCGCCGCTGCCTGGACCGGGTCCTCTCCGCCCTTTACGAGACCCTCACCCCCGGCGGCGCGCAGCTGGCGGACACCCTGGGGGCGGGCCGGGACGACAGCGCCCTGGCGGAGCTGGTTCTGGAGCTCTACGACAAGCTCCAAAGCCACGCCTCCCCGGAACGCTGGCTCCTCCAAAGCCGGGCCGCCTGGGAGACCCCCGCCTCCAGCTTCGACGCCACTCCCTACGCCCGGGTCCTCCTGGCCTCCATCCGCCGCCGGTCCGCCCACTGGGCGGACCAGCTCCGCCGGGGCGCGGAGCGCACCGAGGGCGGCCCCGCCCTGGAATCCGGCTACGGCGCGAAGTTCCTGGAAGCCTCCCGGGGCTTCCAGGCCCTGAGCCAGGCCCCGGACTGGGCCTCCGCCCGGGACCTGTGCGCCGCCGTGACCTTCCCCCGCCTCACTACCCCCAAGGGCCGGAAAGAGGACCCTCTGGTCCTCTCCCTGAAGCAGACCTGGGAGGGGGCCAAAGCGGCCCTCAAGCCCCTCCAGTCCTGGCTGGACGTCACCGGGGAGGAGGCCCTGGAGGACCTCCAGGCTGCAGCCCCCGCCATGCTGGCCCTGCTGGACCTGACGGCGGACTTCTCCGCCGCCTTCCGTTCGGAAAAGCTCCGGCTGAACGCCGCCGACTTCTCCGACCAGGAGCACCTGGCCCTCACCCTCCTGGTGAGTTCCGACGGAACCCCCACAGAGCTTGGTGAGCAGGTCTCCGCCCGCTACGCCGAGATTTTGGTGGACGAGTACCAGGACACCAACGAGGTTCAAAACGCCATCTTCCGCGCCGTCTCCAGGGACGGCAAAAACCTCTTCACCGTCGGCGACGTAAAGCAGAGCATCTACCGCTTCCGCCTGGCGGACCCCACCATCTTCCTCCGGAAATACGCCGCCTTCAAGCCCCATACCGAGGCGGCGGACGGCGAGGACCGGAAGCTCACCCTCTCCCGGAACTTCCGCTCCCGCCAGGAGATCCTGGACGCCGCCAACTTCATCTTCGAAAATATACTCTCCGTAGAAATGGGCGATCTTGAATACGACGAGGACGCGTCCCTTCACTTCGGCGCGGCCTACTACCCGCCCCGGACGGACTGCCGGACGGAGTTTCACCTGCTCACCGCCCGCCAAAAATCGGCGGAGGACCCCCGCCCCGTCAAAAAGCTCGCCGCCGAGGCCCGCTTTGTGGCCCGCCGCATCCGCCAATTGCTGGATGAGGGCTATCCCGTCACCGCCCCGGACGGCGCCCTCCGCCCCTGCAAGCCGGAGGATATCGTCATCCTCATGCGTTCCCCCGGGAGCCGCACGGCGGCCTTTGCCGCGGCCCTGGCGGAGCGGGACGTCCCCTGCTCCTTCCAGGAGGAATCCGGCTTTTTCGAGACCATGGAGGTCTCCACCGCCGTGGCCCTGCTGGAGCTCATCGACAACCCACGCCAGGACGTGCCCCTGATTTCCGTCCTCCGCTCCCCCATCTTCGGCTTTACGCCGGACCGCCTGGCGGAGATCCGCGCCGCCGCCCCCGACGGCGATTTTTACGGGGCCGTCGCCGCCTCAAAGGCCCCGGACTGCGCCGCCTTCCTGGAGACCCTGCGCGCCCTCCGCCTGGCGGCCCGGGACATGAGCGTCCACCGCCTCCTCTGGCACATCTACAATACCTTAAACCTCCTGGGCCTATACGGCGCCATGGACTGCGGCCTGGAGCGCCGGGAGAACCTGATCGCCCTGGCCCACCAGGCGGAGAAATTTGAATCCGGCGGCTGCCGGGGCCTCTTCGCCTTCGCCGCCCGGCTCCGCCGCCTGCTGGAGGCGGGGGAGGCCCCCCCGGCCTCTTCCGGCTCCCCGGCAAACGGCGTCCGCCTCATGAGCATCCACAAGTCCAAGGGCCTGGAGTTTCCCATCGTCATCCTGGCGGACCTGGACCACGCCTTCTCCCGCCAGGACTTCGACGCCTCCGTCCTGGTGCATCCCGCCCTGGGCCTGGGCCCCCGCCGGGTGGACCTGAAGCGGAAGATCCGCTATCCCACCCTGGCCCGCATTGCCATTGAAGAAACCCTCCGCCGGGAGAACCTGGCGGAGGAGCAGCGGGTCCTTTATGTAGCCATGACCCGCCCCAAGGAAAAGCTCATTCTGGTCAACTCCCTCTACTTCGCGGAGACCCGCCTCCAGCGCCTGGCGGCCTCCGCCGCCCTGCCCGTCCCGCCGGAGGCCGTGGCGGCCTGCCGGACCTTTGGCGAGTGGCTGCTGCTGCCCCTCCTCTGCCGCCCGGAGGCGGAGCCCCTCCGGGCCCTGGCCAATGCGGAGGTCCCCGCCGCCCCCTGTTCCGGGGCCCCCTGGGAGGTCTTCCTCCACGACAGCGCGGATTTCCGGGACGCCCCCGCCCGCCCCGGCCTCGCCGGAGAGGAAGCCGCCGCCGGGGTCTCCTTCGACCCCGCCCTCCTGGCCTTTCAATATCCCTACCGCCGGGAGAGCGCCCTCCCCGCCAAGCTGACGGCCACCCAGCTGAAGGGCCGCCTCCTGGACCAGGAGATCGCGGAGAACGCCGCCCACACCCCCTACCTCCGGCCCCTTTCCCAGCCCCTCTTCCGCCGGGAGCAGCGGGGCCTCACCCCCGCCGAACGGGGCTCCGCCACCCACCTGGTCCTCCAATACCTGAACTTTGAAGACCCTGCCGTCCCCGCCCAGGTCGCCGCCCTGGAGCAAAAGGGCCTCCTCACTCCCCAGCAGGCCCAGGCGGTGGACGTCCCCGCCCTGGAGCGCCTCCTGGCCTCCCCCCTGGCGGAGGAGGTCCGCCAAAGCCCCCGCCGTCTCCGGGAGTACCGCTTCACCCTCCTGGTCCCCGCCCGGGAGATTGCCCCCCATGCGTCCGAAGACGACGCCATTCTTCTCCAGGGCGTAGCGGACCTGTGCTTCGAGACCCCCGGGGGCCTCGCCGTGGTGGACTTCAAGACCGACCGCGTCTTCACCGCCGAAGAGGTCCGGGACCGGGCGGAGGTCTACCGTCCCCAGCTGGAGGCGTACAGCCTGGCCCTGACCCGGGTCCTGGAAAAACCCGTCGTCCGCCGGATTCTCTATTTCCTCACCCCCGGGACCGCCCTGGACCTCTGACCGCCCCGCTGATGCCAAGGAGCCCCACAATCCATGCGCGGCCTGGGGTCTGGCGCTGCAGGGCCCTGCTCCCTCAAGTTGAAATTTTTTCCACTGCTAGATTCCCCGGCCCCGGGCAAGCTAAGGACTATCTCGACAGGATTGGAGGGATTCTCATGGCAATCGACAAGATCGCCGTCCTGCTGGCCGTCATCGGCGCGCTGAACTGGGGCGGCATCGGACTGTTCGGCTTTGACGCCGTAGCCTGGCTGTTTGGCGGCCAGCTGGCGGTGGTCTCCCGGATTATTTACGCCCTGGTGGGCCTGGCGGGCCTGTGGTGCCTGACGCTGCTGTTCCGCCTGGACCGGGAAACGGCCGCCCACCCGGCCTAAGGAACCACTGATGAAATCCCCGCACACAGCTTCACGCCATAAATTCCCGCTGGACTGCGTTAGAAAATCTTGAAATCCGTCAGGATTCCTGCGATTTTCTTCCTTGTCAGCAGAAATTTCTGGCGCAAATCTGCACACGTTGATTTAATCAGTGCTTCCCTAAGCGTTTCAAGCCCGCGAAGACGGAGGGGGGAAACATCTCCCCTCCGTTTTGTGCGCCCGGGAAAAAGATAAACGCCGCCCTCTTTACTTCCCCGTTGAAATCCTCTATAATCGCATATAATATTTCCATAGGATCGAAAAACGATTAGTCCTTGTTTGAGCATTGGCAAAACAAGGCCTGGAAAGGAAGGAACCAACAACATGGAAGAAAAACTCCGCGAATACGCCCGTCTCCTGGTCCAGGTGGGCCTGAACCCGTACCCCGGCCAGCGGATGGTGATCTCCTCCCCGGTGGAGTGCGCCGCCTTCGCCCGTCTCTGCGCCCGGGAGGCGTATGACGCCGGCTGCTGCGAGGTGGTGATGAACTGGACCGACGACACCATGACCCGCATGAAGTACCTCCACGCCGCGGAGGAGGTCTTCGGCACGGTGCCCCTCTGGCGGCGGCACTTCTTCAACGACCAGGCCCTGGAGGGGACGGCCTACCTCGCCATTTCCGCCTCGGACCCGGAGAACCTGAAGGGCGTGGACTCCAAGCGCATCATCGCCGCCCAGCGGGCCAGCGGGAAAGCGCTGAAGGATTTCGACCGCCTCCAGATGTGCGGGGGCTTCCCCTGGTGCATCGCCTCCATCCCCATTCCCTCCTGGGCGGCCCGGGTGTTCCCGGACAAGGGGGAGGCGGAGGCCGTCTCCGCCCTCTGGGACGCGATTTTCCGGGCCGTCCGCGTCACCGGGGACGGCAGGGCCGTGGAGCGCTGGCAGGAGCACCTGGAAACCCTGGAGCGCCGCCTGGAGAAGCTGAACGCCCTGGGGTTAAAGTCCCTCCACTATACGAACTCCCTGGGCACGGACCTCACCGTGGAGCTCCCGGAGGGCCATATCTGGGAGAGCGGCGGAGACCGGACCCTGGCCGGGCGGCCGTATATCGCCAACATCCCCACGGAGGAGATCTTCACCTCCCCCCTGAAAACCGGGGCCAGCGGCGTGGTGTACGCCTCCATGCCCCTGGTCCACGACGGCAACGTCATCGACAAGTTCCACTTTGTGGTGAAGGAGGGCAAAATCGTGGAGGCTCGCGCGGAGCAGGGAGAGGAGACCCTCCAGGCCGCCATTTCCGTGGACGAGGGCGCGGCCTACTTCGGCGAGGCGGCCCTGGTGCCCTACGACAGCCCCATCTCCAATCAGAACCTGCTGTTTTACAACACCCTCTTTGACGAAAACGCCGCCTGTCACATTGCCTTCGGCGAGGCGTACCCCTGTCTGGAGGGAGGACAGCAGATGACCAAGGACGAATTGAAGGCCCGGGGCCTCAACGACTCCATCACCCACGTGGACTTCATGATCGGCACCCCGGACCTGTCCATCACGGGCACCACCCGGGACGGCAGGGAGGTCCCCATCTTCATCGGCGGGAACTTTGCCCCCTCTTTTTCTTGAAAGATATGGGGCCTCTTAGCGGCTTTGCCGCATAGAGGCCCCGTATGCCCTATGGGTAAAAAGAAGCGAAAAGAGCTTTCGCGCGCTCTGACACTCCGGAGATAAACCGAGCCGGAGCGACGGCAACCAAGACTCAGCAAATCACATAACGAAATGAGGAAATGATCGTGGCATACAAACTTAGAACCACGGATGAACACGTCCTGATCTGCGAAGGTGCGCGGGTCAGCGGCGGCGTAACCCTGGGGAAGGGCGTAAACATCTGGTACAACGCCGTCCTCCGGGGGGACGACGGGGCCATCACCGTCGGCGAAAACACCAACATCCAGGACTGCGCCGTCCTCCACGAGGAGACCCGGGTCGGCGCGGGCTGCACCATCGGCCACGGGGCCGTGGTCCACGGCTGCACGGTAGGGGACAACGTCCTGATCGGCATGGGAGCCGTTGTCCTGAACGGCGCGAAAATCGGCGACGACTGCATCGTCGGCGCCGGGTCCCTGGTCACCGGAAAGCTGGACGCCCCCGCCGGGTCCATGATCCTGGGCAGTCCCGCCAAGGTGGTCCGCCCCCTGACAGAGGCGGAAATCGCCTCTAACCGGGAATCCGCCCAGGGTTATCTGAAGACAGCGGACGAGTACCGCCGGGGCTGAGCCATGGACTGGAACCGGAATCAAATCAAGCAGCGGCTGCTGGTGGTCTGCGGCGGCGTGGCCTTCTTCTGCGCCCTGCAAAACCTCCCCGCCGTGGCCCTGGCCCTCCGCTGGGTGCTGGGTGTCCTGTCCCCCTTCCTGGCGGGCGGGGCCATCGCCTTTGTCTTAAACGTCCCCATGCGGGCCATCGAAGCCCATCTCCCCAGCGGGAAGCGCTGGAAGCGCCTCCGCCGTCCCCTGGCCCTGATCCTGACCCTGGCGGCCATGACCGGAGTGGTGACCCTGGCGGTCTGCGTCGTCAGCCCCGGCATCGGCGGCGCGGTCCGGTCCATTACCAGCCAGCTTCCCGCCGCCATCCAGCGGATGCAGGCCCAGCTGGCGGAGCTGGAGGCCTGGCTCCCCCAGCTGGAGACCCTGGCGTCGGACCTCCAGTTTGACTGGAAGGCCCTTTCGGAAAAGGCCGTTTCCCTGGCCCGGGACTGGGGCGGCGGGCTGGTGTCCTCCGGCGGCGTGCTGATCGGCGGCGTGGTCAGCGGCGTCAGCACCTTCGTCATCGGCCTGATCTTCTCCTTCTACGTCCTGCTGCAAAAGGAGCGCCTGGCCCGCCAGGGCCGCCAGGTCCTGTACGCCCTCTTCCCCGAGTCCTGGGCGGACAAAGCCCTGGAGGTCCTCCGCCTCTCCGGCCGCACCTTCTCCAGCTTCCTCTCCGGCCAGTGCGTGGAGGCGGTGATCCTGGGCGCCCTCTTCGTGGCGGCCATGACCGTCTTCCGCATGCCGTACGCCCTGCTGGTGGGGGTCCTCATCGCCCTGACGGCCCTGATTCCCGTAGTGGGGGCGTTCATCGGCTGCGTGGTGGGGGCCCTGCTCATCGCCGTCACGAATCCCTGGCAGGCGGCAGGCTTCGTGGTCCTGTTCCTGGTCATCCAGCAGATCGAGGGCAACCTGATTTACCCCCACGTGGTAGGGAGCTCCGTGGGCCTGCCCTCCATCTGGGTCCTGGCCGCCGTGACCCTGGGCGGCAAGCTGATGGGCGTCGCCGGGATGCTGTTCTTTATCCCCCTCTGCTCCGTGCTGTACGCCCTCTTCCGGGGCTTCGTCAAGGCCCGCCTGAAGGACCGCCGGGTCCCCGCGCGGAAATGGCGGGACCCTTAGGGCCCGTATTTAAACCGCAAAACGCCCTCCGGGGCCCTTCGGAGGGCGCTTTCCCCGCTATTTGCGCACCAATTTTCGCGCTTCGGCGGCCCCGCTCATTTTCCTGCAAAATTTCTGAAAAAACCTCTTGACATTTCCCTCCGGCTTTGCTATTATAATCACTGTTCTGATGCGGAACACCTGACACGGGGGTATAGCTCAGCTGGGAGAGCGCTTGAATGGCATTCAAGAGGTCAGCGGTTCGATCCCGCTTATCTCCACCAGGACAGAGAAAAGCCTTGGAACTTCGGCTTCCAAGGCTTTTCTCGTGACCACGCAGTTTTGGAAATAGTTGGGCCTGCAGCTCAGTTGGGAGAGCGTTCGGTTCGCATCCATAGTGAGACACATCCGACCCAGGTTTGTGGCCCCGTTTTTCAGTCCAATCCGTTGGACTTTTCCCCTGAAAATCGAATATTTTAGAAATCCAAATTCTGCAACTTTTCTCGTATAAAAAGTGCCGATTTGGGCTCGTAGCTCAGCTGGGAGAGCGCTGCGTTCGCATCGCAGAGGTCGAGGGTTCGATCCCCTTCGAGTCCACCAAATAAGAAATCACCTCAGTGAAAACTGGGGTGATTTTTCTTTTGACCACAGAAATACCACAGACGGGTTTC
>CAJTVF010000041.1 GCA_910579435.1 uncultured Oscillibacter sp.
CAAAAGATGCTTAGCTGTTCACAGAATGGGTCTATTTCTGAGGGCCGGAAGTCCGTTTCCGGCTCCAGGGGCTTTGGCGGGTCCAGCGGAGTTTCGTTTATCGCTTCCACGCCATCCCACTGGTAGGGGAACATCCAGCTTGCGTCCTGGACCATGCCCGTCTTGCAGAAGTCATGGTCATGGACGCATACGGCATCCAGGCCGGGATTGTAGAAGTAGACGTTTGAAGCATGTTCCGCTTTTTTGAGTGGCCGGGAATGGAAATACAGGTGCTTCCCCACGTCCTTGCCCCGGAGGGACAATTCCTTGCTGACATACTTGGTTATGTAGAAAGATGTTGCCACAGGGTGCTTGACAGGGCCCAGGGAGCAGAAGCCGAATTTTTGTTGATAGTCCGGCCAGTTCATGTAATTGCTGTTGACCAGCTTCCAGGGCTCCGGGCGGCGGAACCGCCGGAGGACCCCGTCCGGAAGCCCGGAGAGGAGGCCGTGGATATGCCACGCGCCGTCCTCATGGTGCTCCGGGATAAGGAGATACTGCACTTGCGTGCCGTAGGCTTTGCGTTTGTCCCTGATGAACTGGGAGAGCTTCTGCTGGTACTCGTCCAGATCGTAACGGTTGAATTTGGTTTTATCCAGAGTACCAGTGAAGAAGAAGTCCCAGGGATTGCACAGGGCGTATTGCAGGACCAGAGACTTTGCCCGGCAGAACGCCTCGTTCAGCTTGGCGTCATAGTGCTGCTCCTGCTCCTTATCCCGGACATGGGGATTCTCCGGGTCCCGGACGCCTTTGAAGGCCACGACCTTGTAAATTTCCTCGCTGTACCGGTGAATGGAGTAAAGAGGCGAAATGCCCATAGCGCAATCACTTCCCGGAAAACGTTATGGAGTCAAGTACCCTCTGCGGGGCTTGCGCCCCGCTTTTTTCGAGGGCCTCGACCGTGCATATCTCCCGACATTCACCGGCGAGGAAGGTTACAGGCTAGGTTTGCGGATGATCCGCCGCCTGGAGGAAAAACGGACATTCCAGGCAGGACGGCGGGACCGGGGGAACGTCGTGCCCAGGAGGAAAGAGCGGGCACAGATCGCAGGGATCCAGCTTGCCGGAGCCCATCAGGCTTTTGCCATGCCGTCGCACTTGCCGTAGCGGTTGTACGAGACGTTCACCTCGTCGCCCACTTTCGGCTGGTACGGCCACTGGTTGAGTTTAGCGTCCGTGACGAAGATACGTTCGGAGCCGTGACCTTCCCCTTTTTCCAGGGGATACGTCAGGTAGATGTTCCTGCCGCTGATTTGGGACTTGTCCTCTCCGGTAAAGGACGAGGGTCTGATGCCAATGATTTTCATGTTGCCTCCTGCCTTTCTTTTTTCACGGGGGCTGAGGGTCGGCCCCCTTTATTTTTTGTGGACGCAGGAAAGCCTTGTAACCACCCAGCGGTCTACGGGTTGGTGCCCCGTGGCTTTTTGATGTGACCTAAACCTATCCACATATGAAAACAGCCGGACATGGCTTGTCCGACTGTCCATTTTCAATATACAACTTGCCAATACAAATTTCCTTCAAAAGCCCTCGACGAAATTTCCTTTTTCTGCTATAATTGGATACAAACAGGAAAGGCTCCCGCAATGGAGACGGCGTTTCTCCTCCGGCGCGGCAAACGGAAAGGCTTCTTTTTGAGGACTTCGACGTAAGGGCAGGCGATTGAAACGGAAAGGCAAAGGTAACATGGATCACACGCAGCTCAGCATTCTGGACCTCGGCATCATCGCGGTTTACCTGCTGTCCATGGTGGCGGTGGGCGTCTACTTCGTCCGGCGCATCAAGAACAGCGGGGACTACTACGTGGCGGGCCGTTCCCTGGGGCCCCTGGTGATGATGGCCACGGTCTGCGCCACCATCATCGGCGGCAGCGGCCTCATGGGCCGGGCGGGAGTCGCCTATTCCAGCGGCTTTAAGGCGGTCATGACCGCCATTCCTTATCTTTTGGGCATGTTTCTCTTCTCCGGCATCGCCGGGAAGATTTCCGATATCGGCATGCGGTACGACGTGACCTCCATTCCGGACCTCTTTCACCGCCGCTTTGGAAGGACGGCGAAGATCCTGCTGGCGGCCATGGTGGCCTTCACCATGATGGGCACCGTGGCCTCCCAGGTGACGGCTGCCGCCACCATCATCAACATGCTGGGGGGCCAAGTAGGCTTGTCCTTCGAGGCCGGGGCCCTCATCGCCTGTATCATCTTCATGGTCTACACCGCCTCCAGCGGCCTCTTCGGCGTGGTGTACACCGACGTGCTCCAGTTCTATATGCTGATTCTCTTTGTGTACATCCTCATTCCTGCGGCATCTCTCCGGAGTATCGGCGGCTTCTCCGCCTTCCTGGCGAATCTGGACCCGGCCCTGGCAAAGCCCTATCTCAACGGCAGCATCCTGGGGGATATCGTCACCTACCTGGTCTTCACCATGGCCGGAGCGGAAATGTGGCAGCGGGCCTTTGCCGCCAAGGACCGGAGCTCCGCCAAGAAGGGCATGTTCCTGGGCACCGCCGTCTACGGCATCACCATCGCCCTGGTCTACTTCATGGGCGTGGCCGCCCACCAGGTCATCGGGGACGACGCCCTGGCGGTTTACGGCAATACCGACGCCGTGGTGCCCGCCCTGGCCATCCACGTGCTGCCCATCGGCCTGACGGGGCTGGCCCTGGCGGGCATCCTCTCCGTCATCATGTCCACGGCGGACAGCTACCTGCTGGTCAGTGTCCAGACCTGTGTCCACGACATCGGCAAGACCTTCTTCCCGGATATGAAGGACAAGACGGAAATCCTCCTCTCCCGGGTCTTCTCCATTATTCTGCCCCTGGGTGCGCTGGTCATTGCGCTTTACATTAAAAACGCGTATAATATCCTCATGTTTGCCTGGAGCTTCTACGCGGCGGCGGCGGGCATCCCGGCCTTTGCGGCCCTCTTCTGGCGGAAGGCCACCAGCGCCGGCGTCATCGCCGGCATGGCCGCCGGCTTCACCGTCTGCGTCGGCTGGAAGCTGGCGGGAGAGCCCTTCGGCCTGGGCTCCGCCGTCCCGGGGACCGTCGCCTGCGGCGCGGCCCTGGTGATCGTGAGCCTAGCCACCTACAAGAGCCGCCCCTCCGTCTTCCTGGAGGCGGGGAAATCGTAACCGGGCGCAGTTTCACTGCGGGGGAAGGCCCCGCGGAAAGGGGTAAACCTATGCTGACCTTGGACATGATACGGGACGCGCAGAACGCGCTGGAGGGCGTCGCCCGCCGGACCCCCCTGGACCCCGCCCCCAAGCTGGGCCGGGACCTTTACATCAAGGCGGAGAATTTGCAGCTCACCGGCTCCTTCAAGCTCCGGGGGGCCTTCAACAAAATCCGCTCCCTCACCAAAGAGGAGGCGGAGAGGGGCGTCATCGCCTGCTCCGCCGGGAACCACGCCCAGGGCATCGCCCTTTCCGCCGCCCGGCTGGGCATCCCCTCCGTCATCTGCATGCCCGCCGGGGCCCCCATCAGCAAGGTGGAGGCCACCAAGGGCTACGGCGCCCGGGTGGTGCTGGTCCCCGGCGTGTACGACGACGCGGCTAAGGAGGCTCAGCGCCTCTGCCGGGAGGAGGGCTACACCTTCGCCCACCCCTTCAACGACCCTTACGTCATCGCCGGGCAGGGCACCATCGGCCTGGAGATTCTGGAGCAGCTTCCCGAGGTGGAGCGGGTGGTGGTCCCCATCGGCGGCGGCGGGCTCATCAGCGGCGTGGCGTTCGCCGTCAAGCAGCTGAAGCCCTCCTGCCGGGTGGTGGGCGTTCAGGCGGCGGGGGCCCCCTCTATGTACCTCTCCCTCCACGCCGGAGAGCCCACGGAGCTCAGCGGCGTGGCCACCATCGCCGATGGCATCGCCGTCAAGCGGCCCGGGGACCTGACCTTCGCGCTGTGCAAGGAATACGTGGACGAGGTGGTCACCGTCACGGAGGATGAGATCGCCTCCGCCATTCTGGCGCTGATGGAGGAGCAGAAAACCGTGGCCGAGGGGGCCGGAGCCACAACCGCGGCCGCCTGCATGTTCGGCAAGGTCCCCGCCGACGGGCGGAAAACCGTCTGCCTGGTTTCCGGCGGAAACGTGGACGTGACCACCCTCTCCCGCATCATCACCAAGGGACTGTCCAAGGCGGGCCGCCTGGTGGAGCTGACCACCAAGGTGGAGGATAAGCCGGGGAGCCTCCTGCGGATGCTCCAGGTGGTGGCGGACAGCGGAGCCAATATCATCAGCGTCAACCACAACCGGGAGGACAAGGACTCCGACGTGGGGGCCTGCGTCGTCACCATGGTGCTGGAGACCCGGGACAGCCGCCACGCCGAGGCGTTGCAGCTGGAGCTGCTGTCCAAGGGGTATCTCATGCGGTGAGCGCCGCCTGACGGCATATGAAAAACCGGCGGACCGAAAGGTCCGCCGGTTCTCTGTTTTTCCACGGGTCCTCAGAGCGTGTTCTGCGCGAAGCGGCTGAGGATTACCGCCACCTGGGCCCGGGAGGCGTTCCCGCCGGGGGAGAGGGCGTCGGCGGCGACGCCGTTGACCATCCCCGCCGCCACGGCCCAGCGCAGGGGCTCCACGGCGTAGGACGCGATCTGCCCCGCGTCGGTGAAAACCCCCAGCTCCGCCCGGTCGGACACGTCCCGGCCCTTCTGGGAGGCGTAGCGGTACAGGAAGGCCGCCAGCTGCTCCCGGGTGATGAGGTTGTTGGGCCGGAAGGTCCCGTCGCTGTAGCCGTTGACGATGCCGTTGGCCGAGGCCCAGGAGACGGCGGCGGCGTAATAGGCCCCGGGGGCCACGTCGCTGAACCGGTTGGCCCCCATGGCGGGAGAGCCCTCCAGCCGGTAGAGAATCGCCACGATCTGCCCCCGGGTAGTGGGGCTGTTGGGGGTGAACGCAGTGGCGGAGGTGCCGTTCATCAGCCCCGCCTCAAAGGCCCAGCGCACCGCGTCATAGCACCAATCCCCGGGCCGCACGTCCTGGAAGGCCAGCTCCCCGCCCGGGACAAAGGAGGCCGTCACCTCCACGTCCAGCAGGGGCATGGAGAAGGTGTAGCGGTTCAGCCCGTCCCGGGCCAGGGGGACCTCGCCGCCCCGGCTGTCCCGGGCGGCGATAGTTTCCAGGGTATATCCCGCGTCGGGGCTGACGCTGAGGGTCACCGTCTCTCCCTCCTTGGCCCCGGCGGGCCGGACGGTGACGGTGCCGTGCTCCGCCTGGGCAATGTGGACCCGGCTCAGGTCCCCGCCGTCACCCGCTTCCTCCTCCAGGGAGACCCGGCCCTCGGAGACGGGCTGGAGGTTCCGGTCCAGCAGCAGCAGCTCCCCCCACGCGGGAAGCCGGAAGCCGTTCCCCGGGGTCAGCGTCCCCAGGACCAGGGAGCGGCCCGACAGGGGCTCCTCCTCCGCCACCAGGTAGATGGTCACAACGGTCTCGTCCCGGTCCGCCTTCACATGGCAGTCCGGACTGTAAACGCCCCGGGGAGACGGCTCAAAGCGGGCGTCGGGGCAGTCTCCCTCCAGAACCAGCTCCAGCTGGAGGGCGTAGACCTGGCGGTCCAGGCCCTCCAGGGTGAGGCGGACCTCGCCGCCCCATTCCCGGCAGGAGAGGGACAGGCTGTCGCGGGCGGCCGCCGTTACCGGCAGGGCGCAGAGCAGGCACAGGGCCAGAAGGCCGGATAGTATACGTTTCATTCGCCTTCCTCCAATACGATGACCGGCAGGTCCGTCCCGCCGGGGGTGTTGATCCAAAGGGTCTCCGCCGTCACCCGCTGGCTGTCCGGCAGGGTGGGCTGGTCCGTCCGGGAGAGCACCGCCCGCATCTGGGCGGGCAGGAGGCTGGCGTCGTTGCAGCCGCTGGCCTCGCCCTGGAGCTCCGCCTCCCGCTGGACGTTCGGGATGAAGATGAACAGGCCGTCGCTGATGTCGCAGACCTTGCCGTCGGCGGGAATCTCCGCGAAGAGCAGGGCCCTTCCGTCCAGCCAGCGGGTCTCGGTGGTGGTTTTCACCTCGTCGTCCCCATCGGTGAGAACGGTCCGGGTGAACCGGCCCTCGATCTTCACCGTCTGATAGGCCGGGTCGCCCCGGTAGGTGCCGGTGACGATCAGCGTCCCGGCGGGGATGACCTGCCCGGCCTCCGTGCCGTAGCGGTACGCCTTGGACAATACGCCCACGGCCCCGTTCTCCAGGAAGGCCACGTCGTCCCCGGCGTAGCTGATGAGCTGGATGTCCGCGCCCTCCGGGACGCCGGTGACAACGACGGTTTTCGCGTCGTAGGTCCAGATGCGGGTGTCCGCCGCCTCCGCGCCGGGCTTCTG
Organism: uncultured Oscillibacter sp.; assembly: GCA_910579435.1. GTDB lineage: Bacteria > Bacillota > Clostridia > Oscillospirales > Oscillospiraceae > Oscillibacter. The sequence goes on from CAJTVF010000041.1 coordinate 6,346, forward strand.
GAAATAGGTCAGGTAACTGCTCTTGTCGTCCACGGCCTGGTTTCCCTGGCCGAAGTCGCCGGAGCGGGCGGTGGTGGTCTTTCCGTCCTTATCCGTGACGGCGACGGTAAATTCACCGGAGGCAGGGGCCCCCGCCAGCTTCAGGCCGGAGACGGGGGTCTCCTCCTTCATAGTGAAGGTCGCCGTGGTACCGTTCCGGACAAGGGTATAGGCGTCCGCCGGGACGGTCTTGTCATAGGCGATCCGCAGCTCCGGGGCCGAAGCCTCGGCAACGCGGTTCCCCAGGGTGTCATAGGCCCGGACGCTGTAGGCAAAGGTCCGGTGGTTGGCGGAGCCGATGGTATCCGTATAGACGGCCTCCGTAGTGAAGGCGATGGGAACGCCGTTGCGGAGGATCTCATAGCCCTGGACCTTCCCCTGGGTGAAAGCGGGGAAGATGGTCAGCTTCACCGCCTTTTCCCCCTCCAGGGCCGCCGTCAGGGAGACCGTGCCCTGGCCCGCCGGAATGTTCGCCAGCCAGTCCCGGCGGCTCTGGTCGCTCAAGTACCAGAGGGCCCGGGACTCCGCCGGGTACTTCGCCAGCGCCGCCCTGGTCCCCTCGCTGAGGGTCATGCCCCAGCGGGTGAAGAACTCCGTCAGATTCCGGTTCGCCACGGCGGAGGCGGTGCGGGCCACCCGGTCCTGATAATTGGTTTCGCCGCCGAAATAGGTCCCCGCCTTCCAGGCCTTGAAGAAGCGGTTGTAGAAATCCATGGGCTTCTCCCCGCCGTCATAGGCCAGGTGGAGCTGCCAGTAGAGCCCCAGCTGGACGAACACGTCGTTGGAGTCGCCGGGGAGGCCCTGGGCGGTCTTGGTGAAGATACCCGCGTATTTATTGCTCTTTTCCAGCCGGGAGGCCAGGGTGTTCTGCTTCCCGTCATAGGTCTGGACCATCAGGGAATAGAGGTTGTTGGTGATTTCCGCCTTGCCCAGCTTGTCCATGTTGTGGCCGATCTCGTGGGCGATGCCCCAGCCGAAGAGGCGGTTCGCCGTGTCGGAGGCTCCCATAGCGCTGACGGGCTTCCCGCAGGCCATGCCGGCGCAGGAGCCGTAGCCGATGCCGATGTGGTTTCCCGCCGCGTACATGAACGCGCCGGAGAACATCTGCATGCAGCGGATATTCTGGCGGGTCTGCATGTCGTTTTGGGCGTAGGTTATGTCGATGCCCTGGGTGGTTTTGCAGATGTGCATCACGTCCTCCCAGGCCAGAACGGTTTGGTACAGCGTCTCGATCCGCTCCGCCCGGCTGCGGCCCGCGCCGCTCAGCACGGCGGCGGCGGGCAGGGACAGCAGCATGGTGGGGGTGGAAATCTCCGTGACGTTGCGGATGTTCGTCCGCAGGTCGCCGGTCAGTCCGGCGGCATAGCGCTCCAGCTCGCCGGCGTAGCGGCCCAGCTCGCTTCGCCGCTGGCTCTCGCTCAGGGAATACCAATCCGCCAGCTCCAGCACCGGAATGTCCGTTCCCCGGCGGATGTGGAGGCGGATACCCTCGGGGTTTGTTCCGCCGTAGGTCAGGTAGAGGCTGCCGCCCCGGGGGGTGTTCTGGCTGCCGATCTGGGGGACGGCCAGCACGTTCCGCCCGTTGGACAGCGTTCCGATGGCGGCGCGCCAGGCGGAGGCCTCGGCTTGGAACTGGCTGGCGTACACCGTCAGCTTCTGTCCCGCCGGGATGCCGGAGGCGTAAATGGTCAGCTCCTGCTTCGCCCCGGCGGCCACCCCCAGGGGCTGGAGGTCGCTGCCGCCCTGCTGGTATTTCCGGCTGTCCTCCCCGCCGCTGCGGGACTGGATTCCGTTTACCAACACGCCGGAGGACGTTCCGCCCCGGAGCAGCTCCTCCGCCAGGGCCAGCTCGTCCGCCAGGGTGTCCAGATTCATGTAATAGTTCCGCTCCTCGCTCTCCAGCCGCTGCCGGAGGGCGTCAATGTCCGCCTGGGTGACGCCGGAGCGCAGGGAGGCCCGCAGTTCGTCGGCGAAGAGGGCCGCGATGTTGTCCGGCAGGCAATGGGCCGGGTCGTACTCCACAAACATCAGCTCCGACAGGCTCACCGCCGTGTAGGCCGTCTGCTCAATGGTGACGGCGATTTTCACCACGTCCGTCACCGGCTCGAAGGGCAGGACGGCGAACTTCGTCACGCCGGGGTTGTTCCCCACGCCCAGCCAGGTGCTGTGGTCGGAGGCGCTGCCCCCCTGGAGGGGATTCGGCGACGCCAGGGCGCCGGGGCCGTTCAGGTCCTCTCCCTGCCGCCAGACGGTGACGGTGTAGAGCCGCAGGTTGTTGGGATAGCTCCCGTCCAGCCGGGGCACCCAGATGACGGCGCTGAGGTCCACCGGGCGGCTGAAGGAGGCGAAAACCTGCTTGCTCCTGGCCCAGTTGCCGTCGTCCCAGGACTGGGAGGTCCAGTGGGTGCTGAAATCGCCGTCGTTCATGTACGCGGTCTGGAAGGGCTGTCCGGCGGGGTAGGCGCTGGGAGAGACGTTCCCGCTGTCCGCCAGCCAGACCCGCTCGATGTCCGCCCCCTCCAGAACGCCCTCTGTGGGGATGCCCTCCGGGCGGGAGTAGTCCACGGCGGCGGGCGTTCCCAGGGCGGTGCGGGAAGGGCCGCTGACCCCCGCGGCGTTCCCCGCCTGAATGTAGATGGAATAGGTGACGCCGTTGGTCAATCCGGTGATCACCGTGCTGGTATTGCTGAGGCGGCCGCCCCACTGCCGGAAGCCGGACTCGCTCTCGGCCTTGTAATAGACCTCGTAGAACGTGGCGTTCTCCGACGCCTTCCAGCCCACGGACAGCGCGCTGTCCAGCGACCCCACGTTCACCATGTCCGGGGCGCTGGGGGCCTTGGAGGGCTGGGGCGTGGCGGACACGGGGTCACAGGCGGTTCCCTCCCAGGTCCCGTCCACCGGGGTAACGGTAAAGAGGTAGGTCTTCAGGTTCTCCAGTCCCGTGACCTCCGCCCGGGGCACGTCCACCCGCAAAGAGCGCCGGCTGCCGCCGCCGTCCTGGAGCCAGTAGTCCACCCGGTAGCCGGAGACGTTGGGGACCTCGCCCCAGCGGAGGCTGACCCGCTCGCTCCCGGGGGTGGCGGTGAGATTCCGCACTACGCCGCCGGCGGCGGAGGGACGCTCCGGGATGACCTCCCGGAGGAACTGGATGGATTCCACAGTAGTATAGTCCCCGCCCTCGGTGCGGGTGACGGTGATGACGATTTCCTTCACCGCTACCCGGCGGCCCAGGGAGATGGTGACCACGCTGCTGCCCTCCACGGGGCCGATGGCGTGGATTCCCTCCGGCAGGGAGAGGTCAAAGGGGAAGGTCTCCCCGCTTCCGTCTTCATAAGTCACAGCCACAGAGCCCGCCTGCATGGCCTCGGGGCCCTCCGGGGAGATGACCTGGATTTCCTCCATCTCCACCGGCTCCGCCAGGGAGACGGCCAGCTCCAGAGGCACGCCGGACAGGGTGACCCTCCGGCCATTGCTGCGGAACAAATCCTCCAGAACCCCGGAAACCAGGCTGGCCTCCCCGCCCAGGCGGGTTTCTTCCACCGGAGGAGCCAGCAGGTTCGTGTCCCGGACTTCCGGACGGCCCTCCGCATTTAGGTTCCGGCTGACGACGGCCAGGTCGTAGACGTCGATGACGCCGTCGCCGTTTAAATCATAAATCTCCAGGTCCCGGCGCCGGCCGGAGCCCAGAGCCTCCGACAGCGCCTCCCGGTCCCGGTCATTGACGCGCCCGTCGCCGTTCACGTCCCCCAGGGTGAAGGACGCGTCCGCCGTGCCCAAGGTGACGTGCTGGGAGTAGTTCCCGATGGTCAGCTCCTGGCGGCAGTCCGCGTAGCCGTCCCCGGTGAATGCCAAGGTGTAATTCCCCTGGGGCAGGCCGGAGACGGCCAGGTCCAGATAACCGGGCCACCTGCCGCCGCCCAAGCTCCCGCCGTCCTGATTCCGCAGGGCCACGGAGGCGGGGCAGCCGCCCACGTCCGTCCGGCTGTTCTCCTCCGTCAGGTCCAGGATCCCCAGGGAACGGCCCTCCTGAAAGAGCTCCGCCCGGACCCTCCGGTCCCGGAGGGCCTCCAGGGTCTGGGGCCAGTCCACCCGGACCGTGGCGGAGATGGCGCCGCTGTCCGCGCCGCTCCAGGCGGCCTCCGCCGCCGGAAGGCCGGGGACCAGCAGCGCCCCGGCCAGCAGCAGGGATAATATGCGTTGTCTGATGCGCATAGGGTGTCCTCTCTTTTCCGCCTCCGGGGCGGGGATGCCGCCGCCCCGGAAACTGCTGTGATAGCCAGCGCGGCTGAAAAGGAGCATTGGCCTCCTTTCAACTGCGTTGATTCGATGAGAAAATTATAACAAGTTCCCCAGGGCTTGACAAGATGGATTTTCCGGCGGACTGGCACAATGGCGATATAAAACCCGGGAATGCCTGATTCCGAGCTTCTATGCCGCAGGGGCGGACCTGTGTGTCCGCCCCTGCGTTTCCTTACCTTTATAAATGCGCGCTGGAACGCCCGCTGCTTATTCGGACTTTTTTCTTGCTCCAAAGTCAAGGAGGCTGTCTTTTGTGAAACGAAACGGAACCTTTATAGAAGGCCCGATCCTCGGCCCGCTGCTGCGCTTTACGCTTCCCGTACTGCTGGCGCTGCTGCTGCAGGCCATGTACGGCGCGGTGGATCTGATCGTGGTGGGGCAGTTCGGCCAGCCCGCCGGCGTATCCGCCGTGTCCACCGGCAGTCAGGTCATGCGCACCGTCACCGCTCTGGTCACCGGACTGTCCATGGGGGCCATGTTCCGGGAGCTGGGGGATTCCAAAACCCCGCTGCGCACCGTGACCATCGCGTGCGTCGTAAATATCGCCGGAGACCTGCTGTTTTTGGGCTTCTACGCGGTGACCGCCCTGCGGGACCGGAGAGAGGCCCCGGCCGGGAGGGCGTGAAGGCGAGGCCGGAGGGTTTGTCCGCGTTGGACGTTCCAAACGGCGGTACGCGGTTCAGCCCTCTTTTTCCATCATAATCTCCAGGATGGTCCGGTCCGTCTCCACCATGCCCGGCGCACTGACCCGGCCCATGCTGCGAATGGCCTCCTCCGGCGTTGCGCCGCAGATGCCGTCCGTGGGCTGGAGTACGACGCCCTCCATAGTGAGATAGGCGCACATCAGCGCGGCGTTGGCGGCGGTGGCCAGCTTCAGCGCGCAGCCGATTTTTCCGCCGTCGCAGACCATGCCGGTCAGGTCCCCGCTCATGTTGATGACGGCTCCTCCGATCTGCTCGTCCGTGCCCCCCATCAGCCAGGTCATGGCCGCAGAGGCCGCCGTGGCGGCGGAAACCCCGCAGCCGCAGGTTGCGGAGAGCTTTCCGGTAAAGAGCTTGATGTAGACGTTCAGGGTATGGGAGAAGGCCAGGGCCTTCACCAGCCGCTCGCTGGAGGCTCCCAGATGCCGGGCCATCTCCACAACGGGAATCACGGCGGTCAGTCCGTGGTTTCCGCTGCCCGCGCTGCTCATGACCGCGTAGGGACATCCGCTCATGCGGCCCTCGGCGCTGGCGGCCACACGGGCCATGACCCGGCTGAACAGGTTGTCCCCCATATCGCCCTTCGTCACCTGCCGTTTCAGCGCCCCGGCGATGCCGATGCCGGGATCGTGCTCCAGGCCAAAGTCCGCCAGGCGCTCGTTCATCTCCGCGCCCTCCAGCATGAAGGCCAGCTCCTCCTCCGAGCACTGCTCCACCAGAGCCCGAATCTCCGCCACGGTCATGGGCTTCAGCCGCTCATGGAGATCGTCCCCGCCGGCGGCGGACCAGGGCTTTTCCAGCAGCACGCCGTCGTTCCGCTTGGTGAGTATGATATTGGAGTGGGTCCCCCGGATCTCGCTGACGCCGGTGCCGGCGGCAGTGGCAGCCTCCGCCCGGGCATAGAGCTGGGCTTCCTCGCGCTTGATCCGCACGCTCACGCGGCCCTCCTCCACAAGGCGGAGGGCGTTGGCAATCACGCCGTCCTGGATATCCTCCAGAAGCTGCAATCCCTTTTCCGGGTTGCGCAGGCTGGCACCCAGGGCGGCGGCGTATTTCAGTCTCACCCTCGGAAAGCCGGGGATGCCCACGCTCATGCCGTTTTTGTAGATGCCGGGGTTGACCTCCAGCTTTACGGAGACAACCTCGCCGCCAATGGCGCGGCAGGCGTCTGCGGCGGCCAGCGCCACGCAGACGGGCTCGGTGCAGCCCAGGGCGGGGACCACCTCCTGCCGCAGCAGGGCCAGCAGCTCTTCCTTTGTAATCATACGAAATGCTCCTCTCTGTAAATTGGCCTGAGATGAAGGTTCTTCGCTGAATAATAAAGCAACTTCCGTGCCAGGCGTTTTCCTCCAAAATCCCTTGCAATCCGCCGGCATTTGTGGTTAAATGGTCAAAGAAACTGGTTAAAACCCAACCAAAAGGAGGCTGCCCATGCCGGCAAAAAAGAAAATATCCGTCATTGCCCTGGACCCCAGGGCGGGGGAATCCTATCGATCGGACATCACCCGGCTGTTCGGGGAGGCGGCGGAGATCTCCGCCTTTTCCGTGCTGGACGGCAGCGCCTCCGGGGTGCTGGACCGGGCGGACCTGTTCGTGGCCTCCACCGACGCCTACGGGTCCCCGGAAGAGCTGCTGCGGCATATCCCCATCGACAGCCAGACCATGGCGGTGGAGGTGTCCTTCCGCTGGAGCGAGCTGCGCAAGCTCAAGGAGCTTCCGGCGGGCAGCCGGGTGCTGTTCGTCAACATGACCCAGACCATGGCCCGGGAGGCCATCGCCCAGCTGGAGCAGTTCGGCGTCACCCACATTCAATGGATTCCGTACTACCCCGGCGCGCCGGAGGTCCCGGACGCCCATATCGCCGTGACGCCTGACGAGCGCCGCTACGTTCCCCCGGGGACCGGCACCGTCATCGACCTGGGACAGCGGGTCTGCACCTCCGGCATGATGATCGAGATTGCGCTCCGGCTGGGGCTGGAAGCCCTGCTGGAGGGACCCGCCTTTCAGCAGTATGCCCGGGAGGTAGCCACCAGCAACTACAGCTTTGACCGGATGTTTGCCCGGTCCGTCCGCCTGGAGAGCCAGTTCTATATTTTAATGGAGAGCCTGGAGGACGGCGTGGTGGGCGTCAACGAAAAGGGGGAGATTTTCGCCTGCAACCGCCGGGCCGAGGAGATGACCTGCGTCAGCGCGTCCCTGGTCCAGGGGCGGCGCTGCGAGGAGGTGTTTCCCTACATTCCCTTCGCCCAGTGCCTGCAAAGCCGCCGGACCCTGCCCGTCAAGGCCATGAAGGTCAACGGCGTGAACCTCAGCGTGGAGGTGGTGCCGGTAATCCGCCAGAACGCCTGCATCGGGGCCTTTGCCCTGCTCCAGCGGTTCAACGACGTGGAGGCCCGGCAGAGCGAGCTGCGGAGCCAGCTCTTTCACAAGGGGCACTATGCCAAATACAGCTTCGCCGACGTCATTGGGCAGTCGGACGCCATCAGCCGGACCAAGGAGACCCTGGCCCGCATGGCCCGCAGCGAGAGCCCCGTCCTGCTGATCGGGGAGACGGGGACGGGGAAGGAGCTCTTCGCCCACGCCGTCCACCAGGCCAGCCGCCGGGAGGAGGGGCCCTTTGTTGCCATCAACGTGGCGGCGTTCCCGGAAAACCTGCTGGAGAGCGAGCTCTTCGGCTATGAGGAGGGGGCCTTCACCGGGGCCAGGAAGGGGGGGCGTCCCGGCCTCTTTGAGCTGGCCCACAAGGGAACGCTGTTTTTAGATGAGGTGGAGGGCATGAGCCTCGCCCTGCAAATCAAGCTCCTCCGGGCCCTCCAGGAGCGGGAGGTCATGCGGGTGGGGGGCAACCGGATTATCCATGTGGATGTCCGCATCGTCGCCGCCACCAACGAGGCCCTGGAGCAGAAGGTCCGGGAGGGCTCCTTCCGCCGGGACCTCTACTACCGGCTCAGCACCCTGCCGGCCCTGATTCCGCCCCTGACAGAGCGGGGGGACGACATCTTCCTCCTGACAGAGCATTTCCGCCGGGAACTGGGCGGGAGCTTCCGCCTGACGGAGCCCGTCAAGTCCTTCTTCCGCCGCCACACCTGGCCCGGGAACATTCGGGAGCTGCGGAACGCAGTGGAGTACTTCATTTATACCGGCCATGAGGACGTCGGCCTGGAGGACCTTCCCCCCACGCTGTTTCTCTCCGAGGGCCCGGCGCTCTGTCCTCCCGCCGCCCCGGAGGCGGAGCCCTCCGACAGCGCCTCCTTCGTCCTGGGCCAGCTCTACGCCGCCTCCGAGGCCGGGACCGCCATGGGCCGGGACGCCTTGCTGCGCATGGCCCGGGAGGCCCATGTCCCCCTCTCCCAGAGGGAGGTCCGGGACATTCTGTCGGACCTGGCGGCCCGGGGCCTGGTCCGGATCAGCCGGGGCCGGGGCGGAAGCCGCCTGACCCCCAAGGGGCGCGCCCTCTGGGAAAATGGTCATAAATTTTAATGTTTTAACCAATTAATTTTCTTTAACCAATAAATTCCCGTTCCAATGCGGAACCCACAGCATTCAGCACACAAATCCTCCGGGATAGACGCCGGCATTTCGCCAAAATCTATCCCGGCGGTTTTGTGTGCTTCTCCAATTTTAAGACGGGTTTGGATGGGATTCCGCCCTCACGCCCTGTTTGGCATAGTTTTTGCTTTAATAATTCGCCAAACGCCGCGAGCATACGATCATTACAGAAAGGATGCGAGACCATGCGATACGATTTTGACCAGGTGGTGGACCGCAGCGGAAACCTCTCCGCCAAGTACGACGAGCGGGTCAAGAAGTTTGGCACGGAGGATGTCATTCCTCTTTGGATTGCCGACATGGACTTCAAGACCGCCCAGCCCATCATCGACGCGCTTAGGCGGCGGGCAGAGGAGGGCATCTGGGGTTACACCGCCCGGCCCGGCAGCTATTTCGAGGCCGTCCGGGACTGGCAGAGCCGCCGGAACGGCTGGGCACCGGAGCCCGGCCTCATGAGCTTCTGCCTGGGAGTGGTCCAGACCCTCTCCGCCTGCGTGCAGCTCTACACCCCCCAGGGCGGCAGCGTCCTGATCCAGACGCCGGTGTACGGCGAGTTCTATGACATGACGGAGTTTGCCGGGCGGCGGGTCATCGAAAACCAGCTGACGGAGCGGGACGGCCGGTGGACGGTGGACTGGGATGACTTCGAGGCCAAGCTCCGAGAGGCGGACCTGTTCCTCCTGTGCAGTCCCCATAACCCCTTGGGGCTCGTCTGGACCGAGGAGGAGCTCCGCCGGATGATGGAGCTGTGTCTGAAGCACCGGGTCCTGGTGGTCAGCGACGAGATCCACTCCGACCTGATTTTCCACGGGAAGAAGCACATTCCCACCGCCTCTCTCTCCCCGGAGATCGCCGCCAACGTCATCACCGGCATCTCGGCCACCAAGACCTTCAACCTGGCGGGCCTCCAGGCCAGCACGGCGGTGTTCCCCAACCGGCACATGAAGGAGACCTTCGACCGCTTCTGGACAAACATGGACATCCACCGGAACAACGCCTTTTCCGTCACCGCCGTGGAGACGGCCTTCCGGGAGGGGGAGGAGTGGCTGGACCAGCTGCTGCCCTATCTGTCGGATAACTTCGACTTCGTGGTGAACTACTGCAAACGGCACATCCCCAAAATCAAGACCTACGCCCCCGACGCCACCTACCTCATGTGGCTGGACTGCCGGGAGCTGGGCCTGAGCAGCCAGGAGCTCCACGACTTCATGATTCAAAAGGCCCGGCTGGGCCTGAACGACGGCTGCGCCTTCGGCAGGAGCCTGAACGGCTACATGCGGCTCAACGCCGCCTGTCCCCGCAGCGTGCTGGAGCGGGCCCTCCACCAGCTGGAGGCCGCTGTCAATACCCTGTAATTCCCTCCCGCCGGAGGTTTATAAAAAGATACCAAAGAAACGAGAAATGGAGATGTTATCATGGCTACACAAACTGGAAAGCAATCCCTTTGGCAGCAGTATAAGACCCCCATCCTCCTTCTTGGCGGCATCGCCATCGGCTCCCTCATCGGCGTCGTCTCCCCCGGCTTGGGCCAGACGCTGAAACCCGTGGGCGATATCTTTTTGAACCTGCTGTTCACCATTGTAGTACCCCTGGTCTTCGTGTCCATCACCTGCGCCGTGGGCAGCATGGCGAACATGAACCGGCTTGGGAAGAGCCTGGGCGGCACGGTGGCGACGTTCCTGGGCACCGGCGCGATCGCCGCCGCCTGCGTCCTGATCTGGGTCAACCTGTTCAGCCCCTCTGCCGGAACCAGCATCCAGCTGGGGGCCGCCGAGGTGGGCGAGGCCCAGACCGCCGCGCAGATGATTGTCGGCTCCCTGACCGTCAGCGATTTCCCGGAGCTGTGGAGCAAGTCCCACATGCTGCCCCTCATCATTTTCGCCATCATCACCGGCTTCTGCGTGGCCTCCTGCGGCGGGGAAAACAGCCCTGTGGGAAAGCTGCTGGCCAACCTGAATGACATCATCATGAAATTCGTGGGCGTCATCATGACCATCGCCCCCCTCGGCCTGGGCGCTTACTTCGCCAATCTGGTAGGGGAGTTCGGCCCGCAGCTCCTCAGCGACTACGGCCGCTCCATGGTGGTGTACTATCCCCTGTGCCTGCTGTACGTGGTCGTCTTCTTCCCCCTGTACGCCATGTTCGCCGGAGGGAAGACCGCCCTGCGCCGGATGCTGAAGCACATCTTCACCCCCGCCGTCACCGCCTTTGCCACCCAGAGCTCCGCCGCCACCCTGCCGGTGAACAAGGAGGCATGTGACAGCATCGGCGTGCCCAAGGACGTCAGCGACCTGGTGCTGCCCATGGGCTGCACCATGCACATGGACGGCTCCGTCCTCAGCTCCATCGTGAAGATTGCCTTCCTGTTCGGTATCTTCGACATGCCCTTCACCGGCGTGGGAACCTACGCCATGGCCATTGCCGTAGCCATCCTCAGCGCCTTTGTCCTCTCCGGGGCCCCGGGCGGCGGCCTGGTGGGGGAGATGCTGATTGTCAGCATGTTCGGTTTCCCCGCCGAGGCGTTCTCCCTGATTGCCACCCTGGGCTTCCTATTCGACCCCGCCGCCACCTGCCTGAACGCCGCCGGAGACACCATTGCCTCCATGATCGTCACCCGGCTGGTAGAGGGAAAGAACTGGCTGGAGAAGAGAACAGCCGCCGGTGAGCGGAACTGAACCACCTATCCCATTTAAACATCATACTTATATTTCTAAGGAAGCACTGATTTAATCAACGCGTGCAGATTTGCGCCGGAAATTTTTGCTGGCAAGGAAGAAAATTGCAGGAATCCTGGCAGATTTCAAGATTTTCTGACGCAGATCAGCGGAAATTTATGGCGTAAAGATGTGCGCGGGAATTAAATCAGTGCTTCCCTAAAGATGTTGTCAAGGGGGAACGTGAGATTTTGTCCATCGTTACATTTTTGCAATAGAGTTTGCTCTGTATCTTGACAAGTAGTTTTCCGTATGTTAGGATAAAAACAGTTGAAGAGGTCTTTCCAGAGTCTTTTCACAGCAATTACTCGGACCACTCCTTTTGGAGTTAAGGCCATACGGACAGCCGGGTCCACTGCCGATTGGCAGCCTTGTGTTGCCTTATTGATTGAGTTAAAAGCTCAAATTTTATAAGTTGGTTACTTCATAACCGAAATGCGCTGTGTGCGCAGACTTGTGAAACGGTCAATAAGAGTAGTAAAAGTAGTATTGCTATATAGACTCTGATCTCTCCGTCTTATCTGAACTCCTTCTTTCCCCGTTTTCCCTCATTCTTTGTATTGTTTCCCGGTTGCGGATATTGGGTAGAAAACGGAAGGCTCGAAGTTTATCAGATGATTACCGCAAGCTGTGCAAAACGTGCAGCTTGCGGTTTTGTTTTTGCCAACATTCAGGAAGAAGGAGTGGGAAAGAAATTGAACAATCCTCAAGCGCATCCAAATCAAAGCCGTGCGCCCATTTATGAGGCGTTGGAAGCGTTCCGGCAAATGCGGGTGGTTCCATTCGACGTGCCGGGACACAAGCGAGGGCGGGGAAATCCCGAGCTAACCGCTTTCCTGGGTCAGCAGTGCGTGGGGGTGGATGTAAACAGCATGAAGCCCCTGGACAATCTCTGCCACCCGGTATCGGTGATCCGGGAGGCGGAAGAACTGGCGGCGGACGCCTTTGGCGCGGCCCAAGCTTTTCTCATGGTGGGCGGAACCACCAGCTCCGTACAGAGTATGGTACTGGCCACCTGCAAGCGTGGGGATGAAATCATCCTGCCTCGCAACGTCCATAAAAGCGTCATCAACGCACTGGTTCTGTGCGGCGCGGTTCCGGTGTATGTCAATCCGGAGGTGGATCAGCGCCTGGGCATCTCCCTGGGAATGCGGCGGAATCAGATTGCCAAAGCCATTGCCGAACATCCCAACGCCGTGGCTGTGCTGGTAAACAATCCGACCTATTACGGTGTTTGCAGCGACCTGCGGGCCATTGTCCGAATGGCCCATGAAGCCGGGATGCGCTGTTTGGCCGACGAGGCCCATGGGACGCATTTCTATTTTGGCGGCGGGCTTCCGATGTCCGCTATGGCGGCAGGAGCGGATATGGCCTCGGTATCCATGCACAAGAGCGGCGGCAGTCTGACCCAGTCCAGCCTGCTGCTGGTGGGACCCGACGTTCATGCGGGGTATGTCCGTCAAATCATCAATCTGACTCAGACCACTTCGGGCAGCTACCTCCTGATGTCCAGCCTGGACATCAGCCGCCGCAACCTGGCCCTGCGCGGCCGGAAGGTGTTTCACCAGGTGGCGGACATGGCCGAGTACGCCCGGCAGGAGATTAACATCGTGGGCGGCTACTATGCCTTTGGCCGAGAGCTGATGAACGGAGACTCCATATTCGACTTTGATACCACCAAACTCAGCGTCCACACGTTGGACATTGGACTGGCGGGCATTGAGGTGTATGACATCCTGCGTGATGAGTATGACATTCAAATCGAGTTTGGCGACATCGGCAACATTTTGGCCTATCTCTCGATAGGGGACAGGCCCCAGGAGGTGGAGCGGCTGGTCAGCGCCCTGGCTGAGATACGCCGGCGCTATCAGAAGGACCGGACGGGCCTTCTGAGCCAGGAATATGTGGAGCCGGAGGTAGTGTCCAGCCCCCAGGAGGCGTTCTATGCGGAGAAGGTCAGCCTCCCTCTGGCGGAGGCAAAGGGCAGGGTGTGCAGCGAGTTTGTCATGTGCTACCCGCCGGGAATACCTCTGCTGGCTCCCGGAGAACGGGTCACTGCGGAAATATTGGAGCATATCCGCTACGCAAAGGACAAGGGATGCAGCATGACCGGGCCGGAGGACCCGGATTTGGAGTATCTGAATGTTCTGGTATGATGAAAGGAGCAGCTTATGGAAATGTGGTTCAGCGAATTCCATACGCCGGATGTGAAGCACAGCATCCGGGTCGACCGGCATCTTTACTCCAAACAGAGTGACTATCAACGCATCGACATTTTCGAGACGCCGGAGTTTGGCCGGGTGCTGACCCTGGACGGCAACGTGATGCTGACGGAGCGGGACGAATTCATCTACGATGAGATGATCACCCATGTGCCCATGGCAGTGCATCCCGGCATCAAGGACATATTGGTCATCGGCGCGGGGGACGGCGGCGTGGTGCGGGAGCTGACCCGGTATGACCGGGTAGAGTGCATCGACTTGGTGGAGATGGACCCCCAGGTGGTGGAGGCCTGCCGGACCTATCTGCCCAGCAACGCCTGCCGGATGGACGACCGGCGGGTACATATCCACTTTGAGAATGCGCTGAAATTTATCCGGCGGCGGGAGACGGCCTACGACCTCATCATCGTAGACTCCACCGATCCCTTCGGCCCCTCCGAGGGGCTGTTCACCCGGGAGTTTTACGGAAGCTGCCACAATGCGCTGCGCGATGATGGGATCATGGTCAACCAGCAGGGCAGCCCCTTCTACGCCGAAGATGCCGAGGCCATGCAGCGCAGTCACAAGCGCATTGTCAACACCTTTCCAATCAGCCGGGTGTACCAGGCCCACATCCCCACTTATGCGGCGGGCTACTGGCTGTTCGGGTTTGCCAGCAAGAAATACCACCCAACCAACGATTTGGACACGGAGGCGTGGCGGAAGCTGAACCTGCACACGCGCTACTACACCCCCAAGCTCCATATTGGCGCGTTCTGCCTGCCCGCATTTTTGGAGGAGATGCTGCGGGAGGTGGAGGAATAGACCATGCTGAAACCAAATATCGAGAATTTTGTCGGCTGTGACTGCAAATATGACCGGGCGCGAATCGTCCTCTATGGTGCGCCCTTCGACTCTACTACCAGTTTCCGGCCCGGCGCACGGTTTGGTCCCGCCGCTATGCGGCACGAGAGCTTCGGGCTGGAAACCTACAGTCCCTACCAGAATGCCGATTTAACGGACTGTGCTGTATTCGACAGCGGAGACATAGAACTGTGCTTCGGCAGCGCGGAGACGGCACTGGCGGATATTGAAAACCGTGCCGCCGGTATATTGCGGGACGGGAAATTTCCTCTGCTGCTGGGTGGCGAGCATCTGGTCACACTGGGGGCGGTGCGGACGATGGTGAAGCAGTATCCGGACCTCCACATCGTCCATTTCGATGCCCACGCCGATCTGCGGGATGACTATCTGGGGGCAAAGCTGTCCCATGCCTGCGTCCTGCGGCGCTGTCATGAACTGCTGGGAGATGGATGTATCCACCAGTTTTGCATCCGCAGCGGAGAACGGGATGAGTTCCAATTTGCCAAAGAACACACAGATCTGCATCTCTTTTCCTTTGACGGACTGGAAGAAACCGTTTCTGCCCTGCGAGAGCGGGAAACGCCCGTCTATCTCACCGTTGATCTGGATTGTCTGGACCCCTCCACCTTTCCCGGAACGGGTACGCCGGAGGCGGGCGGCGTTCGTTTTCTTCAGCTGCTGGCGGCCATCCAGACGGTTTGCACCGCCCATGTGGTGGGAGCTGATGTCAACGAACTGGCCCCTATGCTGGACACCAGCGGCGTATCTACCGCCACTGCTTGTAAGGTACTGCGGGAATTGATCCTCGCTTTATATAAAAACCAATTTTGATAAAGGAGATTACCCAACATGAGCAAAGTTCTTGTTATTGGCTGCGGCGGTGTCGCGTCCGTTGCTATCCACAAATGCTGTCAGGTCAGCGAGGTGTTTAGCGAACTGTGCATTGCCAGCCGCACGAAATCCAAGTGCGACAAGTTGGCCGCAGAGCTGGCGCCAAAGACCGCTACCAAAATCACCACCGCCCAGGTGGATGCGGATGATGTGCGGCAGGTCATTGACCTCATCCGCGCATACAAACCCGATCTGGTGATGAACATCGCCCTGCCCTATCAGGACCTGACCATTATGGATGCCTGTCTGGCCTGCGGGGTCAACTACATGGACACCGCAAACTACGAGCCGGAGGACACAGATGATCCGGAATGGCGGGCCATTTATGAAAAGCGGTGCAAGGAGGCAGGCTTCTCCGCCTACTTCGACTACAGTTGGCAGTGGGCCTACCGGAAGAAATTCGAGGAAGCGGGTCTGACGGCGTTGCTGGGCTGCGGCTTCGATCCCGGCGTGACCCAAGCCTACTGCGCCTATGCCAAGAAGCATGAGTTCGATGCCATTGACACCATAGACATTCTGGACTGCAACGGCGGCGACCACGGCTACGCCTTCGCCACCAACTTCAACCCGGAGGTCAATCTGCGGGAGGTTTCCGCTCCCGGAAGCTATTGGGAGGACGGACACTGGGTGGAAATCCCCCCTATGAGCATCAAGCGGGAATACGACTTCGACCAGGTGGGCCGCAAGGATATGTACCTGCTCCACCACGAGGAGATTGAGAGTCTGGCTCTGAATATTCCGGAGGTACAGCGCATCCGCTTCTTTATGACCTTTGGACAGAGCTACCTGGATCATATGCGCTGCCTGGAGAATGTGGGGATGCTGTCCACCAGCCCGGTGGAATTTGAGGGACAGCAGATCGTACCGATCAAGTTTCTGAAAGCTCTGCTGCCCGATCCGGCCAGCTTGGGTCCCCGGACAAAGGGAAAAACCAACATCGGCTGCATCTTTACCGGCAAGAAAGACGGTCAAGACAAGACCTATTACATCTACAATGTCTGCGACCACCAGGAGTGTTTCCGGGAGGTGGGCAGTCAGGCCATCAGCTATACCACCGGCGTACCCGCCATGTGCGGTGCGCTGATGCTGCTGACCGGGAAATGGAGCAAGCCGGGAGTCTACACGGTGGAGGAGTTCGATCCTGATCCCTTCCTGACTGCGCTGGATAAGTACGGTCTGCCCAGGAGCGAGAGCCGGACGCCGGTCCTGGTGGATTGATGGAAAATTGCGGTATGAAAGAAAGCCGCCCAGCCTTCACGGGCCTGGGCGGTTTGTCCCCGCAAGAACTGTTTGGCGAACTGCCCACACCATGCTACATCCTGGATGATGCCATGCTCCTCCGGAACGGTGAAATTTTGGCGGGAGTAGCGGAGCGCACCGGCTGTAAAATTTTGCTGGCGCAGAAAGCGTTTTCTAATTACAGCCTGTATCCTGTTCTGGCTCCCTATCTGGCTGGGACAGAGGCCAGCGGGCTGTATGAGGCCCGGTTAGGCCGGGAGGAAATGCCGGGAAAAGAAGTCCATGTTTTCTGCGGAGCATATCGGGCGGATGAATTTGAGGAACTACTGGAATATGCGGATCATATCGTGTTCAACTCCCCGCGTCAGCTGGAGCGGTTCGGTCCCCTCGCCAGAGATGCCGGAAAAAGCATCGGTCTGCGCATCAATCCGGAGTGTTCTACTCAGGAAGGACATGCCATCTATGATCCCTGCGCTCCCGGCAGCCGCTTGGGAACTACCCGCACTCAATGGGACGCAGGGATTACACCGCAGCTGCTGGCCCTTTTGGACGGCTTACATTTCCATACCCTTTGTGAGCAAGATGCTGACGCATTGGATGTCACGCTGAGAGCTGTAGAGGAGCGGTTCGGCGATGTGCTTCCCAAGATGAAATGGCTCAACTTCGGCGGCGGGCATCATATCACCCGTCCGGGATATGATATTCCCCGGTTGGAACGGTGCGTCAATGCGGCACAGGAAAAATGGGATGTTCAAGTCTATTTGGAACCGGGGGAAGCCTGCGCGTTGAATGCGGGCTATCTTGCGGCCAGAGTGCTGGACGTGCTGCAAAACGGCGAAATACAGATTGCCATATTAGACGCCAGCGCAGCCTGCCATATGCCGGATGTTTTGGAGATGCCTTACCGTCCGCCGCTGTATGGCGCGGGAAAACCGGAGGCGCTGCCGCACGCCTTCCGCCTGGGCGGGCCTACCTGTCTTGCCGGGGACATTATCGGAGATTACAGTTTCGCCGCGCCGTTGCGGGAGGGCGATCTTCTCCTGTTTGGCGATATGGCGATCTATACCACCTGTAAGAACAATACGTTCAATGGTATGCCACTGCCAGACATATTTGTCTTACATGACAGCGGAAAACTGCAACGTCTGCGAACCTTTGGATATGCGGATTTCAAACAACGCTTGGGTTGATAAAATTAAGACTTTTTAGTAGTGGCAAGCAATGCGCCGGTATATACCCGGCGCGTGCTTGTTGGTGGCTGACCGCCC
>CAJTVF010000042.1 GCA_910579435.1 uncultured Oscillibacter sp.
TTCCCTTATTATCTGCTTTTCCTTCTCGTTTGTCAAAAGATTTTAAACAGGCTCTAAAAGCCAAGAATAACCCCGCGCTTCTCCCCATCCAGATCGCCTACTACACCGGGCTTCGGATTGGCGAGGTCTGCGGGCTGACGTGGCAGGACATTGATCTGAAAGAACAGTGTCTGACGGTCCGCCGCAGTATGCGCTACAACGGGACGCGGCACAAGCTGGAGGTCGGGGCCACCAAGCGAAAGAAAATCCGAACCGTGGACTTCTGCAACGCTCTGGCGGATATTCTCCAGCAGGCGAAGCGGGAGCAGGCGCGGAACAGTCTCAAATATGGGGCGCTTTACCGGCTCAACTACTGCAAAGAGGTCAAGGAAAAGAACCGTACCTATTACGAGGTCTACATGCTGCCCAGGACGGAGGCCACGCCGGAGAAGGATAAATACCTGTCCTTCGTGTGCCTCCGGCCTGACGGGGCCATTGAATCCCCCAGCACCGTCAGCCTCATGTGCCGGAGGGCCAAGGAGAAGGTCCCCGGCCTGGAGGACTTCCACTTCCACATGCTGCGCCACACCTTCACCAGCAATCTCCTCTCCTACGGCGCGGCCCCCAAGGATGTGCAGGAGCTGTTGGGACACTCGGATGTCAACACGACCATGAACATCTACGCCCACGCCACCAGGGAGGCAAAGCGTTCCAGCGCAAGGCTTCTGGACAAGGTAGTGAGCAGCGGCTGACGAGGTTTTCCCTTAAATTTTCTCGTAAGGGAAAAATCAAGGGAAAAGGGCAGGCAGGCAAACCTCAAATCCCTTGAAAACACTGGATTTCCGGGGGATAGAGGTCCTGTTGATTGACAAACTAAGATTTTCGGAGGTTTATGGTTGACATTGAGATATATGTTGACCGAATCGCCAGCACACATATCCGTGATACGAATATAATGCTCAAAGTCCAGCGAAAAGTAGTGATGGAGCGCGAGGGCCTGGATAACAATGAATTGAATATTCGCACGTTGGAGCTGGCCCAGGTAGACGAGGACGATTATTTTGCCTATACGATTTTTGAGGATTTACGGCCTATCATTCGGGATATTCGTGAGGCACACAAATCTGATATTACCACCGCCGATGCCGATACAGAGTCGTTGGCAGAGAAAGCAGTCCATCAACTGGAGAGTGCCCTCAGCTACGAAGGAAGAACATAAGAAAAGCAAGCGAGGGCGCTCCTGTCACTGCTTGGCATTGACTATGACACGTTGACGAAGGAAGAATTTGTGACCCTGATGGGGATTTTGAACAAATCCGAGCACATGAAGAAACATATCAGCAGGCGAGGCAATGCTCCTGCCCCGCAGAGAGGGAAACGGAAAAAGCGATAAATTAGGCGGTTAAACGCAAACAGTGGGCGGAGAATGGATGAATTTCCACTCTCCGCCCACTGTTTCGTTTGTCCAACCCTGCCCGACAGATGCCGTAATCGTAATTTTTTTAGATTACTGTTTTACGGACATCCATCTAACAGGCACGGCGGCTTTTCAACGCTTAGTAATAACGCTTCTTGTTCTTGCGAGCGGCCTCAGACTTCTTGCGCCGCTTCACGCTGGGACTCTCGTAATGCTCCCGCTTCCGGACCTCGGCCAGGACGCCGGCCTTGGCGCAGCTACGCTTGAAACGCTTCAGCGCGCTGTCGATGGATTCATTTTCCTTCACATGGATCTCAGACATCTATATTTTCCCTCCCTCCGAGGTATCCGGCTATTTCCAGGATACTTTAAGGGCCATGTTCTATGGCTTCAACATCGCTATTATACAGATTTAGCGGAAACTTGTCAAGAGAAATTCCAAAATCTCTGTTTCTCATAATCTGCCCGGAAACCGGGGCGGAAAACCGGGGAATTTTCCGCCAAAAAAGGGCCTGTAACCCGCCCGCGGCGGCGCTTTTGGCGAAAATGACGAAGGAAGCGGAAAATTACCTATTGACAAACCGCCGGAAATCCTGTATCTTATACCCCAACAGCAAAACAATGAAACGCGACGACAGGGAGAAAGTCCTTTTCCGTATGCTTCAGAGAGCCGCCGGTTGCTGCGAGGCGGCGCGGAGGGGAAGGATGTCACTGGCCCTCGAGCGGCTCCGCTGAGACCGGCTTTTGGTTTAGGCGGGAACGGGTTTCCTCACCGTTACCAGAGAGGCGGGATTCGTCCGGCAATGCCGGGCCGATGCCGGAAGCGGGCAGTTTTGCCAATGAGAGTGGTACCGCGGAAGCTGAGCTTTCGTCTCTTTTCAGAAGGAGACGGAGGCTTTTTTGTTGTTTTGATACGAATTTTCAACTATATCAAGGAGGAACCACCCATGAAGCACATCAAGATTTTCGACACCACCCTCCGGGACGGCGAGCAGTCCCCCGGCTGCAGCATGAACCTGCCGGAGAAGATCGAAATGGCGAAGCAGCTGGAGCGCCTGGGAGTGGATATCATCGAGGCGGGCTTTGCCATCGCCTCCCCCATGGACCACAAGAGCGTGAAGTCCATTGCCGCCGCCGTCTCCAGGTGTACGGTAGCCAGTCTGGCCCGCTGCACGAAGGGCGACATTGACGCCGCCTGGGACGCGGTGAAAAACGCCAGGCATCCCCGCATCCACGTCTTCCTGGCTACCAGCGACATTCACATGGAGTACAAGCTGAAGATGACCCGGGAGGAGGTCCTCCAGCGCATCAGCGGCATGGTGGCCTATGCCAAGGGCTTCTGCGACGATATCGAGTTCTCCGCCGAGGACGCCTCCCGCTCCGACCGGGCCTTCCTGGCGCAGTGCTATTCCAACGCCGTGGCCGCCGGGGCCACGACGCTGAACGTCCCCGACACCGTGGGCTATTCCACGCCCCAGGAGATGGGGGACCTGATCCGCTACCTCCGGGAGCATGTGAAGGGCATTGAGGGCGTGGATATCTCCGTCCACTGCCACAACGACCTGGGCATGGCCGTGGCCAACACCCTGGCCTGCGTCCAGGCGGGGGCCACCCAGGTGGAGTGTACCGTCAACGGCATCGGTGAGCGGGCGGGCAACGCCAGCCTGGAGGAGCTGGTCATGGCCATCCGCACCCGAAAGGACTTCTACGACGCGGATACCGGAATCAACACGAAGCAGATCTACCGCTCCAGCAAGCTCCTCAGCTCCATCACCGGCGTAGCCATCGCCCCCAGCAAGGCCATTGTGGGAGCCAACGCCTTTGCCCATGAGTCCGGAATCCACCAGCACGGCGTCATCTCCAACGCCCAGACCTATGAGATTATGAATTCCACCGACGTGGGTATCCCCCAGAACACCATGGTCCTGGGCAAGCACTCCGGCAAGCACGCACTCCGGGAGAAGCTGGAGTCTATGGGCTACGAGCTTGCGGACGAGGAGCTGGAGGTGGTCTTTACCCGCTTCAAGGCCCTGGCGGACAAGAAAAAGAGCATCACCGGCTCCGACCTGGAGTCCCTGGTCCTTCACCGCCGGAACACCAGCATGACCGCCCAGACCGGCGCCTGCCGCCTGCTGGGGCACCTGATTAACACCAGCACCAGCGCCAGCCTTCCCACGACCTCCTACGTCAAGCTGGAGCGGGACGGGGAGGTGATTGAGGACGTGGCCGTGGGCTCCGGCCCCGTGGACGCGTCCTACACGGCCATCAACCGGATGCTGGGCATGGATATCAAGCTGGAGAGCTTCAGCCTGAACGCCGTCACCGACGGAGAGGACGCCATTGGCGAGGGCATTGTGAAAATCAAGGCCCCCAACGGGGAAACCTACACCGGCACAGGCCTTTCCACGGATATTATCGAATCCTCCATCCGGGCCTATGTCAACGGCATCAACAAAATGCTGGAGGACACCGCCGCCAGCGAGACGGCGTAAAGCCTGGCCGCAGTCACTTCATAATCATTTTATAAAAACAAGGAGCGTGAATACAAATGGGGATGACCATGACGCAGAAAATCCTGGCAAAGCACGCGGGGCTGGAGTCCGTCCGGGCGGGACAGCTGATTCAGGCGAAGCTGGACCTGGTGCTGGGCAACGACATCACCACCCCCGTAGCCATCAACGAGTTCGAGACGGCGGGCTTCGACCGGGTCTTTGACAAGAGCAAAATCGCCCTGGTGATGGACCACTTCGCCCCCAACAAGGACATCAAGGCCGCCGCCCAGTGCAAGCAGTGCCGCGCCTTTGCCCGGCGGTTTGACATTGACAACTATTTCGACGTGGGGGAGATGGGCATCGAGCACGCATTGCTTCCCGAAAAGGGCCTGGTGGCCCCCGGCGAGGCCGTCATCGGCGCGGACTCCCACACCTGCACCTACGGGGCCCTGGGGGCCTTCTCCACCGGCGTAGGCTCCACGGACATGGGCGCCGCCATGGCGGCGGGGGAGACCTGGTTCAAGGTGCCCTCCGCCATTAAAGTGAATCTCACCGGGAAGCTCCGCCCCTTCGTCTCCGGCAAGGACGTGATTCTGACCCTCATCGGCATGATCGGCGTGGACGGAGCCCGGTATCAGTCCCTGGAGTTCGCCGGGCCCGGCGTGGCGGAGCTGTCCATCTACGACCGGCTGACCATCTCCAACATGGCCATTGAGGCCGGGGCAAAGAACGGCATCTTCCCTGTGGACAATATTACGAAAGCCTATGTGGAGGGCCGGGTCAGCCGCCCCTGGACCGCCTGCGAGGCAGACCCGGACGCGGAGTATGAGCGCACGGTGGACATTGACCTGGGCCAGGTGGACTGCACCGTGGCCTGGCCCCACCTCCCCGAGAACGCCCACAGCGCCCGGGAGGGGAAGGACGTCCAAATCGACCAGATCGTCATTGGCTCCTGCACCAACGGCCAGCTTCCCGACCTGGAGGCCGCCGCCGCCATTTTGAAGGGGAAGCACCTGGCCCGGGACGTCCGGGGCATCGTAATCCCCGCCACCATGAGCGTCTACCGGGAGGCTATGCGCCGCGGCCTTACGGACATTTTCCTGGACGCGGGCTGCATCGTCTCCACCCCCACCTGCGGGCCGTGCCTGGGCGGCTATATGGGCATTCTGGCCGCCGGGGAGCGCTGTGTCTCCACCACCAACCGCAATTTCGTGGGCCGCATGGGCCACGTGGACAGCGAGGTCTATCTCGCTTCCCCCGCCGTGGCCGCCGCGTCGGGCATTGCCGGGCACATCGCCCATCCTGAGGAGGTTTGAACATGAACGTACAGGGAACCGTCCATAAATACGGGGATCACGTGGACACCGACGTCATCATCCCCGCCCGCTATCTGAACTCCCCCGATCCCAAGGAGTATTCCGTCCACTGCATGGAAGACATCGACCAGGACTTCACCAAAAAGGTGAGGGAAGGCGATATCATGGTCGCCGGCGTCAACTTCGGCTGCGGCTCCTCCCGTGAACACGCCCCCGCCGCCATCAAGGCCTGCGGCGTCAGCTGCGTCATCGCGGCGACCTTCGCCCGCATCTTCTACCGGAACGCCATCAACATCGGCCTCGCCATCCTGGAGTGCCCCGCCGCCAGCGCGGGAATCGAGGCCGGGGACCAGGTGTCCGTGGACTTTGACACCGGCGTCATCACCAATCAGACAAAGGGCGAGACCTATCAGGCGGAGCCCTTCCCCCCCTTCATCAAGGACATGATGGAAAAGGGCGGGCTCATGGCCTCCCTGAAGGCCGGAAAGGCGGACAAATGAACAAGACCATCGCCGTCATCCGGGGCGACGGCATCGGCCCCGAGATCGTAAAGGAAGCCATGGGCGTGCTGGACGCCGTGGCGGAGAAGTTCGGCCATACCTTCACCTACAAAGAGGCCCCCATGGGCGGCTGCGCCATCGACGAATTCGGCGTGCCCCTGCCGGATTCCAGCCTGGAAACCTGCCTCAGCTCCGACAGCGTGCTGCTGGGGGCGGTGGGCGGTCCCAAGTGGGACGGCCAGCCCTCCGCCAACCGCCCCGAGCGGGGCCTTTTGAAGCTCCGCTCCGCCATGGGGCTGTATACGAATATCCGGCCCGCCCGGATGTTCTCCGACCTCTCCGCCGCCTGCCCCCTCCGGGCGGACATCGCCGCCAGGGGCATCGACTTCGTGGTGGTCCGGGAGCTCATCGGCGGCATGTACTTCGGCGAGCACACCACCTCCCAGGTGGACGGGGAGCAGAAGGCCGTGGACGTGTGCTCCTACAGCGAGCATGAGGTGCGCCGGGTGGCGAGGGTGGCCTTCGACATGGCCCGGAAGCGCCGGGGCCGGGTTACCTCCATCGACAAGGCCAACGTGCTGGACACCTCCCGCCTCTGGCGGAAGACCGTGGAGGAGGCCGGCAAAGACTACCCGGACGTGGAGCTGCTGCACATGTACGTGGACAACGCCGCCATGCAGATTGTCCGGGACCCCAGCCAGTTCGACGTGATCGTGACGGAGAACCTCTTTGGGGACATCCTCTCCGACGAGGCCAGCCAGATCACCGGGTCCATCGGCATGATTCCGTCCTCCAGCATGGGGGAGGGGACCCGGGGGCTGTATGAGCCCATCCACGGCTCCGCCCCGGACATTGCCGGGCAGGACAAGGCCAACCCCATCGGCACCATCCTGGCGGCGGCTATGATGCTGCGCTACAGCTTCGACATGGCGGCGGAGGCCGATGCGGTGGAATCCGCCGTGGACCAGACGCTGAAAGAGGGCTTCCGCTGCGGCGATATTATGAACGAGGGCGGGAAGCTCCTGGGCTGCAAGGCCATGGGGGCGGAGATCCGGTCCCGGATTTGAAAACAAACCTTGAGAGGGGGAGGCTGAAAAGCCTCCCCCTCAGCATGTCAAAAAGCGGGGAACCGTTCTTCGCAGGGGAGGAAGAGTGTGTGCGGGAAACCCGGGGAGGCTTTTTCGGCCTCCCCCTTTGACAAAGGCCAACCTATTTGCTATGATGGAAGCATCTTTTGAGAGAGGAGCGGGACCATGAAACACGTGAAATACGGCAAGTGCGTCCGCTGCGGCAGGACCTATGAGGCCACGCCGGACCTGACCGTCTGCGCATGCGGCGGCATCCTGGATATTACCTACGACTATGATTTTATCAAAGCCCGTCTGACCAAGGAGACCCTGGCAAACCGGGCGGAGCGGTCCATGTGGCGCTATCGGGAGCTGCTGCCCATCGAGGAGGACACGGCCCCCACGCCCCTCCGGGTGGGCTGGTCCCCCCTCTACGAGGAGCCCCGGCTGGCGGAGGCCCTGGGCCTGGGCCGCCTCTTCGTGAAGGACGACGGCCAGAACCCCACCGCCTCCCTGAAGGACCGGGCCAGCGCCATGGCCGTGGCCAAGGCCCGGGAGGCCGGAGCCGGGGTGATTGCCTGCTCCTCCACCGGAAACGCCGCATCCTCCCTGGCGGGAAACGCGGCGGCGGCGGGGCTGTCCACGTATATTTTTGTGCCCTCCCGGGCCCCCAAGGGGAAGGTGGCCCAGCTGATGACCTTCGGGGCCACGGTGATCTCCGTCCAGGGCAGCTATGAGGAGACCTTCGAGCTGAGCAAACAGGCCATTGACAAATGGGGCTGGTACAACCGCAACGCCGCTATCAACCCCTACCTCTCCGAGGGCAAGAAGACCGTGGCCCTGGAGATTATGGAGCAGCTGAACTGGGAGGTCCCGGATTACATTGCCATCTCCGTGGGGGACGGCTGCACCATCGCGGGGCTCTGGAAGGGGCTCAAGGACCTGTACGCCATCGGCTTCATCGACCGCCTGCCCCGGCTCATCTCCGCCCAGGCGGCGGGCTGCTGCCCGCTGAACCGGGCCATTGAGACGGATACCCCCTGGGAGCCCATGGAGGAGAACACCCTGGCGGACTCCATCGCCGTGGGCGTGCCCCGGAACGCCGATAAGGCCCTCATGGCAATCCGGGAGTCCAACGGACTGACGGTGAACGTGACGGACCAGGAGATCATGGCGGCTCAGCAGCTGCTGGGCCGGACCTGCGGCGTCTTCGGCGAGCCCGCCGGGGTCACCGGCACGGCGGGGGTGAAAAAGCTCTGTGAGGCGGGCAAACTCGGAAAAAATGACACGGTAGTCTCCGCGGTGACGGGGAACGGATTGAAGGACGTGGCCAACGCCATCGCCGCCTGCGGGGAGCCCATCGCCATCCCCGGGGATATGGACCGGCTGCTGGCCGCGTTCGCGGAAAGGGGTATCCAGACAGAACGCGTATGACGATTCGAGAGTACCGCTCCTCGGACCTCCGGGAGATTGTGGAATTGTTTTATGACACGGTGCATACGGTGAATGCCACGGACTATACGCCCGAACAGCTGAACGCCTGGGCGGACGGCCGGGTGGACCTGGCGGAATGGGGCCGGTCGCTTATGGAGCACATTACGCTTGTGGCGGAGGACGGCGGCAGGATTGCGGGCTTTGGGGATATCGACCCCTCGGGCTACCTGGACCGGCTGTATGTCCACAAGGACTGCCAGCGGCAGGGCGTGGCCACCGCCCTCTGCGACGCTCTGGAGGGGGCTGTGAACGCGGAGCGGATCGTCACCCACGCCTCCATTACGGCGAAGCCGTTTTTCGAGAAGCGGGGCTATCAGGTGGCCTGGGAGCAGCAGGAGCTCCGCCACGGGACGGCCCTGACCAATTACCGGATGGAGAAATGGACCGCCTGAGACACACAAAACGCCTGTTAGAAAGCAGAAAACGCCGTTGCCTCCCGGCTGGAAACGGCGTATGATTCCTGTATACCCTATCCCAAGAAACTGGAGGAACCTTCATGACAACAGCTTTCGACGCCCACTGCTGGGCGGAGATCGACCTGGACGCCCTGGTCCACAACTTCCGCCTGATTCAGGAAAAGGCGGCTCCCGCGGCGGTCTGCGCCGTGGTGAAGGCCGACGCTTACGGCCACGGGGACGGCATGATTGCCCGGACCCTGGCGGAGGCCGGGGCGGCCTGGTTTGCCGTCAGCTCCCTGGCGGAGGCCCGGCGCCTGCGCCGGGGCGGCATCGAGCAGCCCATTTTGATTTTGGGCATGACCCGCCCGGAGTGCGCCGGAGCGCTGGCGGCGGAGGGCGTCACCCAGGCGGTCTACAGCCTGGAGTACGCCCGGGCCCTGTCCCGGGCGGCGGAGGCCGCCGGGGTGACGGTGGAGGGCCACCTGAAAATCGACACCGGCATGGGCCGCATCGGCTTCGGGGCCTGCCGGGACTTTGAGGGGGCGGTCTCCGGCCTCCTGGAGTGCCGGGGGATGAAGGGCCTGTCCGTCACCGGCGCGTTCCAGCACTTTTCCGTGGCGGACTCCCTGACGGAGGACGACCGCCGCTATACCGAGGGGCAGTACGCCCTCTTCCGCCGGGTGGTGGAGCGGCTGGAGGCGGCGGGCCCGCTGAAAACCGTCCACTGCTCCAACTCCGCCGGGCTGACGGCCCATCCGGAGTGGAGCTGCGATCTGGTACGGGCCGGGGTCATTCTCTACGGCCAGGACCCCAGCGCCGAGGTGGCGTTCCCCGGCCTCCGGCCCGTCATGGCGCTGAAAACCGTGGTCAGCCAGGTGAAGGACCTGGCCCCCGGGGACTGCGTGGGCTACGGGCGGACCTATACGGCGGACCGCGCCCTGCGGGCGGCTTCCGTCTGCTGCGGCTACGCCGACGGCTACCCCCGGTGCCTGTCCAACCTGGGCGTGGCCTCCATTCACGGAAAGCCCGCTTCGGTAATCGGCCGGGTGAGCATGGACCAGATCGTATTGGACGTCTCCGCCGTGCCGGGGGTCTCCGCCGGGGACGAGGCCACCCTCTTGGGGGCCGCTCCGGCGGACGGCTTCGCCCAGGCGGCGGAAAAGGCGGGGACCATCTCCTATGAGCTGCTCTGCGCCGTGTCCCGCCGGGTGCCCCGGGTCTATCTGCGGGGCGGTGAAATTGTGGAGATGCTGGACTACCTGGACAAGGAGTGACCGACCCGCCGGAAGGGGGGCCGGAGGGGGGCTGCGGGTTTCATGGTCCTGTTCGGGGGCTTTCGGCGAAATTCCCCCTTAACAGCCCCCTCTGCTTGTGTTACAATCAGAATCATACCGTCAGGAGGTGGTTTTGCCCATGGCCTATACCTATGAATATTTCCAAGCCGCCGCAGATTTTCTGCGGACGAAAACGGACATTACCCCGGAAATCGGCATTGTCCTGGGCTCCTGCCTGGGGCCCTTCGCCCAGGCCGTCGAAAACCCGGTGACCGTGGATTACGCCGAGATCCCCCATTTTCTGCTCTCCACCGTGGCCTCCCACGCCGGGAAGCTGATTTTCGGCACGGTGGCGGGCAGGCGGGTGGTCTGCATGTCCGGCCGCTTCCACTCCTACGAGGGCTACTCCTTCGAGGAGCTGGTCATCCCCATCCGGGTTTTGAAGCTGCTGGGAATCCGGGCCGCCGTTCTCACCAACGCCGCCGGGGCCGTCAACCGGGACTACCGCCCCGGGGACGTGATGGTCATTCGGGACCATATCAAGCTGAACGGGGACAGCCCCCTCCGGGGGCCCAATGTGGAGGATTTCGGCCCCCGGTTCTTCGACGTGTCCCGGATGTACACCCCGGAGCTGCGGAAGCTGGCCCTGGACTGCGCCAAAGGTTCTCCTCTCCGGGTCCACGAGGGGACCTATATGTTCTTCCCCGGCCCTCAGTTTGAGACCCCGGCGGAAATCCGGGCGGCCCGCCTTTTGGGGGCCGACGCCGTGGGCATGTCCACCGTTACCGAGGCCCTCACCGCCGCCCACTGCGGCCTCCCCCTGCTGGCCCTGTCCGTCGTCACCAACATGGCGGCGGGCGTGCTGGACCGGCCCCTCAGCGCCGGGGAGGTGGACGAGGCGGCGGAGAAGATCGCCGGGGCGTTCAGCGACTACATGAAACACATCGTGGCTGCGATTTGAAACAGGAGGAAATGACGACATGAAGCTGCTGCTGAAACACTGCGACATCTTAGTCTCCCAGGGGACGGGCTTCCGCTGCCTGGAAAACGCCTATCTGAGCGTGGACGGCGACTCCATCGACTACATTGGGACGGACAAGCCCCCGGTCTCCTATGACACGGAAAAGGACATGAGCGGCCGGCTGCTGCTCCCGGGCCTCATCAACTGCCACGGGCACAGCCCCATGGTGCTGCTCCGGGGCGTGGGCAGCGACCTCTCCCTTCAGGAGTGGCTGTTCGGGAAGATTATGCCCATTGAGGACAAGCTGACGGCGGAGGATATCAAAATTGGCAACCAGCTGGCCCTGCTGGAGATGATCTCCACCGGCACCACCAGCTATTCCGACATGTACTTCGAGCCCCAGACCGCCGTGGAAAACGCCCTGGCCTGCGGCATCAAGGCCAACATCAGCCGCCCCGTCCAGTGCTTCGACAAGGACGAGAGCTACGGGGAAAATTTCCGGGCAAAGGAGTCCATCCAGCTCTTCAAGGACTTCCACGGCGCCGGGGACGGGCGGGTCCGCATCGACTTCTCCGTTCACGCGGAGTACACCTGCTTCGAGCACATTGTGAGGCCCTACAGCGCCGACTGCAAAGCACTGGGGGGCCGGATGCACATTCACCTCTCCGAGACGAAAAAGGAGCACGACGAATGCGTGGAGAAGTACGGCAAGACCCCGGCGAGATGGTTCTATGACCTGGGGACCTTCGACTCTCCCACCGCCGCCGCCCACTGCGTCTTCGTGACGGAGGAGGACATGGCCCTGATGCTGGAAAAGGGCGTCAGCCCCATCCACAACCCCACCAGCAACATGAAGCTGGGCAGCGGCTTCGCCCCCATCCAGCGGATGCTGGACCTGGGGCTGAATGTCACCCTGGGCACCGACGGGGCCGCCAGCAACAACAACCTGAACATGATGGAGGAGCTGCACCTGGCCGCCGTCCTCCACAACGGCTATCACCGGGACCCCACCATTTTGAAGCCCGCGGAGCTGCTGGCCATGGTTACCCGCAGCGGCGCGAGGCTCCAGGGCCGGGAGGACACCGGCGAGCTGGCCGTGGGCAAAAAGGCGGATCTCATCGCCCTGGACCTGACGAAGCCCCATATGGTTCCGAATCTGGACCCCTTGGCCCTGGCGGTCTACTCCGCCCAGGGCAGCGACGTGGCGATGACCATGGTGGACGGGAACATTCTCTACGAGAACGGCGAAT
Organism: uncultured Oscillibacter sp.; assembly: GCA_910579435.1. Taxonomy (GTDB): domain Bacteria; phylum Bacillota; class Clostridia; order Oscillospirales; family Oscillospiraceae; genus Oscillibacter. The sequence continues at coordinate 12,149 of CAJTVF010000042.1, forward strand.
TTTTGACCCTGGACGCGGAAAAGATTCTGTATGACGCCAAGGCGGCGGTGAAGCGGCTGTACGCCTGAGGGCCAGATCAGGAAAGGGGCTTGCTCATGAAGAACTTTACCTATTCGATTCCCACGGTGGTCCACTTCGGCGAGGGCCAGATCAAAAAGCTGGGCGGGGAGATCGCTGCCCGGGCCCGCAAGGTCCTGGTGGTCTACGGCGGCGGAAGCGTCAAGCGCAACGGCGTGTTCGACGCGGCCATCGCCCAGCTGAAGGCCCACGGCATCCAATGGGCCGAGCTCCCCGGCGTGGAGCCCAATCCCCGCATCGCCACTGTCCGGGAGGGCGTCCGCCTCTGCCGGGAGCAGGGGCTGGACGGCGTGCTGGCCCTGGGCGGCGGCAGCGTCATCGACTGCGCCAAGGCCGTGGCCGCCGGCTTCTACTACGACGGGGACCCCTGGGATTTCTCCGGCAGGAAGCTGACGCCGGAGCGGGCCCTGCCCGTTTTCACCGTGCTGACCATGGCGGCCACCGGCTCCGAGATGGACAACATCGCCGTGATCTCCAACCCGGAGACTAACGAGAAGGAGTCCTTCTCCGGTCCCTGCTGCTACCCCGCCGTGTCCATCCTGGACCCCACCTATACCTATTCCCTCCCCGCCTCCCAGACCGCGGCGGGCACGGCGGACATCATGTCCCACACCTTTGAGAACTATTTCAGCCCTATTGAGGACAACTACCTGGCGGACAGCCTGGCGGAGGCCATTCTCCGCTCCTGCGTAAAATACGGCCCCAAGGCCATCGAGACCCCCGATGATTACGAAGCCCGGGCCAACCTCATGTGGAACGCCGCCTGGGCCATCAACGGCTTTCTGGACATGGGCAAGCCCGTTGCCTGGAGCGTCCACCGGATGGAGCACGAGCTCTCCGCCTTCTACGACGTGACCCACGGCGTGGGCCTGGCCATCCTGACCCCCAACTGGATGCGCTGCGTCCTCAGCGAGAAGACCGAGGACCGCTTCGCCCGGTACGGCACGGCGGTCTGGGGACTGGACCCGGCCCGGCCCCGGCGGGAGCTGGCGGAGGCTGCCATCCAGAAGACCCGGGACTTCTTCACCTCCCTGGGCCTCCCCGCCGCGCTGTCGGAGCTGGGCATCGGCCCGGAGTACTTCCCGGAAATGGCCCGGAAGGCCCGGAACAGCGGGTTCGACCGGACCTTCGTCCCCCTCAGCGTGGAGGATATCATTCACATCTATCAGATGAGCCTGTGAGCGCGGGCCCCCTCCCAAAGGATTGGGAGGGGGTTTTTGCCATTTCCAGGAAACTTTTCCGCTTCTCCGGCATAGACTGTTCAATAGTCTCAAAAACAAAAGGAGGACCTGCCGTGAGCATTCGAAAAACCGCCGCCGGGGACGTGGACGACCTGATTTTCCAGGACTGCTGGCTTCCAAGCGACCGCTGAGCCCCGCCGGGACGCCGTTTTGCGGCGTCCTTTTCGCTTTAAAGCGTTGACAAGCTCCCGCCTTGCGCATATACTGTTCTCGTATTTTAAAAAGGAGCGTGAATCCCTATGGACCTGACCTTAAACAGCGCCGTGCTGGGCCTGGAGCTGTCCGGCATCCGCCGTTTCACCTTCCTGGTGCGGGACACCCCCGGCGCCTGTGCCCTGACCATCGGCGAGCCGGACCAGAACACCCCGGACGTGGTGAAGGAGGCCGCCAAGGCCGCCTTGGACCGGAACGACACCCACTACCCCCCCGGCAACGGCTGCCCCTACATGCTGGAGGCCATTTCCAGGTTCGAGGAGCGGGCCCACGGCCTCCGCTATTCTCCCGATGAAATCATCCTGACCATCGGGGCCACGGAGGGCCTGTTTATCGGCCTGTCCACCGTGCTGAACCCCGGGGATGAGGTCATCATCCCCACGCCGGCCTTCAGCCTCTACGAGTCCATCACGCAGCTCTGCCGGGGCGTGCCGGTGGCCCTGCCCACGGAGGACCACCGCTTCCAGATCGACCCCCAGGCCCTGGAGGCGGCCATCACCCCCAGGACCCGGGCCATTGTCCTCACCTCGCCCAACAACCCCACCGGATGCATCTACACCAAGGAAACCCTGGACGCCGTTCACAGCGTTTTGAAGGACAAGCCCATCTTCGTCCTCTGCGACGACGTGTACCGCTCCCTGGTCTATACGGACGACTATCACAGCTTCGCCGAGTATCAGGACATGCGGGACCGGATCATCGTCATCAACAGCTTCTCCAAGCCCTACGCCATGACCGGCTGGCGGCTGGGCTGGTGCCTGGCGGACGCCCCCATCCGGGACCGGATGCAGATTTTCCACCAGTACGCCGTGGTTTCCGCCCCCGCCTTTGTTCAGCCCGCCTGCGCGGCGGCGCTGGAAAGCGACACCTCCCCCATGACGGAGCTGTTCCGCCAGCGCCGGGACTATGTGTACAAACGCCTGACGGACATGGGCCTGGAGGTCCAGAAGCCGGAGGGGGCCTTCTACATGTTCATCAACATCAAGAAGTACGGCATGGACTCCCTGACCTTCTGCGAGAAGATGCTGAAGGAGGGCCTGGTGGGCCTCATTCCCGGCGTGTACTTCGGCACCGAGGGCTACATGCGCCTGAGCTACTGCTACTCCGACGGGGACCTGAAAGAGGGCCTGGACCGGGTGGAGCGCTTCCTGCAAACACTCTGACCCCGCATGGACAGGGCCCCCGCCTTCGGGCCGGGGCCCTGCCCCGCTGAAGGTATGTCCTTTGGCGGACTGCACAAATTTGGCAGTCGATTTTCTGTGATTGAATTTGATTGGAGCATATTGACTTTGAGCGATATTGGCATTATTATAAGCAAGGAAATCCGAAATCAACCAATTTCAATCAGGAAGAGGGGGGTGAACTATGCTGGCTGAACAACGCGCGGAACGAATTCTGAAGGAATTGGCCCAGCGGCGGGCCGCCACGGTGACGGACCTCTGTCAGGTGACGGGCGCCTCCGAGGCCACCATCCGGCGGGATCTGAACGCGCTGGCCAAGCAGGGGAAGCTGAGCAAGGTCCACGGCGGCGCCATGCTGATGGGCGGAGAGTTCCACGGTGAGGAGCTGGACATGGAGACGAAACGGGGGCTCTTCACCCAGGAGAAGGACCGGGCCGCCCGGTACGCCGCCGGGCTAATCGGGGACGACGACGTGGTCTTCCTGGACGCGGGCACCACGGTCCTCCAGATGGCGGAGCACCTGCGGGCCTCCAGGGCCCTGTTTCTGACCAACAGCATCGAATGCGCCTGCCGCCTGATGGAGCGGAACCTCCGGACCCATGTCCTGGGGGGGGTGCTCAAGGCGGGGACCATGGCCCTGATCGGCGCGGAGACCTTGGCCGCCCTGAGGCGGTACAACTTCACCAAGGCCTTCCTGGGGGCCAACGGCGTCACCATCGCCCAGGGCTTTACCACGCCGGACCCGGAGGAGGCGGCGGTGAAGGCCCTGGCGGCGGAGCGGGCCCAGGAGGTCTACGTGCTGGCGGACTCCAGCAAGTTCGGTCAGGTGACGGCGGCGGTGATATTCCCCATTGACGCCGCCTGCGTCATCACGGACCGCCTGCCGGACCGGCGGTACAAGGACTACACGGACGTCAGGGAGGTGTGAGCGTGGTCTATACGGTAACGCTGAACCCCGCCCTGGACTATGAGGTCCTGGTGGACGGCTTCCGGGCCGGGGGCCTGAACCGCACCAGCCGGGAGCACATGCACTTCGGCGGCAAGGGCGTCAACGTCTCCACGGTCCTCCACAGCCTGGGCGTGGACACCACGGCCCTGGGCTTTGTGGCCGGGTTCACCGGAAAGGCTCTGGAGGACGGCCTGAAGGCCGGGGGCATCCCCACGGATTTTGTCTGGCTGGAGGAGGGCCTGACCCGGGTCAACGTCAAGATCCGCTCCGGCGGAGGCGGCGGCGAGACCGAGATCAACAGCCAGGGTCCCGCCATCCCCGCCCCGGCGCTGGAGGCCCTGCTTCAAAAGCTGGACCGCCTCACCGGCGGCGACGTGCTGGTCCTGGCCGGGTCTCTGCCCGCCGGGCTGCCCGGGGACGTGTATCAAACCATTCTGGCCCGGGTGGAGGGCCGGGGCGTGCTGACGGTGGTAGACGCCGCCAGGGACCTGCTGAAGGGCGTGCTTCCCTGCCGCCCCTTCCTTATTAAACCCAACAGCGCCGAGCTGGGGGAGCTCTTCGGAAAGGGTCCCCTCACGGAGAAGGAGGAAATTCTCTCCTGCGCCAAAAGCCTCCAGGCTCAGGGAGCCCGGAACATCCTGGTCTCCCTGGCCGGGGACGGGTCGCTGCTGCTGGACGAAACCGGCGGGGTCCGCCGCCTGGGGGTGCCCCCGGGAACGGTCCGCCACACGGTGGGCGCGGGGGATTCCATGGTGGCCGGGTTCCTGGCCGGATGGCTGGAAACCCGGGACTACGCCGCCGCCCACCTCATGGGGGCCGCCGCCGGCTCCGCCACCGCCTTTTCCGACGGTCTGGCCGGAGGGGAGGAGATCCGGTCCCTTCTGGCGGCGCTCTGAGCTTCACATTTCTACGTTTTCCTCAGCCGGGGAGCGGTATACTGCTTCCTGACCCCTCACATATCAAGTCAAGAGAAAGGACGTTTATTCATGAAAGAAAGAGTCCAAAAATTTGGACGGTTCCTCAGCGGCATGGTCATGCCCAACATTGGAGCCTTCATCGCCTGGGGCCTGATCGCCGCCTTCTTCATCCCGGACGGCTGGTTTCCCAACGACACCATCAACGGCATGGTGGGACCCATGCTCCGCTTTCTGCTCCCCATCCTGATCGGCTACACCGGCGGCAAGGCCGTGGGCGGACAGAAAGGCGCGGTTACCGGCGCCCTGGCCACCCTGGGCGCCATCGCCGCCACGGAGAGCACCATGTTCATCGGGGCCATGATCTGCGGCCCCTTGGGCGGCTGGTGCATCAAGAAGTTTGACAAGGCCATGGAGGGCCATATCCCCGCCGGCTTTGAAATGGTGGTCAACAACTTCTCCGTGGGCATCATCGGCGCAATCCTGGCCATTTTGTCCATCTACGTCATCGCCCCCGTCTGCGTGACCCTCACCGGCTGGCTGGGCGCGGGCGTACAGTTCCTGGTGGACCGGAGCCTGCTGCCCCTGACCGCCGTCTTGGTGGAGCCCGCCAAGGTGCTCTTCCTGAACAACGCCATCAACCACGGCGTCTTTACCCCCATCGGCACGGAACAGGCCATGGAAATGGGCAAGTCCATCCTCTTCATGATCGAGTCCAACCCCGGGCCGGGCCTTGGGCTCCTGCTGGCCTACTGCGTGGCGGGCAAGGGCGAAACCCGCTCCTCCGCCGGAGCCGCCGCCGTCATCCAGTTCGTGGGCGGCATCCATGAGATTTACTTCCCCTATGTCCTCATGAACCCCATCGTCATCCTGGGCCCCATGATCGGCAACATCGTGGGCATCTTCACCCTCTCCGCCCTGGGCGGCGGCCTGGCGGCCGCGGCCTCCCCCGGCAGCATTATCGCGGAAATGCTCATGACCCCCAGGGGCGGATACCTCGCCAACATCGCGGGCATCGGCATCGCCGCCGTGGTCAGCTTCCTCATCTCCGTGTTCCTGCTGAAATTCTTCGGCAAGGACGCCAGCCTGGAAGAGGCCCAGGCCCAGGTCGCCGCCTCCAAGGCCGCTTCCAAGGGCCAGGCCGTCCCCGCCGCTTCCTCCGGCGCTTCCGTCAGCGCCAAGGACGTGCGGAAGATCGTCTTTGCCTGCGACGCGGGCATGGGCTCCTCCGCCATGGGGGCCACCATGGTCCGCAACAAGCTCAAGGACGCGGGCATCACCGACATTGAGGTCATCCACTACCCCGTGGGCGAGATTCCCGGCGACTGCCAGATCGTCGTCACCCACCACGAGCTCTCCGGCCGGGCCGCCCAGCGGGCTCCCCAGGCCCGGATCATCCCCATCAAGAACTTCATGGGCGCGCCGGAGTACAACACCCTGGTGCAGGAGCTGCTGGACGCCCGGAAGGGCGGTTCCGCCCCCGCCCCCGCTGCCGCCGCAGAGGAGAAGCCCGCCGGGGAGCAGCCCATCCTGCTGGAAAAGAAGAACATCATCCTGAACTGCAAGCCCGTCAGCCCCGAGGAGGCCATCAAGGCCGTGGGCAGGCGGATGGTGGAAAGCGGCTATGTGGAAGAGTCCTATATCCAGGGCATGCTGGACCGGGAGGCCAGCTTCTCCGTGGCCATCGGCAGCCATGTGGCCATCCCCCACGGCACCGAGGAATCCCGGAAGGCCATCAAGAAAACCGGCCTTATTGTCATGACCTATCCCGAGGGCATCCAGTGGGGCGACGAGCTGGTCCGCCTGGTAGTGGGCATCGCCTCCACCGGCGAGGATCACCTGGGCATCCTGGGCAAGATCGTCGAGGTGGCCGAGACCGAGGAGGACACCGACAAGCTGGTGGACACCGCCGGCGTAGACCAGCTCTACAAGCTGCTGAACGGCCTGGAGTAATTCCATGCGGTCGAAGGGCGTGCGTCTCTACGGCGCTTACGACATCCGTCTGGAGGAGTTCGACCTGCCGGAGATCCAAGACGACGAGATCCTGGTCCGGGTCATGAGCGACAGCATCTGCATGTCCACCTACAAGCTGCTGGTCCAGGGCAAGGCCCACAAGCGCTGTCCCCCGGATGTGGACGTACACCCCGTCATCATCGGCCATGAGTTCGCCGGAGATATTGTAAAGGTGGGGAAAAAGTGGCTGGGCGAATTTTCTCCCGGCGAGAAGTTCGCCCAGCAGCCCGCCCTGAACTACAAGGGGAGCCTGGCCTCCCCCGGGTACTCCTATCCCACCTTCGGCGGGGCGTGTACGTACTGCATCGTCCCGCCGGAGGTAATGGAGCTGGGATATCTCCTCCACTATGACGGGGAGAGCTATTTCGAGGCCAGCCTGGGGGAGCCCATGAGCTGCGTGGTGGGAGGCTACCACGGCAGCTACCACACCAGCCGCCACAGCCACGAGCACGTCATGGGCGTGAAGGAGGGGGGCAGCGTCCTCATTATGGGGGGCTGCGGCCCCATGGGCCTGGGGGCCATCGAGTACCCCATGACCCTGGAGAAAAAGCCCGCCATGATCGTGGTGACGGACCTCTCCGACGAGCGCATCGCCCGGGCCCGGCAACTAATCCCCGAGTCTCTGGCCGCCGCCCGGGGCATCCGGCTGGTGTACGTCAATCCCAGCCGGTGTGCCGACGAGTTCACCGAGCTCATGGCCCTCACCGGCGGGAAAGGCTATGACGATATCTTCGTCTACAACGCCATCCGCTCCCTGGCGGAAATGGGGGACCGCCTCCTGGGCTACGACGGGTGCATGAACTTCTTCTCCGGCCCCACGGACAAGGCGTTTTCCGCCAGCATCAACCTGTACAACTGCCACTACTCCTCCACCCATATCATCGGCACCACCGGAGGCACCACGGAGGACCTGAAAGAGGCCATCCGCCTGGCCGCCGAGGGGAAGATCCGCCCCGCCGTCATGATCACGCACGTGGGCGGCATGGATTCCATCGTGGAGACCACGAAAAATCTCCCCCGGCTTCCCGGCGGGAAGAAGCTGACCTATACCCAGTTCGACATGCCGCTCACCGCCATTGAGGACTTCCGGGAAAAGGGGAGGTCGGACCCGCTGTTCGCCCGGCTGGCGGACTGCTGCGACGCCCACGACGGCCTTTGGAACTCCGAGGCGGAAGCGGTCTTGTTCCGGCATTTTCATGTAATTTAAAAACAGCCGGGCCTCACGGCTGTGAGGTCCGGCTGTCCGTATGGCGGTTACTCTACCGTCACCGACTTGGCGAGGTTTCTCGGCTTGTCGATGTCGCAGCCCCGCTGGAGCGCCACGTAATAGGCGAACAGCTGGAGCGGCACGATGCTCAGAGACGGCTGGAGCAGAGGGTGGGTCTCCGGCACGGCGATTACTCCGTCGGCGGTCTTCTCCATCCGCTCCCGGCAGCTTTCGGTTGTGACCGCCAGCACCGTGGCCCCCCGGGCCTTCACCTCCACCACGTTGCTCATGGCCTTGTCGAAGAGGGCGGCGCAGGTCCCCAGGGCCACCACCAGCGTCCCCGGCTCGATCAGGGATATGGTCCCATGCTTCAATTCCCCGGAGGCGTAGGCCTCCGAGTGGATGTAGCTGATTTCCTTCAGCTTTAAGGACCCCTCCAGGCCCATGGCGTAATCCAGATTCCGCCCGATGAAGAAAATGCTGTCGTGGTTAAAGAACCGGGAGGCAAAGTACTTTGTGTCCTCGAAGTTCGCAAGATACGTTTGCATCTTCTCCGGCAAGGCCTGGAGCTCCGCCAGAATCGCGTCATACTCCCGCCTTTCCACCGTCCCAAGCAAATCCGCCAGATACAGCCCCACCAAATTCAGCGCCGCCAATTGGGTGGAATAGCCCTTGCTGGTTGCCACGGCGATTTCCGGCCCGGCCCAGGTGTAGAGCACGTCGTCCGCCTCCCGGGCGATGGAGCTGCCCACCACGTTGCAGACGGCCAGGGTCCGGCCTCCCAGGCGCTTCGCCTCCCGGAGGGCCGCCATGGTGTCCAGGGTCTCCCCGGACTGGCTGATGGCGATGACCAGGGTATGCTCATCCACCAGCGGCTCGCTGTACCGGAATTCCGAGGCCAGCACCGCCTCCACCGGGCGGCGGAGCAGCCGCTCCCAGGTGTATTTCCCCACCACCCCGGCATGATACGCGGAGCCGCAGGCAATCATGTAGATCCGGGAAACGCTTCGGACATAATCCGCCGTCAAACGGATATCGTCCAGCACCACCCGGCCCTCCCGAATGCGGGGGGAAATGGTCTTTTGCAGGGCTTCCGGCTGTTCCAAAATCTCTTTGAACATGAAGTGGGCATAACCGCCCTTCTCGGCGGAGGCCGCGTCCCAGTCAATGCGGCTGTGCTCCTTCTCCAGGAGATTCCCCTCACCGTCGAACACATCCACGCTTTGGGCCGTCAGCACGGCAATCTCCCCATCGTTCATATAGGCCACATCCCGGGTGTGCCGGATGATGGCCGTGGCGTCGGAGGCGATGAAGTTCTCTCCCTCCCCGAAGCCGATAATCAGCGGGCTGTCCTTCCGGGCGGCGATCAGGGCGTTGGGGTAGTCGGAGCAGATGATGCCGAAGGCATAGGACCCCTCGATTCGCCGCAGGCATCGGCCCACGGCCTCCAGCATGTTCCCGCACTCGTGGTAGTGGAACTCCAGCAGGTGGGCCACGACCTCGGTGTCCGTCTCGGAGGCAAAGGTCACTCCCTGCCGGGTGAGCTGTTCTTTCAGCTCCAGATAATTTTCAATGATGCCGTTATGTACCAGGGCAATTTTCCCGTCCCCGCTGACATGGGGGTGAGCGTTCACGTCGTTGGGTTCGCCGTGGGTGGCCCAGCGGGTGTGACCAATGCCCAGGGCGCCCTCCAAATCCGCCCCGTCATGGGTCAGGTCCGCCAGGACCTGGAGACGGCCCTTGGACTTTCGCACCTGGAGGCCCCTGGTCTCCGACCGGACGGCGACGCCCGCCGAGTCATAGCCCCGGTACTCCATCTGCCGGAGCCCTTCCAGCAAAATAGGCGCGGCCTGTTCACGGCCCACAAAGCCTACGATTCCACACATGGATAGATTCCTCCTAATTTGGCAAATTAAGAGAACAAATGCGCAGTCACTTGTCTTCTCAGGACGGTCACGGCCCTTCTGTTTTGCGGTCGCCCGCATATTTGTAAGCCGTGTCACGCGCCCGCCCAAGGCACGGAGGGGCATCCGCCGAATGGTTCGATCCTCCCCTCACCTCGTCGTCGCCGGGGCGAAAGCTCCGTCGCAAAGTCCGCTAAACTACGCTTCCGCCTCACGGCGAAAGCTGCGTCCGCTCCCTTGCTCCGTCGCTCCCCACGAAAACCGCTCCGCTGGGGTTTCGCGGGGGGCCCCGAAAGGGATACGCGCGGCAAAGCCGCGCTCAGGAGCTTTCGTCTTTCGTCCTCCGTCTCCCGTCCTCCGTCTCCCGTCCCTCGCCCCCCACAGGGCGGCTCTTAGGCCGGAGATGGAGCCTGCTCCCCCTTGAATAGAGGAGGAAGGAATGGAGCGGGCGGAGTCGTCGCCGCAAGGCGGCGACGCAGCAGAGCGGAATTTCTTCCGACGACCTGGCGCTTTGATGGGTTTTCCCCATGACCTCCTTTCACCTCTGCGGTTTGAACGGCCTTTCGGCCTCCCTGTATTATACGGAAGCAGGGAGCAAATGTCAACTTGCCTGAGACGCCGGCCTGCCCCTCAAATTTTTACCAACTTTTTCCCCGCCCCGTCTTGCCGTCGACTTGACAAAATGCTATACTGTTTTCAGTTCCGCTTTTAGCGGGAAACCACAAAAATAAGGAAACCTCACGGAAAGGAAGCTGTATCATGCTGAACGTCAAATCCTTCCAAATCGAAACCTTTATCCCCGCCAACTACCAGGAAGCCGCCGCTCCCCGGCTGGCCGCCGCCCAGGAAAAGCTCCAGAAGGGCACCGGCCTGGGCCGCGAGTTCACCGACTGGGTCCGTCTCCCCGTGGACTACGACAAGGAAGAGTTCGCCCGCATCCAGGCCGCCGCCAGGAAGATCCAGAGCGATTCCAAAGCCCTGGTGGTCATCGGCATCGGCGGAAGCTACCTGGGGGCCCGGGGCGTGGTGGAATATCTCTGCTCCCCCAACTACAACCAGAAGAAAAACAAGAAGACCCCGAATATCTACTTCGTGGGCAACGGCCTCTCCGCCGACGCCATGCAGGAGGTCTTCGACCTCATCGGGGACGAGGACTTCTCCGTCAACGTCATCTCCAAGTCCGGCACCACCACCGAGCCCGCCGTGGCCTTCCGCTTCTTCCGGGACGCCCTGGAGAAGAAATACGGCAAAGCCGGGGCCAAGGGCCGCATCTACGCCACCACCGACAAGGCCCGGGGCGCCCTGAAGTCCCTGGCTAACGAGGAGGACTGGGAGAGCTTCGTGGTGCCCGACGGCGTGGGCGGGCGGTACTCCGTCCTCACCGCCGTGGGCCTGCTGCCCATCGCCGTGGCCGGGATCGACATTGAAGAGCTCATGGGCGGCGCGGCCAAGATGATGAAGGCCTGCGAGACCGGCTCCTTCGAAAACCCCGCCTGGACCTACGCCGCCCTCCGGGACGCGCTGTATCAGAAGGGCTGGAGCATCGAGGTCCTGGCCTGCTACGACCCCGCCTTCCGCTTCATGCTGGAGTGGTGGAAGCAGCTCTACGGCGAGAGCGAGGGCAAGGACGGCAAGGGCCTCT
>CAJTVF010000043.1 GCA_910579435.1 uncultured Oscillibacter sp.
GTATCATATCCAGTTATAAATGCTACAACAGGACGAATGTTCCCGGAAAATGCGAAGGTCAAAGCTCTTTCAGTGTTGAAAAGCTGGACAACCTTGTAGATCAAATCATCCGCATCCAACTGACGCAAATCCAGAAGGCCCCGCCCCAGGCGCTGCTTGAGAAACAGCGAGGCCGGGAGGCTGACCTCGCCAGAGCAAAGGTAAAGCGTCTGCAAGGCGAGTATCAGCAGAAGCAGAGGGACTATCAGGACTTGCGGGCTGAAACGCTGAAAGTTATTCAGGGGAACAGCCAATTCAGCGCCGATCTGCTGAACAGCCTGATGGACGAGACCACCGCCCAACTGAAAGAACTGGAGCGCCAGATGCAGTCGGCAGAATTGGAATTGCGGGAAACCGTGTCCGGTGCCGAGCAGGTGAAGAAGGAATACACCCAACTGATGAATTGGGCCGAATTGTATGATAACTGCACGTTCGAGGCGAAGAAGATGATTGTGGCGCAGTTTGTGAAAGCTGTCCACGTCAAACGGGGATATGAGTTGGATATTGAGTTCAACGTATCTTTCGAGGAATTTCAATCGCTCTATCTGGAGCCGGAGGAAAAGGGCCGCAAGCGCAAGAGAGCCGGGGAAATTCTGGCCCTTGCGGAGTGCGTAGGATAGAAAAATGACTTGCCTAAGCCGGTCAAGCCATTTTCGAGAGATTTCCCCATTTACTTTATTTATTTGGTATGAGTACCAGCAAACGCACTAACTAAAAAATTATTTGGTGCTAAAATCGTACTGTTCGGTGTGCATTTCGTTGAACATGTGTTTTTGAGGAAGGGTCCAGTGAAAACTAAAAAAATCAATATTCATGCGGGTTTGCGGCGATTGGCTCTCAAAAGCTCCCTCAGGGAAAACCGGGGAAACGATAAATTGAACACCTTAGATTCGGGAGAATGCAGCTCAAAACTGTATTCTCCCTTTTTTCATCCCTGTTCCCGAAACAAATTGAATTTAGAAAGGACGTGAAAAGTGGTTTGCCGGATATGCGGATTGTGGTGAATGGGCTGGCCCTGGAAGTGGAGTTGAAGGACACCAACGGCACCCCGTCCGAATTGCAAAAGCACAATATCCGGCAAATCAACCGGAGCACGGGCCTTGGGTTCGTTCTGTACCCTGAAGGGTTCCCCAAATTTCAAAAAATTGTAAAGGTGGTGAAAACTTGCCCACCCAATGTTCCCATAGTGACGGCCTTCACGTTAATCATGGTTTGGCGGACAAATGACCTTTCCCCTTTGGAGTATCTAATCCCCGCCGTATTCGCTGAACTTGCCGCCGCCACCGGCTTTTATTACTCCAAAGCAAAAGCCGAAAACCGGATCAAGTTGCGGAAAATGTAGGAGGCTGAAATCTATAACGATGCAAAGGAGCCATGAACAATGCTGGAAGCTATCACTCACAACCTGATTAACATTGGGTGGGCCATACTGATTTTCCTTTGCGCCTACCTGTCCAATGTGGCCTTTTCCCTGTATTACAACATCAAGATTCCTCTTCAGCCGTTCAACCGGGACAAGGCTATCAATTCCGCCCTGAAGGTTGCGGCCTTTTTGGTGGGGCTGTCCCTGCTGTGCGTGGCCATCACCACCTTGCCCCTGTACGCCAATCAGATTGGCCGGGCCATTCCCCAGGAATATTCTGACCTGTTCGCTGACCTGATCATTTTGGGGGCTGTTCTGGTTGTGTCGTGCAAGTACATTTTGGAAGCGTTCACCAAATTCAAAATTATTTTGGAGTACAAGGAGGAAACTGAAAAATGAACCTGATTCAATCTTTTCTGACCAAAAACCCGTGTTACACTTGCGGGCGGACAATCACCCCTACAGGGCTGATGCTTCATTCCGTAGGATGCCCCCAACCGTCCGCCGCCGTGTTCGTGAAGAACTGGAACCGGGCTGACTATGATCGGGCTTGCGTTCACGCCTTCATTGACGGCAACACCGGGGACGTTCACCAAAGCTGAAAAGCGGGGCCGGGTGGATCAGTCTGGACTACGCCAAACGGCTGTAAATTCAGTGTTATCAGTTTGTTACTATTGACCCCGATTTTACCGGGTTCAAGCGGGTTGAAAACTTTGATATTTGGGCGCTGTTGAGCCTTGCGACACTGAAAAATTCATGGTACAACAAAACTTATTCGAACGCTTCAGCAAGGAAGGACGGCTGCGCCTTCCGGGCAGGGAAATCCCCTTTGGAGAACTCCCGTGGAATCCCCATCAGACCTTTGCGGGCGTGGAGCTCAAGCACCCCGTCACCGGCCGGGAGACCGGCGGGCAGTTCAGCTATCATCTGGTCCGCGTCGCCCCCGGCAAGGCCATCGGCGCCCACGTCCACCAAGCCCAGCTGGAAACCCACGAGGTCCTTGCCGGAAGCGGCGCCTGCGTCAGCGGCGGAGTCCGGCTGGACTATGCTCCCGGCGTCGTTTCCATCCTGCCCCAGGGGGAGCTCCACGAGGTGACGGCGGGGCCGGAGGGGCTCTGCCTGTTCGCGAAGTTCATCCCGGCCCTGCTATAGCCCAGGAACCGTCCGGCAGGACCGCTTGTAGTCTGCCGGGGTCAGCCCCACCAGCCGCTTGAAATGCCGGTCAAAATGGCTCTGATCGCAGAAGCCCGCGGCGGCGGCCTCCGCCGCGGTGGCCGGTCCGCCCAGCAGTCGCTGGCCCTTGCGGACCCGGTTCTGGAGCTGGAACTGGTGGGGCGTCAGCCCCGCCTCCCGCCGGAAGGCGCGGACCAGGCGGTACTTGCTCATACAGGCCAGCATCGCCATGTCTTCCAAGCTGCACGGAAGTTCCGGCTCCGTCTCCAGCCGCTCCCGGAGGCCTGCCAGCGGCCCTTCCCGCTGTTCCCTTTCACCGGACAGGACGGACAGGCCCTCCAGCAGCCTCCGCTCCGCCTCCGGCCTCCCAACGGCCCTTCGCAGAAGAACGCCCGCCGCCGCCCGCGCTTCCCTGAGATTTCCGGGGCTCGTCAGCACTTTGGAGACGCACAGGCTCACCAGCGTATAGGGGGCCCTGGCGTTCAGACTGTGGGGCGTGTAGGGCGGGAGGGCAAACAGGCCGTTTTCCCGGCAGAGCCGCGTCCCCCGGTCCGTCGCCAGCTCCACCGCCCCCTCCAGCATAAGGCCCAGGGTCAGCGTTGAAACGTGGTTGTGCCGGGGATAGGACAGGGCAGACCCCCGGCAGACGATCACCTCCGCCCGGTCTCCCCGGAGATATTCAACCGCTGTCATCCCAGCTCCCTTCCGGAAAGTCCATCAGCCAGGAGCGCCGCTCCTGGCTGATCTTTGCTTATTCCGGCGCTTCTTCCGGCGCCGGTTTCTCCGGCGTCTTCCCGGCGCAAACCTCCAGGAACGCCTCCCGCTCCATGGTCTCGTGCTCCAGGAGATACGCCGCCACGGCGTCCAGAACCGCCCGCTTCTCCGTCAAAATGTCCTCGCAGCGGCGGCCCGCCTCGTCCACCACCCGGCGGACCTCCTCGTCGATCTGGGCCGCCACAGCCTCGGAGTAGCTCCGGCCCTGGCTCATGGTCCGGCCGATGAACACCTCGTCGTGGCCCCCCTCGAAGGACACCGTGCCGATGGTCTCGCTCATGCCGTACACCGCCACCATCTTCCGGGCGATATCCGTCGCCCGCTGGATGTCGCTGCCCGCCCCGGTGGAGATATCCCCCAGGCAGAGCTTTTCCGCCATCCGGCCCCCCAGGAGCGCCACGATCCGGTCCTCCATATAGCGCTTGGAGAGGAAGGTCCGGTCCTCCTCCGGCAGGGCGATGGTCATGCCTCCCGCCTGCCCCCGGGGAACAATGGTGATCTGGTTCACCGGGTCATGCTCCGGCAGGGCCTCCATCACCACGGCGTGGCCCGCCTCGTGCCAGGCGGTCAGCTCCCGCTCATGCTGGGAGACCACCCGGCTCCGCTTCTCCGGGCCGGCCAGGACCTTGATCTCCGCGTCGTGGAGGTCCCCCATGGTGATATAATCCCGGTCCCGCCGGGCGGCCAGCAGGGCCCCCTCGTTCACCAGGTTCTCCAGGTCCGCCCCGGTGAATCCGGCGGTGCCCCGGGCCAGGGTACGCAGGTCCACGTCCTCGGCCAGGGGCTTGCCCTTCACGTGGATTTTCAGGATGTCCTCCCGGCCCTTGATGTCGGGGAGGCCCACGTAGATCTGCCGGTCGAACCGCCCGGGCCGCAGCAGCGCCGGGTCCAGCACGTCCGCCCGGTTGGTGGCCGCCAGGACCACCACGCCCTCGTTTGCGGCAAAGCCGTCCATCTCCACCAGGAGCTGGTTCAGGGTCTGCTCCCGCTCGTCGTGACCGCCGCCCACGCCGGTGCCCCGCTGGCGGCCCACGGCGTCGATCTCGTCGATGAAGACGATGGCGGGAGAGGTCTTTTTCGCCTGGTCAAACAAATCCCGGACCCGGGACGCGCCCACGCCCACGTACAGCTCCACGAAGTCAGAGCCGGAGATGGACAAGAAGCCCACCCCGGCCTCCCCGGCCACGGCCTTGGCAAGCAGGGTCTTGCCCGTGCCCGGCGGGCCGATCAGCAGCACGCCCTTGGGGATGCGGGCGCCCAGGGAGATAAACCGCCGGGGGTCCCGGAGGAACTCCACGATCTCCTGGAGCTCCTCCTTCTCCTCGTCCGCCCCGGCCACGTCCTCGAAGCGGACCTTCTTGTCCTTCTCCGAGAGGACCCGGGTCCGGGCGGAGCCGAAGCGGGCCATGCGGTCCGCCCCCACGCCGCCCCCCTGGCCCCGCAGCAAAAACAGGTAGCCCATGCCGCCGATCAGCGCCGCCGTCAGAAGGAAGGGCAGCAAAATCTCCAGCCAGTTCGTCGAGTGGTCCTGCTGGTAGTCGTAGGAGGTGATGACCCCCCGGGCGGCCTGCTCCTCCACCAGCTCGCTGAGGCTGTCGTAAAACAGGTCGAAGTCGTAGAGCTCATAGCGCAGGGTGTTCCGGCCCTCCGGCTCCCCCCGCAGCGTCATCAGCAGGGTGTTGTCCCGGATGACGAAGGACTCCACCTTCTCCTGGCGGAACAGCTGCTCCACCTGGGAGAACTCCATCCGGTCTCCCTGGCTGTTCAGCTGCCAGACCCAGCTCAGGCACAGCAGGATCACCAGCCCCAGCATCAGAAAGCTGAGGTTGGACGTACGGTTTTGCTTGGACACGACGGCATTCCTCCTTTGGACCGCCTCCGGGGCGGCGCTTGGGTCGTTACTTCCCGGCGTAGACCTCCGGCTTCAGCACGCCGATGTAGGGGATGTTCCGGTACATCTGGGCGTAATCCAGGCCGTAGCCCACCACGAACTCATCGGGCACCGTGAAGCCGGAGAGGTCGGCCTGGATGGCCTTCTCCCGCCGGGCGGGCTTGTCCAGCAGGGTGACGATGGTGATGGACGCCGCGCCCTTGGTCAGGAAATACTCCTTCAAAAAGGCCAGGGTATTGCCGGAGTCCAGGATATCCTCCACGATGATGAGATGCCGCCCGGTGATATCCTGCTGGAGGTCGTGGTTGATCTTCACCCGGCCGGAGGAGGCCGTCGCGTTCCCGTAGGAGCTGACGGCGATGAACTCCACGTCGCTTTTCAGCTGGCAGGAGCGGACCAGGTCCGTCATAAAGACGAAGCTGCCCTTCAACACCCCCAGGAACAGGGGCTTCTTCCCCTGGAACTTCTCATACAGCTCCTCGCCCAGCTGGGCCACCCGGTTTTTCAGCTCCTCCTCGGTCACCAGTACCTTCAGGATATCTTGCTCCATTTCACTGCGCATCATGTCCGTCCTCCTCAATATGTCTCTTAATTTTTATAAACCGGCAGGGCGCTCCGCCCTCCGGCGCAAAGGCCGTATCCACACCCAGCCGCCACACGGCGGCCAATCTGCCCTCCACATAAATGGCGGGCAGGCGGTCCCGCTCCGCCAGGGAAATGCGGCGGTCCAGGCAGAGCCGTTTCACGCTCCGGCTCCCCCGGGCCCCCGGCAGGGTCAGGCGCTCCCCCGGCGGGCAGGGGGCCGCTGTGACCACCGGGCTTTGACCCGGCCTTCCCCGCCAGAAGAACGCGATTCCCTCTCCGTCCTCCGGGCGGTCCAGCAGGGTCAGCGTATAGTCCCCCCAGCGGAGGGGACTGTCCGGAATCAGCTGGATCTCCGTCAAGGTCTGGGGCCGGGTCTCCAGAATCAGCCACCGGCGGCAATAGCGGGCAGTAACACCATGAGGGAGGCTGAGCCGCCCCTCCTTCCCCCAGGCTGTGCGGCGGGTCAAGTCCATCAACGCCTCCAGGTGGGCCGCCCCAACGTCCTTACGCCCCACGCCCAAGAGGTCGAAGAGCCGCAGGAGCATCCGGGGCCGTACCGCCGCCGGAGCCTGAGCCAGAGCGTCCATGGAAAGGGTCGCCCGGCCCTCCTGCACCTCCACATGAGCCGTGCGGGCGGCGGCATCCGCCTCCAAAGAACGGTCCACCCCCCGAAGCCGCCGGGCAGTTTGGCCGATGTGCTCCACCGCCCGGGGGTTCAGCTCCTTTAAAAGCGGCATAACCTGGAGCCGCAGAAGGTTCCGGGCGGCGGCTCCGGGGTCCGCGTTGGTCTCGTCCTCCACATGGGGGACGTTCCACCGGGCGGCGTAAGCCTCCAGTTCCTCCCGGGTCACGCCCAGCAGCGGGCGGCAGAGCCCGTCCCGCTCCCAGTCCATCCCCGTCAAGCCCGCAAGCCCGGTCCCCCGGACCAGATTCAGCAGGATGGTTTCGGCGTTGTCATCGGCGTGGTGGGCGGTGTAAAGGCGCTCGCATTCCAGCTCCGCCGCCGTCCGGCGCAAAAAAGCATACCGCAGGTCCCGGGCGGCCTCCTCCAGGGAAAGGCCCTCCCGCTTCGCAAAGGCCCGGGCGTCTCCCCGGCCCACGGTCAGGGGAATCCCCCATTTTGCGCAGGTTTCCCGGACAAATTCCTCGTCCCGGTCCGCCGCATCGCCCCGGATCCGGTGGTTGAAATGGGCCGCCGTCACCGTCCGGTCCCGCTCCCTGCGCCACGCGTCCAGCATATGGAGCAGGCACATGGAGTCCAGGCCCCCGGAAACGGCGCACAGCACCCGCTGTCCCGCCCGGGGCAGGACCGCCCGGGGCGCCCGCTTCAAAAGCTCAGTCCTCGCCGTCATAGCGCTTATCCAAGGTGGAGAACTGGGTGTACTCCGGCATCCAGCGGAGCTCCACCTTGCCGGTCTCGCCGTGGCGGTTCTTCGCCACAATACATTCCGCTATGTTGTGCTTTTCCGAATCCTCATTGTAATAGTCGTCCCGGTACAAAAACAGCACGATGTCCGCGTCCTGCTCGATGGCGCCGGACTCCCGGAGGTCCGAGAGCATGGGCCGCTTGTCGTCCCGCTTCTCGTTGGCGCGGCTGAGCTGGCTCAGGCAGATCACCGGGACGTTCAGCTCCTTGGCCATGATCTTCAGCATCCGGGACATGTCGGACACCACCTGCTGGCGGTTCTCGCCCCCCCGGCTGCTGCCTCCGGCGGAGGTCATCAGCTGGAGGTAGTCCACCACCACCAGGCTCAGGCTGTCCAGGCGGCGGCACTTGGCGTTCATGTCCGCCACGGACAGCAGAGGGTTGTCGTCGATGCGGACGTCCAGCCGGTTCAGCACCGTGGCCGCCCCGGCAATCTTCTCCCAGTCCGTCTCCCGGAGGAGGCCGGTGCGCAGGCGGTTGTTCTCCACCAGCGCCTCGGAGCTGAGGAGCCGCATAGCCAGTTGCTCCCGGGACATCTCCAGGGAGAACACCGCCACGGTCCCGCCGCCCTTGGCCACGTTCAGCGCCACGTTCAGCGCCAGGGAGGTCTTGCCCATGCCGGGCCGGGCCGCCAGGAGGATCAGGTCCGAATTGTTCAATCCGGTGATCTTCTGGTCGATGGCGGACAGGCCCGTGGACAGGCCCGGCAGGTGGTCCTCGTGCTCGCTCATTTCACTGAGGCGGTCCAGCACGTCGGGGAGCACCTGCCCCAGGGGCACCATCTCCTGGGCGCTCCGGCCCCGGCGGATGGCGTAGATTTTCTGCTCCGACGCCTCCAGGATCTCCCCGGCCTCGCCCATGCCCTCCTGGACCAGGGCGGTGATCTCCCCCGCCGCCTGGGCCACGGAGCGGAGCAGCGCCTTGTCCTGGACAATGGCGGCGTACTCCATGACGTTGGCGCTGGTGGGGGTGATCTCCATCAGCTGGGCCAGGTACGAGCGGGTGTTGCCGTCGGTGAGCCCAGCCTTTTCCATCTCTCCAAAGACGGTGATGCCGTCGATGGGCCGGGAGTAGTTGAACATGGTCAGGATGGTCTCAAAAATCTCCCGGTTCTGCCGGAGGTAGAAGTCCCCGGGCCGGAGCCGGTCCATCACGTTCTTCACGCAGTCCGGGTCAATGAGCATGGCCCCCAAGACCGCCTGCTCTCCCTCCAGGCTGTGGGGCATCTGGCGCAGGAGCAGGTCTTCGTTTGCCATGGCGAACCGCCTCCCTCTCAAAGCCGACGGGCGTTATTTTTCCTCAAACACGGATACGTAAACGGTGGCGGCAACCTCAAAGCCCAGCCGGGCCTTGACCTCGTAGTTGCCGAAGGACTTGATGGGGTCCTCCAGCACCAGCTTCTGCTTGGGGATGTCGATGCCGAACTGCTTCTGGAGCCCCTCGGAAATCTCCTTGGTGGTGACGGCTCCGAAGAGCTTGCCCCCCGCGCCCGCCCGGGCGGTGAGCTTCACCATGCACTCCTTGAGCTTTTCGGCGGTCTCCTCCGCCAGGGCTTTCTGGCGGGCTTCCTCGGCCTTTTTGGCCTTCTCTTTCAGGTTCATAGTGTTGATGGCGTCCGCCGTGGCGGGGACGGCGATCTTCCGGGGCAGGAGGAAGTTCCGGGCATAGCCCTCGGAGACCTCCACCATCTGGCCCTTCTTTCCCTGGCCTTTGACGTCCTGCTGTAAAATTACTTTCATTGGTCATTCTCCTTTTCCTGTTCCAGGATCCGGAGCCTTTTCTCCAGATCCCTGGCTTGTTTTTCTAAAATTTGATTTTCCTCCTCCAACGCGTCCAGCCGGTCTCTCTGGTTCAGCCAGACATAGGCCGGAACCGCCGGCAGAGCCGGGAGACCCGCGAATATGCCCGCCGGACCTGCGGTAAGCAGCACGCAAATCACGCCCAACACGCCCAGGGAGAGGATATAGAGCTTCACGAACATCCCATTTTTTTCATTTCCAATTGCCTCTCAGAAATAGCCGTCGATGGATTTAGGGCTACCGCTCCCGCCATACCATCCAGGCCGCAGCGGGAATTGCCGGCAGAAGTGCGGCCAGCATCCAGGAGAGGAACGGGCGCCCACAAAAAACAAGCAGCAAGGGCATACCGGCAGGCCATCCCATGCACAGGACCGCGAACAGTCCCAGCAAAACCAGGCTTGCCGCATAGATCTTTAAAAACCGTTTCATAGCCGCCTCCCTATTTCTAAAAATAAGCGCCGATAGCACAGGTCAGACTTTCCCGGACATCCAGAATGTCCCCGTTCCAGCCCCTCTCCCGGCAGTGGCGGAGCTGCCGCCGCATCAAAGGTCCGGCCTCCGGTGCGGCTGTAAAATCACGTGCATTGGTCATTCTTCCTATTTTCTGAATCTTTTAAATGTTCTGGGTTTTCCAGAGTCCAGACCCGCTCCCCCAGATCCCGGACTTGTTTTTCTAAAGCGTCCATCCGCTCCTCCTGAGCCAGCCACACCGTTATGACGGCCGCCAGCACAAACGCGATGGCCGCGAAGGCGCGGAAGGGGTGACTTTGGAAATCAAACAGCATGTATCCGCCGAAAAGCAGAAACACCTCCGAAACCACCAGGCACACCGCGTAGGTCTTCAAAAACTTCAATATGCTGACCCCCTCATTTTTCAAAATATGCGTCGATGGCTTGGGTCAGCCGCTCCCGCACGTCCAAAATGTCCCCGTTCTCGATCCGCCCCCCGGCGGTGGCGGAGTTGCCGCCGCCGCCCAGGGCCTCCAGAATCACCTGGACGTTGATCTCCCCCAGGGACCGCCCGCTCATCAGGATGGCCGACCCGCTGCGGTACACCACAAAGGAGGCCTTGACCCCCCGCAGGGTCAAAAGGTCGTCCGCCGCCTGGGCGGCGGCCACCCGGTCCACGCCGTCCTGGCCCACCACGGCCAGGGCCACGTCCGGCCGGTACAGCTCCGCCTGGCGGATGACGTCGTACTTGGACACCATGCCGCTGAGGTCCCCCTGGAACAGCCGCTGCACGTCCGCCGTGTCAGCTCCCGCCCGGCGGAGGAAGGCCGCCGCCTCAAAGGTCCGGCCCCCGGTGCGGAGGACGAAATGCTTCGTGTCCAGCACGATGCCGGCAAGCAGGGCCTCCGCCTCCTCCCGCAGGAGGTTGGACGGCTCGATCAAATATTGCAGCAGCTCCGTCACCAGCTCCGACGCGGAGGAGGCGTAGGGCTCGTGGAAGCTGAAGGCGGCATTTTCGATATAGCTGGCGGCACGGCGGTGATGGTCGATGACCGCCACCCGGCTGCTGGACTCCAGAATCTGGGAGCTCTCCACCAGGTCGGGCCGGTTGGTGTCCACCACCACCAGCAGCGTCCCGGGACGCATCTTCACAAACGCCTCCGCCGGGCTCACGAACACATCCTCATACTCCGGCAGCTCCCCCAGCATCGCCAGCACGGACTGGGCGGCGTTTTTCTCCAAATCAATAACGATCTGGGCCCTCCGGCCCAGCTTCCGGGCGGCGCAGCACACGCCCGCCGCCGCGCCCACCGCGTCCATGTCGGCAAAGCTGTGGCCCATGACGTAGATATCCGGGGAATCCGCCAGCAGCTCCCTCAGGGCGTTAGCCATGACCCGGGACTTGACCTTGGTGCGCTTTTCCGTGGTCTTGGCCCGGCCGCCGTAGAAGGCAAAATCCGTCTTGCCCCGGACCACCGCCTGGTCGCCGCCCCGGCTCAGGGCCATCTCCAGGGAGAGGGAGGCGTTCTTGTACAGCGCCGGAATACTGTCCGCCTCCCGGCCCAGGCCGATGGAGAGGGTGGGGTGGCTTCCCTCCCCCACCTTGATGTCCCGCATGGCGTCCAGGACGGAGAATTTCTCCTCCACAAAGTGGTTATAGTACTGTTCTTCAAAGAGGAAGAGGTAGTGGTCCCGCTCCGTCTTGATGAGCAAGCCGCTGCCCACGGCGGTCCACGCGCTGAGCTTTTCGTCGATCTGGGCCAGCACGGCGCTGCGCTGGGTGTCGGCGCAGGCGTTCATCAGGTCCTCATAGTTGTCCACCATGACAATGCCCACCACCAGGCGGGTGGCTTCAAAGTTCTCCCGGAGGCGGTCCATCTCCGTGGTGTCCACCCAGTAGGTGGTGGCCACCAGGTTCTGCTCCCCGCTGCGGCCCTTGGCCCGGACCAGGCTGCCGTAGACCCGGAAATTGCGGTTGTTCATGCGGACCCGCTCCGGGCACTCCTGCCGCCCCTCCAGCAGCCACTGGACCGAGAACTCCGGGGCGGCGTCCTCCACCTTCATCTCAAAGAGGTGCTCCCGCACCCCCGCCAGCTGGAGGAAATTCTCGTTGCTCCAGATCACCTCCCCGGTATCGGGGCGGAAGACCATGATAGGCAGGGGGGAGTTGATGAGGGTGGACTTGCTGGCGGTGTCCACGTTCCCCGTCACATTGTCGATATACTGCAAAACGCTCTGCCGGCGCTTTTTGCTGCTGCGGACGAAATAGGCGTACAGCGCCACGGTGGCCACGCCCTCCGCCAGGGCCAGGGGCGGGCTGACGGTGACGGCGGCCAGGGTGAAGGCCAGAAGGCAGAGGAAATAAAATTGGAGGTTGGGCTCCAGCAGGCGGGAGAGTTTCTTATTGTTCATAGCGCCGCTCCTTGATGAAGAAGTAAGCATGCCGATGGATTTTATTAGTATAGCAGTTTCCGCCGGAAAACACAAGTCTTGAGCCGGGGCAATTTTCCCCTTGACATTTCCCGGGTTTTCCTGTAAACTAAGCAACGTTGTAAAGCGGCGCAGCTTTACACGGCGGAAGGGGGCGTTTCCCGTGATGAAGAATCAGACCTATCGCATGACGATGCTCTTCGACTTTTACGGCGAGCTCCTGACCGAGCGCCAGAAGGAGTTCTTCGACCTCTATTATAATGAGGACCTCTCCCTGGCCGAAATCGCCGAAAACGCCGGCATCTCCCGCCAGGGCGTCCGGGATGTCATCGTCCGGGCCGAGGCCGCCATGCAGGAGGTGGAGGATAAGACCGGCATCATCAAGCGCTTTCTCGCCCGGAGCGCCCACGTGGACGCCATCGCCGCCACCGCCGAGGAAATCTCCACCCTGAATTACCGCTATTACGAGGACCGGCGCCTGACGGAGCTGGCGGATATCATCCGCCGGGAAGCCGCCGCCTTAAAGGAATGAGTGTATGGCATTTGAAGGATTGACCGAAAAACTGAACGCCGCCTTTAAGCGCCTCCGGGGCAAGGGCCGCCTGACGGAAAACGACGTTCGGGAGGCCATGCGGGAGGTCCGCCTGGCCCTTTTGGAGGCCGACGTCAGCTACAAGGTGGTCAAGGAGTTCGTGGCCTCCGTCACGGAGCGGGCCGTGGGCAGCGACGTGCTGGACAGCCTTACCCCCGCCCAGCAGGTGGTGAAGATCGTCAACGAGGAGCTCACCGGCCTCATGGGGGGAGCCAGCGCCAAAATCACCATGGCCAGCAACGGCCCTACAGTCGTGATGATGGTGGGCCTCCAGGGCGCGGGCAAGACCACCACCACCGCCAAGCTGGGCGGCCTGATGCGCAGGCAGTACCAGAAGCGGCCCTTGCTGGCCGCCTGCGACGTGTACCGCCCCGCCGCCATCGAGCAGTTGAAGGTCGTGGGCGGGCAGCTGGACCTGCCGGTCTTCGAGGAGGGCCAGGGCGATCCGGTGAAGATTGCGGAACACGCCATCCGCCACGCCCGGGACCACGGCAGCGATATGGTGTTCCTGGACACCGCCGGACGGCTCCACGTGGACGAGAACCTGATGGACGAGCTGAAGCGGATGAAGGCCGCCGTCCATCCCAACGAGATTCTGCTGGTGGTGGACGCCATGACCGGCCAGGACGCGGTAAACGCCGCCACGGCCTTTGACGAGGCCCTGGGCATCGACGGCGTCATCCTCACCAAACTGGACGGCGACGCCCGGGGCGGCGCGGCCCTGTCCATCCGGGCGGCCACGGGAAAGCCCATCAAATTCGCGGGCACCGGCGAGAAGCTGGACATGATCGAGCCCTTCCACCCGGACCGCATGGCCTCCCGCATCCTGGGCATGGGCGACATGCTCTCCTTCATCGAGAAGGCGGAGCAGGCCTATGACGAGAAGCAGGCCGCCAAGATTGAGGAAAAGCTGCGAAAGAACCGCTTCACCCTCCAGGACTATTACGACCAGCTCCAGCAGCTGAAAAACATGGGCGACCTGAGCCAGTTGCTGGGCATGATGCCGGGGGCCTTAGGCAAGCAGCTCCAGGGCGCGTCCATCGACGAGAAGGCCATGGCCCGGACCGAGGCCATCATCCTCTCCATGACCCCCCTGGAGCGGGAGAACCCCCAGGTACTGAACGCCAGCCGGAAAAAGCGCATTGCCGCCGGCTGCGGCCTGGAGGTGGTGGACGTGAACCGGCTGTTAAAGCAGTTCGACATGATGCGGGAACTGACGAAGCAGATGACCAGAGGCGGGCGGATGCCCGGCCTCGGCGGCATGGGGGGAAAAGCCCCTTCCCGGCTCCACGGCTTCGGCCGGAAGAAGCGGTTCCGCTAAAGCTATAAGTGCGAAGCATTTCCAATCATAAAATGCAGCATTTATAATAAAATATTTCATTTTAACATTTTTGGAGGTACAACAGCATGGTTAAGATCAGACTGCGCCGCATGGGCGCCAAGAAGGCCCCCTTCTATCGTGTCGTGGTGGCGGATTCCCGCTTCCCCCGGGACGGCCGCTTCATCGAGGAAATCGGTACGTACAATCCCTGCGTCTCCCCTGCCGCCATCAAAATCGATGCGGAGCGCGCCCAGGCCTGGATCAAGTCCGGCGCCCAGCCCACCGACACCGTCCGGGCTCTGCTGAAAAAAGTGGACGTCCTCTGATCCGGAGGGCGGCGCATGAAGGACTTGCTGCTCTATATCGCCCGGAACCTGGTGGACGACCCGGACGCGGTCACGGTTACGGAGACCGCCTCCGGCAATCAGGAGCTGACTCTGGAGCTGCGCGTCGCCCCCGACGACATGGGTAAGGTCATCGGGCGGCAGGGCCGCATTGCCAAGGAGATCCGCACCCTGGTCCGCTCCCGCGCCCAGCGGGAGGGCGTCAAGGTCTCCGTCGATATCATGGATTGAAACATTGCGGCGCACGGAGGTTTCCGTGCGCCGCTTGCCTTTGGTCCTAGCAACACAAGGGGACCTGTCTTCCGGCAGGCCCCCTCTTTTTCATGCGCTCACCCCAGAATATCCGCCGCGATGGTGTCCGCCAGGGCCTCCAGCCCCTGCCGCTGGGCCTCCTTCACGGAGGACTTCAGGCTGACGGTCCCCTCCAGCACCGTCATATCCTTCATGGTCTCCAGCAGACCCCCCATCTGCTTGGCAGACACGGGAGCCCAGGTGCCGTTTTCGACGAGGCCCACCGTCCGGTTCCGCAGGCCGTGGGACTTCAAGTCCCGGAGGAAGTTCTCCATGGGCGTGAAAATCTCCCCGTTATACGTAGCGGCGGCAAACACCAGATGGCTGCACCGGAACGCCTCAGCCACCAGCTCGGAGACATGGGTATGGGACACGTCGTAGAGCCGCACATCCTTCACGCCCTTGTCCGCCAGCCGGGCGGCCAGAATCTCGGCGGCGTTTTCCGTATTGCCGTAGATGGAGCCGCAGAAGACGGCGGCAGCCTTGTCCTCGGGGGTGTAGCTGCTCCAGCGCTGGTATTTCTCCACGAACCAGCCGATGTCCTCCCGCCAGATGGGGCCGTGGAGGGGGCAGAGCATCCGGAGCTCCAGCCCCGCCGCCTTTTTCAGCAGGGTCTGGACCTGGGGGCCGTACTTGCCCACAATGTTCGTATAGTACCGCCGGGCGTCGGGGAGCCACTCGGTCTTGAAGTTCACCTCGTCGGCGAAAATGTTCCCGTTCAGCGCGCCGAAGGTGCCGAAGGCGTCGGCGGAGAACAGGACCTTTTCCGCGGCGTCATAGGTCGCCATGACCTCCGGCCAGTGGACCATGGGGGCCATGACGAAGGTGAGGGTATGCCGCCCGGTGGAGAGGGTGTCCCCTTCCTTCACCGTCACGCAGCGGCCCGTCACATCGGCGTCAAAGAACTGGCCGATCATGGAGATGGCCTTGGCGCTGGCCACCACCTGGGCCTCCGGGTAGGTGCGGAGCACCGCCCCCAGGGTGGCGCAGTGGTCCGGCTCCATGTGGTTGACGATCACATAGTCCAGAGGCCGGCCCTGGAGGGCGTGCTCCAGGTTCTCATAGAAATGCGCACCCACGGCGGAGTCCGCCGTGTCCAGCAGGACGGTCTTCTCGTCCAGCAGCAAATACGCGTTGTAGCTGACGCCCCGGGGAATGGGGTACACGTTCTCAAACAGGGCCAGCCGCCGGTCGGAGCCGCCGAGCAGAAGGATGTCGTCCGTAACCTTGCGAACAGAATGCATAATGGAACATCTCCTCTTCTTGTATCGTTTTTAACAAGGTTAATCTAATCCATTTTTCCCCGTTTGTCAAGGGCTGAGCGGGACAAGAAAGACGCGCCGAAAGGCGCGTCTTTGTGCGTTATCCCAAAAACTGCGCAGGATTCCGCAGGGCCTCCGCCGTCTCTGCCGGAACGGTGATGGTGAAGGTCAGGAAGTCCCCCAGGTCCACGTTCAGCAGGGAGGGCAGGTCCTCCAGGATCACCATGGTCACCACGTCCTTTTCCGCGGAAACTGTGAAGCGGACCAGCTCCTCGTATTCCCGGTCCTCCTCCGCCTGGCCCGCCTTCAGGGTCTCCTGCTGGCAGTAGACGTAGCTGTAGGCGGGGCCGCCGGGGTCCCCGGTCAGCCAGTCTTCCTGATGGCCGTCGTCGTTGAGGAGGTCGTCTATGGCCCGGACCTGTTCCGGGTCCGTGACGGTCCCAACCTCCACAATGGCGGCCTCCTCGTCCGAGACGTCTAAAATTTTCCAATAGTGGTCCTTTTCCACGCCGTTCTCGTCCCGGCCGCTCCAGGACTTCGCGGCTTCATCAAAGGCGGCCTCCCAGTCTTGCGCCCAATCCTCGGCGGTCTCTTCCATAGAGTCCGCCCAGTCCTTTTGAAATTCCTCGTCGCTGGGAGAGGTCACCACAATACCGGGCATGCAGCCCGCCAGCAGGGACAGCGAAAGCGCCAGGGCGCAGGCAAATGAAAAACGTTTCATCATGTACTCCTTATCAAATCAGCAGGCCGAATAACCCCAGCGTCACGGCGGTGGTAATGGCCGCCGCGATGACCAGCCCCAGGAAGATGGCGGGCAGGGCGTGGCGCATCCGGATATCCAGCGCCGAGGCCACCAACGCCCCGGTCCAGGCCCCGGTCCCCGGCAGGGGGACCCCCACCAGAATCACCAGCCCCAGAAGCCGGTACTTCCGCACCAGCCGTCCCTTGAGATGGGCCCGGCGCTCCAGCCAGGTGATTTTCGGGCCGAAGAAGCGGGCGCCCCGGAGCCAGTCGGCCACCCGCCGCCCCAGCAGGATGATGAAGGGGGCGGGGACCAGATTCCCGGCGATGGCGGCTGTGCAGGCCAGGGCCGGAGGCAGTCCCGAGGCGATTCCCGCCGGAATGGCTCCCCGGAGCTCGATCACCGGGGCCATGGCCACCAGGAAGGTCATCAGCAGCTCATGGGTCTGTGTTTCCAAATAGGTTTCTGACAGCAGCATGGGGGTCCCTCCATAATGAATGGCATTATGGAATAGTTTACTCCAGGTTCAGGTGCTTTTTCAAGAAGAACGCGGTGACGGCGTAAAAAATCGCTCCATAGATCACCACGCAGACGATCATGAACAGCAGCCCCATATGGATGGCCGCAACGGGAGCCACGTCCCAGTTCATATTCAGGAAGCCTGGAATTCTCAGGCGGTCCAGGCTGATGAACAGCAGAGACCCCAGGAATTGCAGGGCGAACTGGAAGCCGAAGAACCAGACCACGGACCAGAGCATCTTGCGGTTGGCCCGGCTGTGCCCCGCCGCCAGGGCAGCGTAGAACTGGAGGGAGAAGGCCGCCAGGGACAAAAACATCAGCACAGCGAACTCCACCAGGTAGATGGTACCGTTGAAAGCCTCGGTGATTTTCAGCTTTTGGAGCCCCTCGAAGAAATAGCGGAGGAAGTCCAGCATTTCCCACAGGAAGCCCCCCTGAAAGGCCACGATCAGGCTGGCGGCGATGATGGCCAGCACCGTGACGATGAACCACACGGCGGAGACAATCAGCTTCGACCAGATATGCTGGTGGACGGAGACGGGCAGGGTAAACATGAGGTAGCCCTCGTCCTGGAGAAGGTTCTTGTAAAACCGCTGGATCATCAGCACAAAGGACATCAGCATCACGCCGCAGATGGCGAAGCCGAAGGCCATGACGATCAAAACGCCCAGGGTGTTCAGGATGTCGGGGCCGTCCAGCATCTTCCGGCCCGCCAGGTTGGACCCCAGGGCGGTGACCAGCAGGACCAAATACATGGGCAGCATGATCCGCCCTGTGGCACGGAACTCGTGCTTCAGCAATTTCCTCAGCATTTGAACACCTCCCGGAACAGCGCGTCCACGCTCATGCCCTTGTCCTCCCGGATGTCGTCCACGGTGGACTGGAGCGTCACATGGCCCTGATGAATGAAAATGACCTCGTCCAGCACCTTCTCCACGTCGGCGATCAGGTGGGTGGAGATCACCACCGCCGCCTCGGGGTTGTAATTGCCGATGATGGTGGAGAGAATATAGTCCCGGGTGGCGGGGTCCACGCCGCCGATGGGCTCATCCAGAAGATAGAGCTTCGCCGCCCGGCTCATGACCATGATGAGCTGGACCTTCTCCCGGGTGCCCTTGGACATCTGCTTAATGGTCTGGGCGGGCTGGATGCCCAGGTGGTCCAGCATTTCCTCCGCCGCCTCCCGGCGGAAGTCCTGGTAAAAGTCCCCATAGAAGTCCAGAAGCTGCCTGGCGGTCATCCAAGTGGGGATGGCCGTCCGCTCCGGGAGGTAGCTCACCAGGCGGTGGCTCTCCCTCCCCGGCGCACTGCCGCAGACGGCGATGTAGCCCCCGTCGGGGGTCAGCAGGCCGTTGGCCAATTTAATGAGGGTGGTCTTGCCGCTGCCGTTGGGGCCCAGCAGCCCCACGATGCGGCCCGGCTCGATGGTAAGGCTCACCTCGTCCAGGGCCGTGGTCCTTCCGAACCGCTTGGTCAGTCCCTTGCACTCAAGCACTGGCATGGTTCGCTTCCTCCTCTCCCAATTCCTGCGTAATCAGCGCGATGATCTCGTCCTTTTGGAAGCCCAGCCGGAGCATGGCCTCCAGAAACGTCTTGACATGCCGCTCGGCAAGGCTCCGCTTCGCCTGGTTAATCATGGTGTTGTCCTCCGTCACAAATCTTCCCGCGGTCCGCTGGCTGTACACCAGGCCGTCCCGCTCCAGCTCCGCCAGGGCCCTCTGCATGGTGTTGGGGTTCACCCCGGCCTCTGTGGCCAGGTCCCGCACCGAGGGCAATCGTTCCCCCGGGGGGAACGCGCCGGTAACGATGCCCACCTTGACCTGCTGGATCAGCTGGGTATAAATGGGGGCGTCGTTGGAAAACTGCCATTGCATCTTGCGCACCTCCTGTTTTTGTGCTGTTGTCTTATGCAATTAATACAATAGCACATTTTCAGGAAATGTCAAGGGGTTTGCAAAAAATTTTTTCCCGGCGGGCGGCAGACGCCTCCGGCGGAGGCCCCGCCCTTGCAAATTCTGCCTTTCTATGCTATCATGAGCAGACCATCGAGCACACGCCGCCGCTTCCCCGCCCGGGGCGCGGGCAATACAAAAAGGAGGTCCCCATGTCCAAGCTCAGCAAGCAAGACCAAAAACGCGCACGGCGGCGGGAGAAGAAAAACTTCCGCCAGGCCATGGAAAAGGAGCTGCGGGAGCACATGAGCTCCTTTATCGTGTTCTACACCCTGCGGCTTTTGGTCATCGTCATTTTCGTCCGCCAGCTCATAAACGGCAGCTATGAGAGCGCGTTTTACTGTGCCCTGGCTTACCTGCTGCTCTATGTGCCCAGCTGGATTCAGGTGAAGTTCCACATCGAGCTGCCCCCCGCCCTGGAGATCACCGTCCTCTGCTTCATCTACGCGGCGGAGGTTCTGGGCGAGGTCAACGCCTTTTACGTGGTCGTCCCCCACTGGGACACCATGCTCCACACCCTCAACGGCTTCCTGGCCGCCGCCGTGGGCTTTGCCATGGTGGTGCTCCTCAACGACGACGAGCGCCTCACCTTCGATCTCTCCCCCGTCTTTCTGGCGCTGGTGGCCTTCTGCTTCTCCATGACCATCGGCGTCCTCTGGGAGTTCTTCGAGTTCGGCATGGACATGTTCTTCCACACCGACATGCAGCGGGACACGGTCATCAACGCCATCTACTCCGCCAGCCTGGACGCGACCCGGTCCAATAAAGTCGTGGCCGTGCCGGGCATCCGGGAGGTCCTGGTCAACGGCAAGAGCCTGGGCCTGGGAGGCTATCTGGACATCGGCCTCATCGACACCATGAAGGACCTGTTCGTCAACTTCATCGGCGCGGTGGTCTTCTCCGTCACCGGCTTCTTCTACGCCAAGAGCAAGGGCAAAAAGCGCACGGCGGCCCAGGGCTTCGTCCCCAGCAAGAAGACGGCGGACCGGGACTACCTGAACCAGGCCCGGGTGGAAAACGGGGACGAGCCGGAGAACTGAGGGTTTTCTGTTAAATTTTTGTGACTTGGTTGCATTTTCCAAATTCAGTGGTATGATATTTGCGGAATCAAAATAAAAGCAAAGGACTTGATACCATGACCAAAATCGACATTATCTCCGGCTTCCTGGGGGCGGGCAAGACCACCCTCATCAAAAAACTGCTGGCGGAGGCCTACCAGGGGGAAAAGCTGGTCCTCATCGAAAACGAGTTCGGCGAGATCAGCATTGACGGCGGCTTTCTGAAGGAGTCCGGCGTCCAGATTTCCGAGATGTCCTCCGGCTGCATCTGCTGCTCCCTGGTGGGGGACTTCAACAAGGCCCTGAAGGACGTGGCGGAGCAGTTCCACCCGGACCGCATCCTCATCGAGCCCTCCGGCGTGGGCAAGCTCTCCGACGTCATCGTCGCCGTGGAGAACACCGCCGCCGAGGCCCCGGAGCTGAAGCTCAACAGCTTCGTCACCGTGGCGGACGCCTCCAAGGTGAAGGTCTACATGAAAAACTTCGGGGAGTTCTATAACAACCAGATTGAATCCGCCGGCGCCATCGTCCTCTCCCGGACCCAGAAGCTGAGCCAGGAGAAGCTGGAAGCCGCCGCTGCGATGCTCCGGGAGAAGAACCCGGACGCCGCCATCCTCACCACCCCCTGGGACGCGCTGGACGGCAAGACCATCCTCTCCGCCATTGAGAAGGTCTCCCTGGCGGACGAACTGCTGGCAAAAATGCGGGCCGAGCACGAGGCCGGGGAGGCGGAGCACGCCCATCATCACCACGGCCACGGGGACCATGAGGAACATGGGCACCACCATGACCATGGGGACCACGAGGAACATACGCACCACCATGACCACGGGGAACACGGGGACCACACCCACCACCACGACCACGGGGAACACGGGGACCACGCGCACCATCATGACCATGGGGAGCCCCACGAGCACGACCACGGCCATGAATGTGACGGCCCCAGCTGCTCCTGCCACCATCACCATCACCACGCCGACGAGGTATTCACCTCCTGGGGCAGGGAAACCCCCAAAGCGTTCACCCGGGCGGGCATCGAAAAGATCCTCGCCGCCCTGGACTCCGGCGAATACGGCAGCATCCTCCGGGCCAAGGGCATCGTGAACGGGGAAGCCGGAACCTGGATCGAGTTCGACTACGTGCCTGAAGAGGCCGAGGTCCGCTCCGGCCATCCCGATTACACCGGCCGCCTCTGCGTCATTGGCGCGGAATTAAAGGAGGATAAGCTCTCCCAACTCTTCGGCCTCTGAGCCTGAAAAGGAAGTTTATTTGATGGATATTCCCGTTTATCTGGTAGCCGGATTCCTGGACTCCGGCAAGACCAATTTCATCAACAGCGTCCTGGAGGACGGCTTCGCCCGCCAGGACAAGACCCTCCTCCTCCGCTGCGAGGAGGGCGAGGAGGAGTACAACGAAAACGCCCTGGACAACGTGGCCGTTGTGGACATCGCGGACGAGGCGGACCTGACCTGCTCCCGCATGAAGGAGCTGGAGAAGAAATACCGCCCCAAGCAGGTCCTCATTGAGTACAACGGTATGTGGCAGATGGAGCGTTTATACCGG
This sequence comes from uncultured Oscillibacter sp., assembly GCA_910579435.1. Taxonomy (GTDB): domain Bacteria; phylum Bacillota; class Clostridia; order Oscillospirales; family Oscillospiraceae; genus Oscillibacter. Next base: position 21,578 of record CAJTVF010000043.1, read on the forward strand.
GAGGTCCTCCCCGCCAATTGGGTGCTCTATCAGATCATGACCTTTGTGGAGGCGTCCACCTTCGAGCTCTACGCCAAGAACATGGGCCAGCTGATGATGGAGAAAATCACCAACGCGGACCTGCTGGTCTTCAACCGGGCAACGCCGGAGCTGCGGGACGCCCTGCGGAAGCGCAACCTCCGCATGGTGAACCGCCGGGCGGACATTTACTTCGAGAACGTGGACGGCGCCAGCGAGGACTACCTCACCGGGGAGGAGTGCCCCTTCGACCTAAGCCAGCCCGTCATCGACATTCCCGACGAGGACTTCGGCGTCTGGTACGTGGACGTGATGGACCACCCGGACCGCTATGCCGGGAAGGAGGTCCACATGAAGCTCCTCATGTGCCACTCCAAGAACTACCCCGGCGTTCACTGTCCCGGCCGCTTCGCCATGGTCTGCTGCGAAAACGATATCCAGTTCCTGGGACTGGTGGCAAAGGGCATGGGATTGAAGGACTACAAGAACCGGGACTGGGTGGAGGTCACCGCCCGGATGGCGGTGGAGAACCACGACGCCTACAAGGGCAAGGGCCCGGTGATGCACGTCCTGACCATCGCCCCCTGCCCCAAGCCCGCCCAGGACGTGGTGACCTTCTGACACGCTCCGCAATTTCGCATCAAAACGCTCCCCTCCGCTGTGGCGCGGAGGGGAGCGTTTCGTCATTTCAGGTCCCGGGGAATACCCGGAAAAAGCTCCGGGAGACCACGGATTAGGCCTTGTTTGAAAATTGGCGGAATGCCCAACGGTGAGAGATTTTTTCGCCAATCAAGGCAAATTTTCGCGGGCGGGCTGACGCCCGGCAAGAAAATTTAACGCAGAGTGGCGGAAAATGATCCGCCGTTTTGGGCGTTTAGACTTTTTTCAAACAATGCCTAACAACTATCCCCGGAAAATGTTCGGATTCCACACTGCGGCAGAGCTTTTCGCCGTTGCTTTTCCTGGCCTCCCCTCCCTGTACTAAAAAAACTTATGGAAGCACTGATTAAAGCAGGTAAAAGCCAGGCAAACAAACGAAGGTAATAAAAA
>CAJTVF010000044.1 GCA_910579435.1 uncultured Oscillibacter sp.
TCTATTTCCTATCTTGGTGAACTACTAGGCCTTGTTTGAAAATTGGCGGAATGCCGGATTTGGGCATATTTTTTTGCCAGGCAAGGCGATTTGACGCAGGAATCCTGACGGATTTCAAGTCCAATCAACGCAGTCCTGGCGGAAAAAGATGCCCAAAGACGGCGTTTTGCCATTTTTCAAACAAGGCCTAATAAACAAATGCGTATGCGGCGTTTTCTCCTCGGCTCCGATTTCATCAGCCATGCACCAATAGGCCATGGTTTTGAAAGAGCGGAGGACTTCCCGGATTTTGTCATGGGTCCAGCCGTGTTCCTCCGGGTTGTTGAAGGTCAGCTGCCACTTGCGGGAAGCGGTGTCTTTTTCGTCCATGTCGATACCGCCTTGTTACAAAAAATTGTGGGATGTTACATGCTGAGGGGGAGAAAAAGGCATTGCGGGGCAAGGGATTGAAGGAAATGTTACATGTTACAGAAGTTGCAGGGGGGTAATACTAGCCCCCCCCCCCGCCGGGCTTGCGCCCGGCGGGGTTTTCTGGCATCGTGGGGAGGCGGGTTTGTGCGGTAGAGCATGCACCAATAGCGGGTCCGGCAGGTGTGACAACTGCGGGGCCCGTAGGAGGAGCAGGGATAGTCTGTTTCCAGGTGGGAGAGACCTTTTTTCATGACGCACGTCCTTTTTCCAGGCTGGGGCCGAATAGCGTTACTTACCGGGGGCGGGCTGAAAGTCCACGGGGAAGCCACGGTTGTCGAAGTCGACAAGGTAATCCCCGGGAACGGTAATCCGGTTATAGGGAAACTGGCTGGGGTCCAGGGAGATCGTGAGAGCGGCTTTGCCCTCCACGCCGCGGGCAAAGCCCAGGTAATGGATCTGGATGAAGTCATAGGGATTGTTGCTTTTCTTGGACGTGCCTTTCAGGTGGGCCTTGCCAACAACGTTGATTTTCATTTCTCCTTTTTTGTTTTTGTTTTTTGAACATAGAGCGGGGCCCTTTTTACCCGGCAGCCAGCCGGCAAAACCGCCAATGAAGTCCCTACGGATATTTCTGCAAGGTTCAGGTTGAAGAAAGCTCACTATTGGGGCTTTATGGATATTTTCCGGCTGGCCGGGTGTTCGAATGTAAGTATAAACTCACGAAATATGATAAATACAGAAAATGTAGTTGACAAAATCAGGATTTTTGCTACAATAGATAGCGTTCAAAAGGCGTACGCCTTTTTTTCATGGTTTGTTTTCAAACCATGAAAAGGCTTGGATGCGCCGGAAGACACAAAAATATTTGGAGGTTTGCAATGAAGAAGTTTTTCAGCATGCTGCTGGCGCTCGTGATGCTCTTGGCACTCGCGGGCTGCGGCGGCGACAAGACCCCCGCGCAGGATCAGGGCGGCTCCTCTGACGCCGGCCAGACCCAGCAGGGAGGGGACTCCGGCGAGGCGGACGGCGCTGCCGCCAGCCTGGAGGACGGCATCGGCGACTACCACATCGGCATCGTCACCGGCTCCGTCTCCCAGTCCGAGGATGACCGCCGGGGCGCCGAGGCGTTCCAGGCCAAGTACGGCGAGGATAAGGTCACCCTGGCCATCTATCCCGACAACTTCACCGAGGAGCTGGAGACCACGATCCAGACCATCGTCAACATGTCCGACGACCCCCTGATGAAGGCCATTGTCGTCAACCAGTCTGTCCCCGGCACCACCGAGGCTTTCCGCCAGATCAAGGAGCGCCGCCCCGACATCATCTGCATCGCCGGCGAGGGCCACGAGGACCTGCCTGAGATCGGCTCCGCCGCCGACCTGGTGTGCAACAACGACTTCGTCTCCCGCGGCTACCTGATCATCCGCACCGCTCACGAGCTGGGCGCGGACACCTTCGTTCACATTTCCTTCCCCCGCCACATGGCGTATGAGACCATGAGCCGCCGTGTGGCCGTCATGGAGGAGGCCTGCAAGGAATTCGACATGGAGTTCGTCCTGGAGACCGCTCCCGACCCGACCTCCGACGTGGGCATCCCCGGCGCCCAGGCTTATATCCTGGAGAACGTCCCCGCCTGGGTCCAGAAATACGGCGAGAACGCCGCCTACTTCTGCACCAACGACGCCCACACCGAGCCCCTGCTGAAGCAGCTGGTGGAATACGGCGGCTACTTCATCGAGGCTGACCTGCCCTCTCCCCTGATGGGCTATCCCGGCGCTCTGGGCCTGGACCTCACCGAGGAGGCCGGTGACTTTGAGAAGATTCTGGCTAAGGTCGAGTCCGCTCTGGTGGAGAAGGGCGCCGCCGACCACTTCGGCACCTGGGCCTACTCCTATGGCTACACCCTGTCCGCCGGCCTGGCCGAGCACGCCAAAAACGTCATCAACGGCGTCAGCGAAATCACGGACATGGACGCCGTGGCCGCAGCCCTGAACGTATACTCTCCCAAGGCCCAGTGGAACGGCGCGGGCTACACCAACGCCACCACCGGAGTCAAGAGCGACAACGTGTTCCTTATCTATCAGGATACCTATATCATGGGTAATCCCGGCCGCTTTATGGGCAACGCCGACGTGGAGATTCCCGAGAAGTACTTCACGGTCAGCTGATCCAATTTTAGAATCGCACTGCACGGGGAGGAGGACCTGTCCTCCTCCCCGCGCTGGTTTTGACTTGACGGAGAACCTGCATTCACAACCGTTGAACGCTGTCTGGGCGGGTCTTTCCCCGGCATACCGCGTCAATTTCCCTTGAAATCCGTTCGGATTCCTGCGGAAAATGTCCCTGTCCGGCGGGGAAATCCCTCGTCCGCCAGCTTCCATCGGTTATGAATACAGGTTCTGAGGGCGGCAAAGGTCCCCGCCCGGGCGCCGCGGCGCGGCGCGCGGAACAAATGAGATAGGGTGGATGTATGACAAACAACGTGAACCCCCTGCTGCAAATGCAGAACATCAAAAAGGACTTCTTCGGCAACCAGGTCCTCACCGACATCAACTTTACGCTGGGTGAGGGCGAAGTCTTGGGCCTGTGCGGCGAGAACGGCGCGGGCAAGAGCACCTTAATGAAAATCCTGTTCGGCATGGACGTCATTCGGGAGACCGGCGGCTATAGCGGCAATATCCTGATTGACGGCAAAAAAGTGGAATTCAGCACGCCTTTCGACGCGCTGGAGGCGGGCATCGGCATGGTGCATCAGGAATTCTCCCTGATTCCCGGCTTCACCGCTACGGAAAATATCCTCCTGAATCGGGAGCCCTGCAAAAAGAATATTGTTTCAGAGGTGTTCGGCGACCGGCTGAACACGCTGGATTATAAAGAGATGGACCGGCGGTCCGCCGCCGCCATCGAGAAGATGGGCGTCGCCATCGACGCCAAAATGGTCATCAGCGACATGCCCGTGGGCCACAAGCAGTTCACGGAGATTGCCCGGGAGCTGAGCAAGGACCAGCTGAAGCTCCTGATTCTGGACGAGCCCACCGCCGTGCTGACGGAGCGGGAGGCCGAAGCCCTGCTGGAGTCCATCCGGGGCATGGCCTCCCGGGGCATTTCCGTCATCTTCATCACCCACCGCCTCCATGAGATCCTGGCGGTGTGCGACAAGGTGGTGGTCATGCGGGACGGCTACGTAGTCCGGGACGTCCCCGCCGCAGAGACCAGCGTGGAGGACATCACCAAGTGGATGGTGGGCCGGGACGTGCAGAGCGGCGCTGTGGGAGAGGCCCGGACCAACGACGGGGCCCAGACCGTCATGTCCATCAAGAACCTGTGGGTGGATATGCCCGGCGAGACGGTGCGGAACGTGAGCCTGGATATCCGGGAGGGCGAAATTTTAGGCATCGGCGGCCTGGCGGGCCAGGGCAAGCTGGGGATTCCCAACGGCGTCATGGGCCTCTATGAGGCCGGCGGCAGGGTGGAGTTCAACGGCCGGGAGATTCCTCTGAACAACCCCCGGAAGTGCCTGGATTCCTCTCTGGCCTTCGTGTCGGAGGACCGGCGGGAGGTGGGCCTGCTGCTGGACGAGAGCCTGGAGTGGAACGTGGCGTTCCCCGCCATGCAGATTCAGGAGAAGTTCCTGAAGCGGCTGCTGGGCGGCCTTGTCAAGTGGCGGGACGAGAAGGGCATCCATCGGGTGACCCAGAAGTATATCGACGAGCTGCAAATCAAATGCACCAGCTCCAAGCAGAAGGCCAAGGAGCTCTCCGGCGGCAACCAGCAGAAGGTGTGCCTGGCCAAGGCCTTCGCCCTGGAGCCCAAGTTCCTCTTCGTATCCGAGCCCACCCGGGGCATCGACGTGGGCGCGAAGGCCCTGGTTCTGGAGGCGCTGAAGCAGTTCAACCGGGACAGCGGCGTCACCGTTGTGATGATTTCCTCCGAGCTGGAGGAGCTGCGGCAGACCTGTGACCGCATCGCTATCATCTCCGGCGGACAGGTGGCGGGCATCCTGCCCGCGGCGGCGTCCTCCGAAGAGTTCGGCCTGCTGATGGTCAGCAAGGTCATATAAGGAGGTGGGTCAAAATGAGTGAGAAAAAAGACTATAATTATAACAGTCCATCCAAATTCAACGACGAGATGAAAACCATTCCGCCGGCGCGTTGGCCTACAAAGCTGGAAAGGGCGCAGCTGGGCTCCATGACGGCAATGGTCTCCTCTTTCGGCCTGCCCCGGATTATCATTGCGGGCCTGCTGCTGCTGCTTTTCATTCTGACGCCCGTTGTGGGCGTGGACCTGCCCACCCAGATCACCAACATCATCAACCGCTTCAGCTGGAACGCGGTGCTGGTGCTGGCCATGGTGCCCATGATTCACTCCGGCTGCGGACTGAACTTCGGCCTGCCCCTGGCAATCATCTGCGGGCTTTTGGGCGGCACGCTGTCCATTGAGCTGGGCTTCACCGGCCCCATGAGTTTTGTGATGGCGGTGCTGATTGCCACGCCCTTCGCGGTGCTGCTGGGTGGGGGCTACGGCCTTCTGCTGAACCGGATCAAGGGCGGCGAAATGATGATCGCCACCTATGTGGGCTTCTCCGTCATGTCCTTTTTCTGTATGATGTGGCTGCTGCTGCCCTATTCCAGCCCCACCATGGTGTACGGCCTGTCCGGCAACGGCCTGCGGCCCACCATTTCCCTGGACGGCTTTTATAACCAGGTGCTGGCGGGCTTCCTGCATATCAAAATCGGGAACATTGAGATTCCCGTGGGCTCCCTGCTGGTCTTCGCCCTGCTGGCCTTCCTGATGTGGGCCTTCCTCCACACTAAGACCGGCACCGCCATGACGGCGGTGGGCTCCAACGCCAACTTCGCCCGGGCGGCGGGCATCAACGTGAACCGGACCCGGATGCTCTCCGTCATCATGTCCACCTGGCTGGGCGCCATGGGCATCCTGATGTATCAGCAGGGCTTCGGCTTCATCCAGCTCTACAACGCACCTAACAACCTGACCCTGCCGACGGTATCCGCCATCCTGATTGGCGGCGCATCGGTAAATAAGGCCAGCATCCCCAATGTGATTATTGGAACCATTCTCTTCCAGGGCATCGTGACCATGACCCCCACGGTGATGAACTCCGCGATTCACATGGACATGAGCGAGGTCATTCGGATTATCGTCTCCCAGGGTATCATCCTTTATGCGCTGACCAGAAAGACGGAGGGTGCGAAATGAGCGAGAAAAAGAACATCCCTGCCGGAAAGAGGCTTCTGGAGCTGGCGCGGAACAATACTGTGCCCATCATGTTCATCATCATCTGCGCCATTTTCATCCCCATGGCGGGCTTCTCTCCCAGCTATCTGCTGAATGAAATCGTCACCCGCATGGGCCGCAACCTGTTCCTGGTGCTCTGCCTGCTCTTCCCCATCATGGCGGGCATGGGCTTGAACTTCGCCATGACCCTGGGGGCCATGGGCGCGGAGATCGCCGTCATCCTGGTGGCGGACTGGCAGATCTGGGGCATCCCCGGCGTGGTGCTGGCCATGATTTTGTCCATTCCCTTCTCCGCCCTGCTGGGCTTCATCTGCGGCACCTTGCAGAATATGGCCAAGGGACGGGAGATGATTACCAGCTATATCATCAACTTCTTCATCAACGGCTGGTATCAGCTCATCGTGCTGTATATCATGGGGTCCATTATCCCCATCATGCACACCACGATTATGCTGCCCCGGGGCTATGGCATCCGCAACACCGTGAGCCTCCTGAACATGCGCCAGTGCCTGGACGACCTGCTGGCCATCCGCCTGGGCGGCGTGAAGATTCCGGTGTTTACCTTCCTCCTTGTGGGCTTGCTGTGCCTATTCATCGTCTGGTTCCGCCGCACGAAGCTGGGCCAGGACATGCGGGCCGTGGGCCAGGACCTGGAGGTCGCCAAGGCGGCGGGCATCAACGTGGACCGGACCCGAATCATCTCCGTGGTCATGTCCACTGTCTGCGCCGGCTTCGGCATGGTGATTTACCTCCAGAACATCGGCAACCTGCCCACCTACACCGGACACTCCCAGATCGGCATGTTCTGCATCGCGGCGCTGCTGGTGGGCGGCGCGTCGGTGGAAAAGGCCGGCATCGGCAACGCCTTCCTGGGCGTGATTCTGTTCCACCTGATGTTCATTGTGGCCCCTGGCGCGGGTAAGTTCATCACCGGCGATTCCATGGTGGGCGAGTATTTCCGCGTGTTCCTGTCCTACGGCGTCATCACCCTGGCGCTGATTATGTATGAGGCCAAGAAGCGCATGGTGAAGAGCAAGGCGGGCCGGGAGCTGGCCGAGGCCCAGGTGAAAAAGGAGGACGCGTGATGAAAGCGAAAAGAAGGATGCTTTTCTCCCTCCTGCTGGTGCTGATGCTGGTCGGCGTGGCCGCCGCCATGATGGTCATTGGCCGGGGGCACACCGTCTACTTTGACAACAAGACCCTGGAGGACTACCAGGGCCAGACCTATAAGTCCTTTGAAAAGGTGGTGGTCACCGTCAAGGGCGAGGAAGTGGCCAAGCTGGCGAAGCGGGAGCGGGGCATGTCCATCTGGATCGGCCAGAATTTTAAAATGATTCTGGAAGTCACCCGGGAGAAGGGCGGAGAGCCTGAGATCCACGAGATCGACCTGAAGCTGCCCTACAATGTGGACGGCATCGTGGTGAACCTGCCCGCCCTGCTGGCGGGTCTGCCGGAGGAGGCGTGGTTCTCCGAGTTTGTCCCCGCCGAGACGGAGGCCCCCGCAGAGGAGGTCCCCGGCGAGGGCAGCGAGTTCGACCTGGGTCTGGACGGCGAGCTGGGCCTGGAAGACGGCTTGGGCGACGTTTGAGCCCCGCAGCATTGGGAAACAATAGACCGCCCCGCCAAAGGCGGGGCGGTCGCTCATTTGACGGATTTAGTAAGGAGGAACTCCCTATGGCAGTGTTATCCGGCCTGGAGCCGAAAGCGGTATTCGAATACTTTGAAAAGCTGTGCGCCGTGCCCCATGGCAGCGGCAACACTAAGCAGATTAGCGACCTGTGCGTGGGCTTCGCCAAGGAGCTGGGCCTTCGGTGGCGGCAGGACGAGGCAAACAACGTCGTCATCTGGAAGGACGCCAGCCCCGGCTGTGAGGACGCTCCCGCCGTCATCCTCCAGGGCCACATTGACATGGTATGCGTCAAAACGGAGGACTGCGCCAAGGACATGGCGAGGGAGGGCCTGGACCTCCGCACCGACGGAGGGTGGGTCTGGGCGGAACGGACGTCCCTGGGCGGGGACAACGGCATTGCCGTGGCCATGATCCTGGCCATCCTGGCGGACGGCAGACTGCCTCATCCCCCCCTGGAGGCGGTGTTCACCGTGGACGAGGAGGTGGGCCTGGAAGGGGCCTTTGCCCTGGACTGCTCCGATTTGAAGGGCCGGAAGCTGGTGAACCTGGACTCGGAGGAGGAGGGGGTCTTCACCGTCTCCTGCGCCGGGGGGGTGCGGGTGGACTGCTTCCTGCCCGGCGTGAAGGCGCCGTTGAACGGGGAGGCGGGCTATGAGATTTCTCTGGAGGGCCTTTTGGGGGGCCACTCCGGCGCGGAGATTCACAAGGGCCGGGCCTCCGCCAACCAGGTGATGGGCCGGGTGCTGTACAGCGCCATGGAGCGCATTCCCGGCCTGCGGCTGGCGGATATCCGGGGCGGGAAATTTGACAATGTAATCTGCTCCCGGAACCACGCCCGGGCCGCCGTCCCGGCTGACCGGGCGGAGGAGTTCGAGGACTTTATCCGGGAGTTTGACAAGGCGCTGAAAAACGAGTACGCCGGCTGTGACGGCGGCATCGCGCTGAGCTGTGAAAAGACGGCCTTGGACAAGGCGCTGTCCCCGGAGTCGACGGCGAACATGCTCCGCACGCTGCTGGCGGTGCCCCAGGGGGTCCAGGCCATGAACGTGGACTTCCCGGGCCTGGTGCAGACCTCGCTGAACCTGGGCGTGATGGAGCTGCGGGAGGACGGGCTCTACTTCGGCGTCTCCGTCCGCTCCTGCATCGCCACCCAGAAGGATATGATCGTCCAGCGGCTGAAGGCCATCCTGGAGCTGGGCGGCGGCTCCTTCACCCTCCGGGGCAACTACCCCGGCTGGCAGTACGACCGGAATTCCGCCCTGCGGGAGGAGGTCCTGGCGGCCTACCAGGCGGTCTGCGGCAAGCAGGGGACCATCGAGGCCACCCATGGCGGCTTGGAGTGCGGCTTGTTCGTGGAGAAGCTGCCGGGACTGGACGCGGTGTCCTTCGGCCCGGAGCTCCACGACGTCCACTCCGTCAAGGAGCGGCTGAACGTGGCCTCCACCCAGCGGGTGTATGAGCTGACCCGGGAGCTGCTGAAACGGGAGAGCGCCGCCCGCTAAGAAAATCAAAGGGCCATTCCTTGGGAATGGCCCTTGACTTTCCCGGGATAAGGTGTATCATTTCAGTAGAGTTCACTTGTATGAAGCGGGGTGTGGATCACGAGACGGTATCGGTATCAACGGAGATATAGGAGCCGGAGGACCCGGGTCCAGACCCGGCGGCTGGTCAGGGCCTGGACGGCTGGGATTGTCGCCGGGCTGGCGCTGCTGGCGGCGGGGGGCCTCTTCTTCCTGGGCGGCGGGAGGCCCGTCTTTGAGAAGGGAGACCTGCTGGTCTGCGTCAATGGGGACGGGCGCGTGGAGTTCTATTGGCCCGAGGCCGCCGGCGCCCCGGCTCTGTACCGGGTGGAGTTTACCTGCGGCACGGAGCAGGCGACGCGCATTTCCCCCGAACCCTCCTTCGGCGTTTCCGACGTCCTGGCGGGGGAGAAGCTGGAAATCCGGGTCTGGGCCGTGACCGACGGGACAAGCATCTTCGGCAAACCCAAAGAGGTCAAAAGCTGGAAGTGCTTCCACGCGAGGCTGACCCTGCCCGAAAACCTGGAGGCCCCGGAGGTCACCGGGACCCTGGAGGACGGCGCGGCCTCCCTCCGCTGGACGGGAGAGGGGGACGTCTACGAGGTGTTCCGAAACTATGAGGCGTTCAGCGTCTTTGCAGGCGGGACCAGGGAGCGGGAGATGACCGTCCCCCTGAAGGAAGGGGATCTGGGCCCGCAGGGGTTTACCGTCCGGGCGGGCTGGAAAAAGTGGGGCTTCATCCTCTGCGGCCCCGCCGCGTCTCCGGCGGAGTCCGGGGGAGAGGCGCTGCCCAGCGGGGGAAAGCTGTCCCTTACATACCGGGAGACCGGCCCCCGGCTGTGCGCTCTGGAGTGGGAGGGCGTCCAGTGCCATCACTTTGAGGTGCAGCGCTGGGCTGGGGAGGCGTGGCAGACCGCCGCCCGCCTCACGCCGGAGGAGCATCTGCGCTATGACACAGGACGGCTGGGCTCCGGCTCCTGGAACCGCTTCCGCGTTGCCGCCGTGAACGGGGACGGAGCGGAGCTCCAGGCGGAGGAGGTCTCCTTCTGGGCCGCGGTCTCCCCCCTGTACAGCACGGTTTGGCCCATTCAGAGCCTGACGCTCCAGGAAGACCCCGGCAAGGGAGCCCGCCTGGGCTCCATCCCCGGCGGGACGGCCCTCTGCGTTCTGGAGGAGGAGGGGGACTGGTTCCGGGTCCGCTATGGGGAGGAGTACGGCTGGGTGGACAGCCGCTTCTGCATGATCAACCTGCCGGAATACGTAGGGGATCACTGCGCCTATGACATCACCAACAGCTATGACTCCCTCTTTGCCGTCCACGGCTCCCCCATCCGGGAGGTTACCCATCAGGTACTCCCGGGCTATGAGGACGTGCGCCTGGCGGACGGGACCTTCCTGGTGCCGTATTTGTACCCCTGCGCGAAAAAGCTGCTCACCGCCGCCCAGGCGGCGGAGGCCGACGGCCTCCGGCTGAAAATTTACGAGGCATTCCGCCCCCAGCGGGCCACCCGCTTTTCCTATGACGTTACGGAGAAGCAGCTGAACGACCCCGCCCGGACGGAGGACGGCGGGCAGGTGGGCATGACCCTCTCCAGGCTGATGACGGACAACGGCCGGTTTCACCTGGGCAGCTTCCTGGCTCGGACCATCTCCACCCACAACCGGGGCATCGCCCTGGATCTGACGCTGGAGAAGCCGGACGGCGGCGGAGAGCTGGAGATGCAGAGCGGGATGCACGATCTGAGCTGGTACTCCGAGACGTACCGGAACAACCTGAACGCCAAGCTGCTGGAGGGCTACATGACCGCCGCGGGGATGAACGGCCTCAGCTCGGAGTGGTGGCACTTCCAGGACGACAGCACCCGGAAAGCCATCGGCTTGAACAGCTCCCTGGAAAAAGGCGTCAGCCCCGAGGGCTGGACCCAGGACGACGGCGGCTGGCGCTATCGGAACGCCGATGGGAGCTTTGCCCAAAATACCGCCCTTACGATTGGCGGCAGGGCCTATACCTTTGACAAAGAGGGCTATGCGGCGGGATGACGGCGGGCCTTTTTGAAAACGGACCGGATAAGCAATTGTCCGGCCCGTTTTATTTTTTGGAAAACTGCCCATATGTCCTTTTCCGGCAGGCTCCGGATGGGATATAGTGTATCCATCATCGATAAAGGAGTGGGCCCCATGAAAAAAGCCGAACGCGCATACGCTTCCCTGAGGGAGCGGGTCAGGACGGAATGGGTTCTGTATCTGCTGGCCTTCGTCTTCATCCTCATCGCGGACTCCATCGGACAGATCAAAATTCCCGTCTGGAAGGGCACCTTCATCATCTTTCCCATTTTCTACGCCCTGTTCCTGGGCGTCCTCACCGGCCCCAACGTGCTGAAGATCCTGGACGACAAAAAGGTCAAGGCTGCCTCCGGCCTGGTGGGCGTGGCGATTCTCCCCTTTGTGGCGAAGCTGGGCATCAACGCCGGGGCCAACATCTCCATCGTCATCTCCGCCGGGCCCGCCCTGCTGCTCCAGGAGTTTGGAAACCTCTGCACCATCTTCCTGGCCATGCCCATCGCCCTGATGCTGGGCCTCAAGCGGGAGGCCATCGGCGCCGCCCACTCCATCAACCGGGAGACGAACCTGGCCCTGATGCAGGACATGTTCGGCGCGGACTCCCCGGAGGCCCAGGGCAGCCTCTCCGTGTACATCGTCGGCGGCATGGTGGGCACCATCTACTTCGGCTTCATGGCCTCCATGGCGGCGGCCACCGGGCTGTTCCACCCCTATGCCCTGGGCATGGCCTCCGGCGTGGGCGCGGGCATCCTGATGAGCTCCGCCGTGGCGGCGCTGTCCGAGGTCATGCCCGCCTACGCCGACCAGATCGCCGCCATGGCCTCCGCCAGCGAGACCATTTCCGGCATCGACGGCATCTACATGGCGATTTTCCTGGGCGTGCCTCTGTGCAACTTCCTGTACCGCAAGCTGGAGCCCACCCTTGGCCGCCTGACGAAATCCGGCCGGGAACTGGCCGGGAAGAACTGAGGAGGAGAGCGCAATGACGATTAAGAGCTGCTTCGGGCGGTGCTGGAAGCGGCGGCGGCGGACGGCGTGCCTGTGGAGACCCATATGAACGAGTACGCCAGCGAGGTGACGGATTTCATCGAGCGGTACGGCAAGCGCCCCTTCGTCTGGCTGGAGGAGGAGGGCCTTTTACAGGCCCCCATGACCGCTCCCCACTGCATTTTCCTCAGCCAGGAGGAAATTGAAATCATGGCCCGGCGGCGGGTGCGGGTCGCACACTGTCCCTTCTCCAACTGCGGAAAGGGTGTGCCGCCCACGCCCCAGCTTCTGGCTGCCGGGGTCCCTGTGGGCTTGGGGAGCGACGGCTCCGCCCACGGCGGGCTGGACCTCTTCCGGGAGATGCGGCTGTTCCGGGGTGTGATGAACGTCACCCGGGGCGTGGGGACGGCGGATTCCTCCATTATGCCCGCCGAGACCCTGCTGGCCATGGCTGCCCGGGGCGGCGGGGCGGCGCTGATGGAGCCGGGCCTAGGCGTCATCGAAAAGGGCGCCCCTGCGGACCTCATCGCCCTGGACACCGGCGCGCCCCACCTCTGGCCTACGCAGAACCTGGTCCACACCCTGGTGGAGAGCGCCAGCGGCGCCGACGTGCGGCACTCCATCGTAAACGGAAGGCTGCTGATGCGCGACCGGGAGCTGCTGACCATCGACCGGGAGCGGGTCCGCCGGGAAGCGGAGCGGCTGTTTGAAAAACAGCCTTGGCTTCGGAGCTGGAAGTAAAAAATGACCTTGTGCGCCTCTTGCCGCCGTGTTATCATGGCGGTAAGAGGTGTTTTCACACGTCAACCGGAACGGAGGTGCCCTATGCGTTACAGTGAACTGCTGGAGCTGGCCCCAGGCCTGGGGGAGTTCACCCGGCAGATCCCGGAGGAGCTGGACGGCGGCTTTCAGCTCAGGACCTACCCCGCCCATACGCTCATCCACCAAAAGGACAGCTCCCTGGAGCGCATCGGCATTCTGCTCCAGGGGACCTTCCGGGTGGTCAACGAGTTTGAGAATGGAAATGTGTTCATGATCGAGATGAACGAGGCGGTGTCCTTCATCGGGGAGGTGACGCTGCTGGCCGGGGCGGCCACCACCTCCGTGACCATCGAGACGGTAACGGACTGCCTGGTGGCGTCTCTGCCGGTGGAGACCTTCGACGAGTGGCTGCGGCGGGATATCGGACTTCTCCGGGCGGTCAGCCGCCATGTGGCCGCCAAGCTGTACTGCTCCAGCTACAGCAGGGGAGAGCGGCTGTTTTACTCCGCCAAGTATGTGCTGCTGAAGTACCTGGTCCGCCAGGCGGAGGAGCAGGGCGTCCGTCCCGCCGGGCAGGTGGTGCTGAGCAAGACCCGCCGCCAGATCAGCGAGGAGGTGGGACTGACGGAGAAGACCATCAACCGCACGCTTGCCCAGCTGGTCAAGGACGGCGTGCTTTCCATCCAGCGGGGCAAGGCGGCCTTCAGCGCCGAGCAGTATCACCGGGCCCAGCGGGAGCTGCGGGTCTACATGTCCCAGAGCCGGAATGGAGCGTATACCTGAGATGAGGTTTGGAAAGGTCCGCTGAGACGGGAAAGCTCTGAGAACGGACCTGCAAAAGCCCAGGGAGGCCGCCTTACGACGGCCTCCCTGGGCTTTGGAGAGTGTATATAGCAGGTAAGCGAAACGCTTACAGCTCGCAGAGTTTCAGAAGTTCCTCCCAGTTGCGGTCGACTTCCTTCTGGGTCTCCTCGATCATCCACTCGTTGCCGGGCTTGAACATATGGGCAAACCGGCCCTGGGCCTTGAGGTATTCCTCCACCGGCAGCTTGTTCTTGGGCTTGTAGCTGAGGATGTACTTGCCCTCGACTACTTCATACAGCGGCCATACGCAGGTCTCGACGGCCAGCTTCGTGATCTCCATCATCTTCTCGCTGGGATACCGCCAGCCTCTCGGGCAGGGGGCCATGACGTTCAAGAACGCCGCGCCGGGGGTGTAGATGGCCTTGTGGGACTTCTCCGTAATGTCCTTGAAGTTCCCGATAAAGGTGGTCTGGGCCACGTACGGAATCCCATGGGCCACCATAATCTTCGTCAGGTTCTTCTTGCTCTGGGGTTTGCCGGGGACCACCTTGCCCACAGGGGTGGTGGTGGTGTCGGCGAAGTGGGGCGTGGAGCTGGAGCGCTGGATGCCAGTGTTCATGTAGGCTTCGTTGTCATAGCAGACATACACCATGTCATGTCCCCGCTCCATGGCGCCGGACAGGCTCTGGAAGCCGATATCGTATGTACCGCCGTCCCCGCCGAAGGCGATGAACTTATAAGTCGCGTCAATTTTGCCCCGCTTTTTCATCGCGTGGTAAGCGGTTTCCACGCCGGAGAGAGTCGCCGCGGCGTTCTCGAAGGCGTTGTGAATGAAGCTGTCCTTATAGGACGTATAGGGATACATGAAGGAGGAAACCTCCAGGCAGCAGGTGGCGGAGCAGACCACCGCGTGGTCCTCCGGCTCCATGGCCCGGAGCACGGTGCGGACAGCAATGGGGCAGCCGCAGCCCGCGCACATTCTGTGACCGCCGGTAAAGCGGTCCTCTTTCATGACATTTTCTTTCAGATTATAGGCCATTTTGACTGTTCCCTCCTTACTCGCGCACGTCCAGGTAGCGGTAGGTCTCGCCTGCGTCGCCGGTCTGGGCGATCTTCTCCAGGTCTGCGAACACGTGCTGGATGCTCTCCACCCGCACGTCCCGGCCGCCCAGGCCGTAGATATAGCTGATGCCCTTGGGGCCGCTGATCCCGTTGGCATAGAGGCCCGCGCAGGTTTCCGCGAAGATGGGGCCGCAGTGGGCATTGAAGCTGTCGTCCTTGTCCATGGCGGCGAAGGCCTTCACGTTTTTCAGCGCCTCCGCGATTTCTGCGGCGGGGAAGGGGCGGAAGGATCGGATCTTAATCATACCCACCTTCCTGCCCTGGGCCCGAAGCTGCTTGATGGCCTCCCGGGCGGTGCCGGCGGAGGAGCCGATGATGATGATGGCTTCCTCGGCGTCGTCCATCTCATATTTCTCAATAAGCCCGTACTGACGGCCCGTCCAGGCGGCGAACTCGTCCGCCACGTCCTGGATGACCTTTTTCGCGTCCATCATGGCCTGGGCCTGCTGGCGCTTGGTCTCGATGTAGTACACGGGGGTGGAGTAGGGACCCACGGCCATGGGTTCATCCTTGTTCAGCAGGTAGTGGGCGGGCTTGTACTCGCCCACGAATTCCCGGACTTTCTCCGTCTCCTCCAGCTCGATGTTCTCGATGGCGTGGGAGGTGATGAAGCCGTCCTGGCAGATCATGATGGGCAGGGACACCGCCTCGGCAATGCGCATGGCCTGGAGGTAGTTGTCATAGGCCTCCTGGTTTGTCTCAGCGAACAGCATCAGCCAGCCGGAATCCCGGACCGCCATGGCGTCGGAGTGGTCGTTGTTGATGTTGATGGGGCCGGACAGGGCGCGGCAGGAAACCGCCAAGGTAATGGGCAGGCGGTCGGACGCCGCCACGTACAGCATCTCGGCCATGTAAATGAGGCCGCAGGAGCTGGTGGCGGAAATCGCGCGGCAGCCTGCCGCCTCCGCGCCGATGCAGGTGGACATGGCGGAGTGCTCGGATTCCACGGCGATAAACTCCGTGTCCACCTCGCCGTTGTCCACGTAGGCGGAGAAGTACTGGGGAATCTCGGTGGACGGCGTAATAGGGTACGCACCCATGACGTCGGGGTTGATCTGCTTCATCGCGTAGGCAACGGCCTCGTTGCCGGACAGTCTTTCACGAATACTCATTTTACTCTACCCCCCTTATTTCTCGTCTTTGACCATGGTGATGGCCCCGAAGGGGCAGACATTGGCGCAGATGCCGCAGCCCTTGCAGAAGAAGTAATTGAAGTCCTCCCGCCTGCCTTCCTTGTTGACCGGGATGGACATGTCCGGGCACACCGGCGCACAGAGCAGGCACTGCCTGCACTTGTCCATGTCCAAAACCGGCTTCATGGTCCGCCAGTCGCCGGTCTCCACCACCTGGGACGTGCCGCCCTCAAAGATGGCGCCGCCGGGGGTGATATCCTTCCACGTGACCTGAGGGGTCATATCCTTCGCTAAGTGGCTCATCCTTCCTTGACCTCCTCCATAGAGCGTTTCAGGGCCCGCATGTTGCCCTCGATGACCTGGGGCTTGGAGGCAAACTTATGCTTAAAGGAAGCCTCCATGTCCTTGACGAACTCCTCCGCGTCCACCACGCCGGAAACCTTCACGATGGCGGCCAGCATGGGGGTGTTGGGGAAGTTCTTGCCCAGCTCTTCTTCGCTGATCTTGCCCGCGTCGATGGTGCACACCCGGCCCTCGTAGCCCTTGAGCAGGGGGCGGAGCTCGGCGGGGGACTTGCCGGAGTTGATGACGATAGCGCCTTCTTTCTTGAGGCCCGCCGTCACGTCCACGGCGGAGATGAGGGTTTCGTCCACCACGACCACGTAGTCCGGCTCATAGATGTTGGAGTGGACGGTGGAGCGCTCCGAACTGATGCGGTTGTAGGCGGTGATGGGCGCGCCCATGCGCTCCGGGCCGTACTCCGGGAAGCCCTGGACATACTTGCCCGTGTTGAACGCCGCGTCCGCCAGCAGGAGGGACGCCGTCTTCGCCCCCTGACCTCCACGGCCGTGCCAGCGGATTTCTACGATGTCTTTCATGCGCTGTTGTCTCCTTTCGTTTCGTTGCTTGGAAGGGAAGAGAAAGCTCAAGTCCATTATACCAGAAGCGCGGCGGGCGGTAAAGACCTGCCCGCCGCTGAAATGTAAGGAAATTACACCAGGGGGTCCAGCACGGCCTTGAAGTCGGCGATGATGTCCTCGGGGTCCTCCAGACCCACGCTGACGCGGACCAGGCCCTCGGAGATGCCGGCGGCCTTCAGCTCTTCGGCGGAGTAGGTGGAGTGGGTCATGGTGGCGGGATGCTCCACCAGGGTCTCCGCGTCGCCCAGGGAGACGGCCACGGTGCACAGCTCCAGCTTGTTCAGGGCGGCGGCCGTGGCGGCCTTGTCGGCCTTCAGCTCCAGGGCGATCATGCCGCCGGGCAGCTTCATCTGCTTTGCGGCGGTCTCATGGCCCTCGAAGCTGTCAAGGCCCGGATAGTAGACCTTGGAGACGGCGGGATGGGCCTCGAAGAACTCGGCCACCTTCCTGGCGTTGGCGCAGTGGCGCTCCATGCGGATGTCCAGGGTCTTCATGCCCCGGGCCATCAGGAAGGCGTCGAAGGGGCTCAGCACCGCGCCGGTCAGGTCCTTCAGGCCGAACATGCGGCACTTGCCCACGAATTCCTTGTCGCCGACGATGACGCCCGCGATGACGTCTCCGTGGCCGTTGAGGTATTTCGTCGCGCTGTGGACCACCGTGTTGGCGCCCAGGGACAGGGGCTGCTGGAGGTAGGGTGTGCAGAAGGTGTTGTCCACGATCACCCGGATGTCGGACTTGAAGTCATGGGCGGTCTTGGCAATGAGTGCGATGTCCAGAATCTTCATGGTGGGGTTGCAGGGGGTCTCGAAGTACACCACCTTGGTTTTTTCGGTCATGGCCTTCTTGAGATTTTCGATGTTGCTCAGGTCGGTGAGGGTGACCTTGACGCCGAATTGGCTCATGCCATGCTCCAGCAGGGAGTAGGTGCAGCCGTACAGGGTCTCGTCTGCAACGATCTCGTCGCCGGACGTCACGGAGCTCCACAGAGCGGTGGAGATCGCGCCCATGCCGGAGGCGGCCACCAGGGCGTCCTCGCCGCCCTCCAGGTCGGCCATCTTGGCCTCTACCAGCGCGGTGGTGGGGTTGCCCAGGCGGCTGTAGATATAGCCCTCTTCCTTGCCGGCGAAGCGGGCGCCGCCCTGCTCCACGGACTCAAACTCAAAGGTGGAAGTCTGGTAAATCGGGGCGCACAGAGAGCCGGCGGCGTTCTGGACCTTGCCGACGTGGATCTGGCGGGTAGCGAAGCCCTTGTTCTTACAGTTCATAATTGTTTACCTTCCTTTCTTTTTTGCGCCGTCCAGTGTCGGTTTTTGCTGGAAAAAGTTGGAGTTCAGTTTTATTGCTAGAAAAGGCCTTTTCCTCTGCCGGAACGGACGGTCTTGTGAGAGTGTGTGGAGAGACAATTGTACAGCGGAATTACAGTCATGTTGACCAGTAGCCGGAGAGCGGTACTCCGGTTTTTTGTCAACTTCCAATAATAAGCATATCATCTTTTTCGACATGGTGTTAGTATGAGTTTTTGGGAATTTGTTAGCGTTTTAAGTGATAGCCATTTGACATTCCCTTTGAAATGTTTTATAATACCCCTGAAATGTTAGAGCCGGTTTGAAAACCGCCAAGACGCCGCCCTGGGGCGCCTGTTCCCCTCAGGGCCGCGTTGATTTGACTGGAACTCCGCCAGGCTTCCTGCGCCAGACGGCCTTGCCTGACAGAAAAATCCCCCTCAAGCCGGGATTTCACCGGTTTTCAAACAGACTCCAGGAAGGGAAAAGAAGCCATGACCTTTCAGCAGCTGATGTATGTAGTGGAGATCTCCAAATGCGGCTCTATCAATAAAGCGGCCAATAAGCTGTTCCTCTCCCAGTCCGGCATTTCGACCGCCATCCGGGAGCTGGAGGAGGAATTGGGCATCCAGTTCTTTGTCCGCAGCAATCGGGGCGTGGAATTTACGGCGGACGGACGGGAGTTTCTGGGCTACGCCGCGTCCCTGCTGGAGCAGAAGCAGTGGATCGAGACCCGCTACGGCGAGGCGCGGAACGCCGCCCCTGCCACGCATCTTTCCATCTCCTCCCAGCGATACCCTTTTACGGAGGACGCGTTCATTGGGCTGCTCCAGGCCCCGGAGGCCAACCGGTATCAGTTTTCTGTCCGGGAGGTGGACATGGACGCCGTGATCGACGATGTGTATGACCACCGGGCGGATATCGGCGTCATCTGCCTGACGGAGCTGACGGAGAAGATGATCTTCCGCTTTTTGGATTCCCGGGCCCTGGTATTCCATGAGATCGCGGAGGTGGTCCCCTGCGCCTACGTCCGCCGGGGCCATCCCCTGGCGGAACGGCCGGCGGTGACGGAGGCGGACCTGGCGGGCTATCCTTACGTGTCCTTCGAGCGGGAGCAGGGCGTGGCGGTGGATTTCTCCGAGGAGTACCGGATGCTGTCCCTGAAAAAGCCTGCCCGCCAGATCCGGGTGAATAACCGCAGCACCATGCTACGGGTGCTGTCTTATACCGACGGCTTTACCACCGGCAGCGGCCTGATTACGAAGAGCAGCGGCTACCGGAAAATCATCACCCTGCCCCTGGCGGAGAAGAGCGGTATCCGTATCGGCTGGATCGCCCTGAGGGGCGGAAAGCTCTCCCTCCAGGCGGAGCGGTTTTTGAAGCTGCTGGAGAAGAACATCCTGGAGTCCATCCAGTTTACAAATGAGGCCCGGCAGTTCCGGAAGGAAGACGCTCCGTAAGAGAATGGGCCTGCCGGGCGGAAAAGGGGTTTCAGCTTAATAGAAATAGAAGAAGCGCGCCGGAGACCCGGCGCGCTTCAAGGCGTTTATTAGACCGTATGCTCCTTCTCAAGAGCCTTCTCCGCTTCCAGCAGGGCCTTCTTGGCGGTTACGCCGGACTCGGCCACGTCATACTCCCAGTTCCAGGGGTCTTTCTTGCACGCGCCGTCGGCGAAGGGGACGAAGATGGACGCGATGCCCACGATGGCCAGCACCCAGCAGTACCAGAGATTGGGGATGATATCAGTGGGGTTGATGGCCACGCCGTAAGCGGTGGTCAGGGCTGCGGCGGACAGCAGCTGCGCGCCGTAGGGGATGATGCCCTGGAACACGCAGGAGAACACGTCCAGCAGGGAGGCGGTCCGGCGGGGGTCCACCTTGTACTCATGGCTGATTTCCTTGGCCATGCTTCCGCTGAGGACGATGGCCACGGTGTTGTTGGCGGTGGCGCAGTCGGCCAGGGACACCAGGGCGGCAATGCCCACCTGGGCGGACTTGTTGCCCTTCATCATGCCCCGGAGGCTGCTGATCAGCCAGTTGATGCCGCCGTTGTGGGTGACCATTTCACCCATGCCGCCGCAGAACAGGGTCAGGAAGAAGACCTCGTTCATGCCGGTGAAGCCGCTCCAGACCGCCTGGGCGAAGCCGAAGAGGTCCAGGGAGGCGGTGGCCATGCCGATGATGCCGGCCACGAAGATGCCGATGGTCAGCACCAGGAACACGTTCATGCCGATCAGGGCCAGAATGAGGACCAGCAGGTAGGGGACCACCTTGATGATGCTGTACTGGAGGTCGCCCATGCTGGCGGCCGTCTCGGGACGGCCCACAATCAGCAGGACCACCAGGGTGATGAGGGCGGCGGGCAGGGCGATGAAGAAGTTCACCCGGAACTTATCCCGCATCTCGCAGCCCTGGGAGCGGGTGGCGGCGATGGTGGTGTCGGAAATCATGGACAGGTTGTCGCCGAACATGGCGCCGCCCACGCAGGCGCCCACCAGCAGGGGAATGGACAAGCCGCCCTTGTCCGCCACGCCCACCGCGATGGGGACGATGGCGCCGATGGTACCCATGGAGGTGCCGGTGGCGGTGCCCATGAAAGCGGAAATGATGAACACGCCGGCGGCCAGGAACTGCACGGGAACGAGGGAGAGGCCCAGATTAACGGTGGCGTCCCGTCCGCCCATGGCGGCGGCGACGCTGGAGAACGCGCCGGCCAGCAGGTAGATCATCAGCATGGTCAGCACGTCGATGTTGGCCGCGCCCCGGGCGAAGATGGCGAAGCGCTCATCCAGGCTGCCCTTGGTGATGACGAAGGCCGCCAGCAGGGCGATGAACATGGCGGTGACAGAGGGGAACTGGTAGAACGCCATTTCGACGCCCTGGGCCTGGAGGATCAGGCCGGCGCCGAGGTAGATCACGACGAAAATCAGAAAGGGGACCAGTGCCAGCGCGCTGCTCTTTTTGTTTAAGTTGTGTTCCATTTCATTTCTCCTTTTCTTTACCGCTTTTGGGATGCGCCTTCTTTCCGCTGATTGCATAGTTTGCATAATTTTCCGCTGAGAGTCTCCTTCTCTCTTGTTCAAAATTATAGCAGGTTTTGACAAAAATCGGTAATAGCTATTTTGTGGAATCTGTCAACGGTTTTGCTGATAGTGAACGGATTTCTTCCAGATTTAACAGGGTGGAAAAACAAAAGGCTTGAAAATTACCCGCAAAAGGGGAGAGCCCCGCAGGGCACTCTCCTTAAGGAAGCGCTGATTTAATCAACGTGTGCAGATTTGCGCCAGAAATTTTCGCT
>CAJTVF010000045.1 GCA_910579435.1 uncultured Oscillibacter sp.
CTCTCCTGGCTTTCTCCAATCGACTTCCTTGTCCAATTTGTTTGACAAACTTACATTCCCTGCAGAAGATTCCCAGGAAATCCCGCGAAAAACCTCAAGCGCCACGGCGCGCCGCGCCAGATGCTTGAGGCGGGAAACGGAAGAGACAAAAAGCGGGGGACTTACGTCCCCCGCTTGAAACTCAAACGAGCTTCGCGGTATTCATGCGCACGCCGGGGCCCATAGTGGCGGCGGCGACACAGCTGCGGATATACTGGCCCTTAGCCGCGGCGGGCTTGGCCTTCACAATGGCGCCCATCAAGGTATTGTAGTTCTCCGTCAGCTTCTCGGGGCCGAAGGAGACCTTGCCGATGGGGCAGTGGATGATGTTGGTCTTGTCCAGGCGGTACTCGATCTTACCGGCCTTGACTTCCTGCACGGCCTTGGCCACGTCGGGGGTCACGGTTCCCGCCTTGGGAGAGGGCATCAGGCCCTTGGGGCCCAGCACCTTACCGAGACGGCCCACCACGCCCATCATGTCGGGGCTGGCAACCACCACGTCGAAATCAAACCAGTTTTCCTTCTGGATCTTTTCCACCAGATCCATCTCGCCCACATAGTCCGCGCCGGCGGCCTTGGCGGCCTCGGCCTTATCGCCCTTGGCGAAGACCAGCACCCGGACGGTCTTGCCGGTGCCGTGGGGCAGGACGATGGCGCCGCGGACCTGCTGGTCGGCGTGCCGGGAGTCCACGCCCAGCTTCACATGCAGCTCGACGGTCTCGTCGAACTTGGCGGTAGCGGTCTTGCAGACCAGCGCCAAGCCCTCGGCGGGCTCATACTGGGTGTTCTTGTCGATCTGCTTGGCGCTGTCCTGATATTTTTTGCCTCTAAACACTGTTACTTCCTCCTCATAGTGGTTCTTCGGAACGGAATCCTCCCACTGTATGGAGCGGCGATCCGGCCGCTCGTATGATATTACTTCTGAGCGGAAAGCCCGGAAGTAATATTTGCCATGTTTTGCGGCTGCCGCCGTTTACGGCGGCGAGCAAAATGGCTTAAATCAAGTGTATGATTTCCGAAAGTTTCATTCGGAAATCAGATTGGTCAGTCGCCGACGACGACGCCCATGGACCGGCAGGTCCCGGCGATCATGCTCATGGCGGACTCCAGGTTGGCGGCGTTCAGGTCCCGCATCTTGATCTCGGCGATCTTCTGGATGCTGGCCTTGGAGATGGTGGCAACCTTGGTCTTGTTGGGAACGCCGGAGCCGGACTCAATGCTGCACTCCTTTTTGATCAGCACCGCCGCCGGGGGCGTCTTGGTGATGAAGGAGAAAGAGCGGTCCGCGTACACGGTGATGACAACGGGGATGATCATGCCCGCGTCGTTTTTCGTGCGCTCGTTGAATTCTTTCGTAAAGGCGGCGATGTTCACGCCGTGCTGGCCCAGAGCGGGGCCGACGGGGGGAGCGGGCGTCGCCTTGCCCGCGGGGATCTGCAGCTTTACATAACCAGTGATCTTCTGTGCCATGGAGCGGCACCTCCTACGATTTAAAATGTGGTTCGGCGGGACGGTTCCTCTCGTCCCTCCCACCTGCGCGCAAACGCGCGGCTCAGTTCAAAACCTCGACCTGATCCAGTTCCAGGTCCACCGGGGTCTCCCGGCCAAACATGGAAACCATGACGCTGACCCGGTTTTTCTCCGGCTCGATCTCCTCCACCACGCCGGTGAAGCTGGCCAGCGGGCCGTCCATGATCCGCACGTGGTCGCCCAAATTGTATTTGACGACGATTTCGTGCTTCTCCATGCCCATGGCCAGGACCTCCTCCTCCGTCAGGGGGATGGCCTTGTTGGCGGTACCCACAAAGCCGGTGACGCCCCGGACGTTCCGCACCAGGTGCCAGGTCTCATCCGTCATAATCATCTTAATCAGCACATAACCGGGGAAGACCTTCCGGGCCACTTCCTTGGAAGCGCCGCTCTCGGTGATCTCCGTGACGTTTTCCATGGGAATCTCGATCCGCAGGATCATATCCTCCATGTTCCGCCCGGTGACGAACTTCTCGATGCTGGTCTTGACGGCATTCTCATAGCCGGAGTAGGTATGCACGACATACCATTTCGCGCTGTCTGCCATCCCGCGTTCCTCAGGCGCCGAACGCGCTCAGAATCATCTGGACCAGAGAGACGGACACAAAGTCGAACACCCAGATGAACGCGCCGATGATGGCGGAGCACAGCAGGACCGTGCCCGTGTTCTTAATCACCGTCTGCTTGTTGGGCCAAACGACCTTTTTCAGCTCGCTTTTCATTTCGCGGAACCAAAGGCCGCGATCCTTTTTCTTCGCTTCTGCCATTGTTCAAATACGCCCTTTCTTCAATTACTTCGTCTCGCTGTGGAGCGTGTGCTTCCGGCAGAAACGGCAATACTTGTTCAGCTCCAGCTTGTCCGGAGTATTCTTCTTGTTCTTCATGGTATTGTAGTTTCTCTGCTTGCACTCGTTGCATCTCAGGGTCACTTTGACTCGCATTGTTTCGGCACCTCCTTATATTCGCCTTCCTCCGGGGAAGGCCGTCTGCCTCCCTGCCGGGACCTGCCCGCCGCGGCTTGAAAAGCGAAAAGCGCGCAACAAAAAAGCCCCGCTCACAGGTAACATCGAGTATAGCACACGTTTCCGTAAGGGTCAACACTTTTTTGCAAAATTATTCCTCAGGAAACCCGCATATTGGAAAGGCGGAAAAAAACTTCGGTTTTTTTGAAAATTCTTCTTGCATTTTTCGATGGATTCTGTTATGATACCACTTGTGCTTGTGGAAGCACGCACATATTATGCGACAGCAGGGAGGTGCAATGGATGGCTAAGTGCGAGTATTGCGGCAAAGGCGTGACCTTTGGTATTCAGGTCTCTCACTCTCACCGGCGTTCCAACCGTCCCTGGAAGCCCAACGTGAAACGTGTCAAGGCGATCGTGGACGGTTCCCCCCGCCACGTGTATGTCTGCACCCGGTGCATGCGCTCCGGCAAGGTTACCAGAGCGGTCTAATGAGAACCAGGGAAACTCCCGGACATATGTCCGGGAGTTTTTTTGTCCAGCAGGGACCTGCGTGTCCGTCCTCTTCCCCAGCCCTTGCGGAGACTGAGGCAGGCACACCGGTCTGTCCCTGCAAAATAAAATCTCCGTATGGGACATTTTTAGAACCGGGCCTTCCCCGCCCTATGCACGCTGAAAATCCACCCGCAGCAAGCTCTTCCCGTTAGGAAGCCCGCGTGCCAGCCGCTTGACGGTGCGACAGCCTGCGGCAAGCACCGCCTTCTCCAGCCCCTCCCCGTCCAAATCGTGGTGAACCGGTTCCAATCCGTCGAACACATGCAGATAGGGAGAATCCGATACCCAGCCGTCCTCCGTGTTGATTTGAATGACGCACGAGACATACTCCGGCCTGACATGCCGGATCACCTTCTGAAAGCATCCATAGCCTATATACTCCACAAGCAGGTCCGCAATCACCAGGTCCGCTTCCGGCAGGCGGCAGGGTTCCTCTGTCAAATCGGCGCGCAGGCACTCCAGCGCGCCTTTCAAATGCGGATATCTCTCCGCGGCCGCCTCCAGGTAAGCGGCGTTGACGTCGACCCCGTATACCTTTTCAAATTGGCCTCTTCGGATATGCTCCAGGCCGTTCCCGCCCGCAATTCCCAGGATCATGACCCTGGAGACCGGGTAATCCCCGAACTGGCCCTTCATCATTTCATTCAGACCCTGAAGCTGCAGAACGGAGCCCAGCTTCATGTGATTTTCATAATCCTCCAGCGGGATTGCTTCCCATGGATGCTTCATCCGTCTTCCCTCCTGCCGAAAGCTCCCGGACCAGGTCCGGGAGCTTGTTCTTTTCAATAGGCCAATCAAAAACCTCAGACCCGCTCCGCCAGTTTCTCGCTGTACTCCGCCCGGAATTCTCCAAAGCGCCCCTCGTCCAGGGCCTCCCGGATTTTTGCGGTCAGCTCATTATAAAAGTAGAGGTTGTGCAGCACCGCCAGCCGAAGGGCCAGGGTCTCCTCCGCCTTGAAGAGGTGCCGGAGGTAAGCCCGGGAGAACCGCCGGCAGACGGGGCAGCCGCAGCTCTCGCTGATGGGATGGCTGTCCATGGCGTACTTGGCGTTCAGGATGTTGACGGTCCCCTCCCAGGTGAAGAGCTTCCCGTGCCGCCCGTTCCGGGAGGGCATCACGCAGTCGAAGAAGTCCACTCCCCGGGCCACGCCCTCGATGATGTTGCTGGGGGTGCCCACCCCCATGAGATAGCGGGGCTTGTCCTGGGGCATGTGGGGTTCCACCGCGTCGATGATGTCGTACATCACCTGGGTGGGCTCCCCCACCGCCAGCCCGCCGATGGCGTAGCCGTCGCAGTCCAGCCTGGCGATCTCGTCCATATGCCAAACCCGGAGGTCCGCAAAGGTAGCCCCCTGGTTGATGCCGAAGAGGAGCTGCCCGGGGTTGATGGTCCCCGGAAGGGCGTTCAGCCGGTCGTGCTCCCGCTTGCAGCGCTCCAGCCAGCGGAGGGTCCGCTCACAGGAGGCCTTGGCGTATTCATACGCCGCCGGGTTCTCCACGCACTCGTCAAAGGCCATCGCCACGTCGCTGCCCAGGTTAGACTGGATGCGCATGGACTCCTCCGGCCCCATAAAGATCTTCCGCCCGTCGATATGGGAGGAGAAATAGACCCCCTCCTCCTTGATCCGCCGGAGGGGGGCCAGGGAGAAAACCTGGAAGCCGCCGGAATCCGTCAGGATGGGGCCGTCCCAGTTCATGAATGTATGAAGCCCCCCCATCTGCCGGATCAGCTCGTCGCCGGGCCGGAGGTGGAGGTGATAGGTGTTGCTCAGCTCAATCTGGCAGCGGACCTCCCGGAGGTCGAAGGCGTCCACGCCGCCCTTGATGGCGGCCTGGGTGCCCACGTTCATGAACACCGGCGTCTGGACCACGCCGCCGTGGGCGCAGGAAAACTGGCCGCGCCGGGCGCGGCCCTCGGTTTTTAACAGCTTGAACATCCGTCTCTCCTATTTTTATAAACTGTCGAAAAAGGCCCTCAACTCCGCCTTTTTCTCCTCAGGGACCGCCTTTTTGGGAACGCCCAGCTCCGCCCCGGCCAGGGCCGTGAGCTGGTGAAAGCAGGCCGTGGGGTCCACCTGGGCCCGGATGCGGAGGAACGCCTCCCGCGCTCCCACCGCCCGGAAGTCCTCCGGGGTCTCCAGTCCCACGCGGCGGAGGTTCTCCGCCAGCTTGGGACCCACGTTGGGAAGCCCGGTCAGGGTCATGGCGTTTCCCTCCTCTGATAGCGCAATTCCACAATTTCCCCAATGCTTCTACAGCTCTTCAAGGTCAGATTCGTCTTCGGGAAATCCGCCGGAAACAGCGGAATCCCCTCGCCAAGAACTGTGGGCTGTACATAGATCTCATACTCATCGATGAGATTTTCCCGCAGGAAGCCGCGGATAACCTGCCCCCCGCCCATCAGCCAGATCTTCCCCGGATGCTCCCTCCAAACGGCGTCCAGCAGCCGCCTCGGAGGCAGCTGCGTAAAGCAGGCGTCGGGGTTCTCCGGCTCCTGCCGTCGGGTATACACATAGCACGGCATTCCGGGGTAGGGCCAGCAGCTGGGGGAAAGCTCATCTCTTATCTGCCGGTATGTGGCTCCGCCCATAATAATCGCCTGAACAGAGGCGTAAAACGCCTCATAGTCCAAGTCCGGCTCAGGGGACGGCGTGTCGTAGAGAAAATCAATGCCGCCGTCTTTTCCGGCAATATAGCCGTCCAGGGACATGGCGATGTATAAAATCAGCTTGTTTTCCACTCCGCCACCCCTTTTTTTACGAGATGAACATGGCGTCGCCAAAGGAGAAGAAACGATAGCGCTCCTTCACGGCCTCCCGGTAGGCGGCCAGCACCGCCTCCCGCCCCGCGAAGGCGGACACCAGCATGATCAGCGTGCTCTCCGGCAAATGGAAATTCGTCACCAGGCCGTCCATGACCTTGAACCGGCAGCCGGGATAGAGATAAATATTCGTCCAGCCGGACCGGGACTCCATGCGCCCGTCCTCGCCCGCCCAGCTCTCCAGCGTCCGGCAGGAAGTGGTCCCCACGCAGATGACCCGCCCGCCGTCCGCCTTGGTGCGGTTGACGAGCTCCGCCGTCTCCTCCGGGACGGTGCAGAACTCACTGTGCATGGCGTGGTCCTCGACGGCCTCCTCCTTCACCGGGCGGAAGGTCCCAAGGCCCACGTGCAGGGTCACATAGCCCAAGCTCACGCCCCGGACCTTGATTTCCTCCAGCAGCTCCGGCGTGAAGTGGAGCCCCGCCGTGGGGGCGGCGGCGCTGCCCGGCACCTTGGAATAGACGGTCTGATACCGCTCCTGGTCCTGGAGCTCCTCCTTGATGTAGGGGGGCAGGGGCATTTTCCCAAGGCGCTCCAGCACCTCCAGGAAAATCCCCTCGTACTCGAAGCGGATCAAACGGTTTCCGTCCGCCTCCTCCCGGACCACCTCGGCGGCCAGGGACCCGTCGCCAAAGTTCATCCGGGCCCCGGCCCGCAGCTTCCGCCCCGGGCGGACCAGGCACTCCCAGACATGTTCGCCCTTGTCAGCCAGCAGCAGCACCTCGCAGGCCCCGCCTCCCGGCAGCCTCCGGCCCAGAAGCCGGGCGGGCAGGACCCGGGAGTCGTTCATAATCAGGCAGTCCCCGGGGCGCAGCAGGGACGGCAGGTCATAGAAATGCCGGTGCCCGGTCTCCCCCGTCCGGCGGTCCAGGGTCATCAGCCGGGAGCCGTCCCGCTTCTCCATGGGGGTCTGGGCGATGAGCTCCTGTGGGAGGTCATAGTAAAAATCGCTTGTCTTCATGGCATATCCTTATCTGATCGTAATGTCGGTATAGTAGAAGTTCAAAATCTCCTGGAACCTATAGCCCAGCTCCGCCATGGCCTTGGCCCCATACTGGCTCATGCCCACATTGTGGCCGTTTCCAGTGCCGGTGATGACGAAAGTCCCGTTGGAACTCCCCCCGCCGGAGGGCTGCTGGACCTGGCCGGAAACCGTCACGGTGCCGGAGGATGTAATGGCCGAGGCGGAGTTTCCCCACAGCGTACTCACCGTTCCGCCGCCGGAGATCACGGAAACGCCGTCCAGGGAGGAAATCTGCCCGGCGCCGTTCACCGAGAGGCCCCCGGTTCCGGACCCTCCCCGCCGGCCGTTGATATCAAAACGCATGCTGCTGACGGACTTCTGATAGGTGCTGCTGTAGAAGATCATCCGGCAGTCGTCGCCGGTGAAGGTCCTGGTCCCGTTGGTCCCCACAAAGGTCACCTGCTTCACGTTCCCCAGGGGCGTGTACTCGGAAACGTACACGTCCTGCACCGTTCCGACGGAGTGGCCCTTCTGATCCAAAATCCAGCTCAGCTCCGCGGCGGTGTAGGTAACGGAATAGCTGTTGTTGGGGACGGTGGTCTGGGCCTCGTAGGGGTCGGCCTTCCCCTTCAAATACCCGGTCTCCGTGCCCCAGACGTTGGCCCCGTCCTCGGTGGCCCCGCCGTCGGAGGAGTGGTACACCGCGTCCTGCACCAGGGTTCCGTTGTAATAGATGCAGAGCCCGGCGGTGTTCTCCACCGCCCGGCCGCTGGTCTCCGAGGGGCCCGCGCCGCCGCTGCCGTGTCCGTTGTAGACCTGGCAGTCCACGCCGTTGCACACGTCGAAACCATACTCCCGCAAGTGCTTGCTGTGTCCCTGGACAAAGGTCCGGGCGCAGACGGCCTGGGCCTCCAAAGCCTCCAGGGGCCAGTCCCCCGGCATCTCATAGGGAACCACGCCTTTTACATAGTCCTCCAGGTCCACCACGTTGATGACCCTCAGGCTTCCCGCGCTCTCCGGGACATACTCAAAGCCTCCGGCATACCGGCAGCCCTTGAACCAGGTAATCGTTCCAAAGGGGCGGACGCCCAGCGGATAGTCTCTAGCAAAGTGCTCATAGAGGACCTCCGAGGTGCCGGTCCGGGTCACGGTGACGGCGGAGCCTCCGGAGGGGCTCATGGTAATGGTGGTTACATCCGTCTGTCCCAGGGCCACGAATCTCCGGTCCCCGTCATAATAGCCGAACTCATAACCCGCCCCCTCCGCGTTCTCCAGGTTTGCGGAGGCCAGGGCAGAGCTGCCGTAGCGCAGCCCCACCTTTACCACGCCGTTGGTCACGGCGGAAGCGGACGGTGCGCTGAGGAGAAAAAAAGTCACAACGAAAAAGAGGGTCAGCAGCTTATTTTTCATGGAACCTCCCAACGATCCCCGGCTTGACGCGCCGGAAAAATCATGATACCATTACGTACAGAAAACATTTGTCCGCAGGCCAAGCACAATTGTTGTCACATGCCCATATTATAATACAAGACCGCGTTGAATTCAACCAGGAAATCCAGCGGCGTTTCCGCAACAGCGCGGCGAGAGGAGCATATTATGAAGCAGTACAAGGCCGGCGTGATCGGCTGCACCGGCATGGTGGGCCAGCGCTTTGTCACCCTTCTGGAAAACCATCCCTGGTTCCAGCTGACGGCGGTGGCCGCCAGCGCCCGCAGCGCCGGGAAGACCTACGAGGAGGCCGCGGCCCCCCGCTGGGCCATGGACGCCCCCATGCCGGAGGAGGCCAAGGGCCTGGTCATCCTGGACGCGGAGGCCGACGCGGAGAAGCTGGCGTCCCTGGTGGATTTCTGCTTCTGCGCCGTGGATATGAAAAAGGAGGACATCCGGGCGCTGGAGGAGAAATACGCCAGGCTGGAGTGCCCCATCGTCTCCAACAACTCCGCCCACCGCTGGACGGACGACGTGCCCATGGTGGTGCCGGAGCTGAACGCGGAGCATATCGAGGTCATCGAGGCCCAGCGGAAGCGCCTCGCTACCCGGCGGGGCTTCATTGCCGTGAAATCCAACTGCTCCCTCCAGAGCTACGTCCCAGCCCTGCATCCCCTGCTGAAATACGGCGTGGAAAAGGCCCTGGTGTGTACGTATCAGGCCATTTCCGGCGCGGGAAAGACCTTTGAGCGCTGGCCGGAAATGGTGGACAACTGCATTCCCTACATCGGCGGCGAGGAGGAAAAATCCGAGCAGGAGCCCCTGAAGCTGTGGGGTAAGGTAGAGAGCGGCAAGATCGTCAAGGCCGCCGGCCCCGCCATTACCGCCCAGTGCTTCCGGGTAGCCTGCCAGGACGGTCACATGGCGGCGGTGTTCGTGAAGTTCCAGGAGGGCAAAAAGCCCGCCATCGACCAGATCAAGGCCGACTGGGCCGCGTTCCGGGGACCTGCCCAGGAGCTGAACCTCCCCTCCGCACCGAAGCAGTTCCTGCACTACTTCGAGGAGCCGGACCGCCCCCAGACCCGCCTGGACCGGAATCTGGAAAACGGCATGGCCGTTTCCCTGGGCCGCCTGCGGGAGGACAGCCAGTACGACTACAAATTCGTCGGGCTCAGCCATAACACCCTCCGGGGCGCGGCGGGCGGCGCGGTCCTGCTGGCCGAGCTGCTGTGCGCCAAGGGCTACTTTTCCTGAAAGACTGTAACGACACTTGATTTCACATAGCAAAATCTTAGCAGACTACGTCCCCGAAGGGGAAACGTAACCAGAAGAACTTTCACACGCTCTGGTCATCTGGAGGTTAACCAAGCCGGAGCGGCGGCAACCTAGAATTGCGATTTTATTACGAAAGAGGCGGTCCTCCGCAGACGTGCGGACCGCCTCTTTTCTGTTGATTTCAGACTTGGAAAGGAGCTAATCACTGTGAAGCATCCTATCTTTACAGGATCTGCAGCCGCAATCGTCACACCGTTCAAGGAAGGCGGCGTGGACCTGGAGTCCCTGGGGAATCTGTTGGACTTCCAGCTGGAGAACGGGACGGACGCCATTGTTGTATGCGGAACCACTGGCGAGGCCAGCACCATGACCTACCGGGAGCGAGCGGAGACCATCGCCTTCTGCGTCCAACATGTGGGAGGGCGGGTCCCGGTGATTGCCGGGTCCGGCTCCAACTCCACGGAAAACGCCGTCACCCTCTCCCGGGAGGCGGAACGCCAGGGGGCCGACGGCCTGCTGGTGGTGACGCCTTACTACAACAAGGCCACTCAGGCGGGACTGCACCGGCATTACCGGACCATCGCGGACGCGGTTTCTCTTCCGATCATCCTGTACAGCGTCCCCTCCCGCACCGGGGTCGCCATCGCTCCGGAGACTTATGCCGCCCTGGCGCAGCATCCTAACATCGCGGGAGTCAAGGAGGCGTCGGGAAGCCTGGGGAATGTCCAGCGGACCCGGGCCCTCTGCCCTGAGGATTTCACCATCTGGTCCGGCAACGACGACGAGACCGTCCCCATCTGCGCCCTGGGGGGCAAGGGGGTCATTTCCGTCGCCGCCAACATCCTCCCGGCGGAGATGCACCGGCTGACCCATCTGTGCCTCCAAAACGACTTTGCCGCCGCCGGGAAACTGCAAGTACATTTGAAGGACTTCTGCGACGCCATGTTCTGCGAGGTGAACCCCATCCCGGTGAAGACCGCCCTGGGGCTGCTTGGCTGGAGGGTCGGGGAGCTCCGGTCCCCCATGTGCCCGCCCAGTCCGGAGAACCTGGAGCTCATCAAGACCGTTCTGGCCCGCTATGGGCTTATGGTGTAAAGGAAAAGTGCCGTCCGGAAATTCCGGGCGGCGTTTTCCGGTCAGGACGCTTGCCGCTTCTTCCAATACGCCCCGATGGACCGGATATTGTCCTCCAGGGATTTGCTTTCGTCATAGAGTCCGCTGTCCGTCCAGTGGGACAGGTCGTCCTTAAAGCCGGCGCCGGGGCCGCCGGAGCGGAACTCGCCGCTCTCCGTGGTCAGCAGCAGCTCGCTGTCCTCCAAAAGGCCGTGGACCTCCTCCAGGAACGCGGTAATGGCCTCCGGGTCATAGCTCTCATGCATGGGTGCGCCAAAGTTCAGGTCAAAGTTTACGCTTCCCTCCCGAACCACCTGCTCCTCCCCGGTCTCACTTAGGGAAAACAGTGTGTAGGAATAAGTGGCGAACCCCTGGTACATAGTGGGATTGTATCGGAACAGGTAATCTCTCCCGTCTTGCTCGAAGGCAAAGACAGAGCACCAACTCGCATGGCCCAAGTCGGAGTTTTGGACCCAGATTGGCGTGCCGCCCTCTTTCCATATCCGCAGCGTATATCCGCCGACAGAAACGCCGTTCTCTCCGAAGATTGTGACCAGCTCCACAGTCTCCGGTGTACCATCGTGGTCAAAATCATAGTCTCCTGATAAGGCCACCCGGTCCTCCTCCCAAGAACATCCTTCAATCGTTCCATTTGTACTGCCTGCCACACAATAATAGCGTATTTTCGGCTCTCCATCTCCGCCCCGGCCAAGGGTCAAATCGAAACACCCTTCATACTCTCTCCATACGCACCATGGCTCATCGTCCGGAAGAAAGGTATACTCCGGAATGGGACTGCCGTCCGGAAGGGTAAATTCCCATTCGGTCCAATTCTCCGTTTCGATAACGATAATGGAACACCAGGTCCGGGCGGTCCGGGCCTGGGCGAGAAAACCGCCCTCCGGCGACCATAGAACCGACTGCGACAGCCAGCCGTGGTCCTGCCACAGCACCTCCCCCGTCTCCCGATCCACGATCTGCAAAAACTCCGGGGGCTGGATGCCGCTGACATACTCCCCGCTGGCCCCCTCGGCCCGGACCTCGAAGCGTCCGTCCGGCGAGACGGCCTCCCCCTCTATCCCCGCGACAGGCGTAGTGGCAACCAGCGCCGCGTACTCATCCGTTTCCTCTGTCTCTTTCATCGGCAATCCCGCCTCCGCCTGTCCGCAAGCCGCCAGCAACAGCAACATTACCGTCAAAACCCACAGCCGTCTTTTCACGGTCCCATCCCTTTCTATGTACACATCACATATTATTATAGTGTAAGCAGTATACGTCCCCGCCCGCTCCGCCGCAAGCTCAAAGCGGTAACAATTCTTTACAATCCGGTACATAGGAAAAATTTTG
The DNA here is from genome assembly GCA_910579435.1 of uncultured Oscillibacter sp. GTDB lineage: Bacteria > Bacillota > Clostridia > Oscillospirales > Oscillospiraceae > Oscillibacter. The sequence goes on from CAJTVF010000045.1 coordinate 12,035, forward strand.
TTTTGGGTATTGACAATTTCCCTCCCCACGCATATAATGACAGTTGCGTTCCAAAGACAGCAGGTGGGTTCCGCCCGTAAATCCTGCCGAGGGCGGCAAATGTGAATTTGCTATGCGTCCTTGTGTCTATGCGGACACGGGGGCGTTCCTTTTTTTGAACGCGCATTCCCATTCCTATGGAGGTGAACATCAACCATGCCTAACGCGAAAGTCTTATCCGAGAAGCAGGCCATCGTGGCCCAGCTGACCGACAAGATCCAGAAGGCCACCGCGGGCGTCATCGTCGACTACAAGGGCATCACCGTCGAAGAGGATACCGCTCTGCGCCGGGAGTGCCGTGAAAACGCGGTGGACTACGCCGTCGTCAAGAACACGCTGCTCCGCTTTGCCTTCAACAACGCCGGTCTCAGCGAACTGGATGATCTGCTGAACGGGACCACTTCCCTGGCGCTGTGCGACGATCCCGTGGCTCCCGCCCGGGTCATGAACGGCTACGCCGAGAAGCTGAAGGACAAGTTCGAAATCAAGGGCGGCTTTATGGACGGCAAGCCCGTGGACCTGAACACCATCAAGTCCCTGGCCTCCATCCCCGCTCTGCCTGTCCTCCAGGCCCAGGTCCTGGGCACCATGCTGGCCCCCATCACCGGCCTGGCCGTGGTCCTGAAGCAGATTGCCGAGAAGCAGGGCGCGCCCGCCGAGGCCGCCGAAGCCCCTGCCGCCGAGTAAGCGGCCCCCCGGTCCTATCATAAAAATTTACTATCAGGAGGTTCCATACAATGTCTGAGAAGGTTACCGCCATGATCGAAGAGATCAAGGCCCTTACTGTTCTGGAGCTCAGCGAGCTCGTTCACGCCCTGGAGGAGGAGTTTGGCGTTTCCGCCGCCGCCATGGCCGCTCCCGCCGCCGGCGGAGCCGCTCCCGCCGCCGAGGAGAAGACCGAGTTTGACGTGGTTCTGACCGGCTTTGACGCCGCCGCCAAGATCAAGGTCATCAAGGTCGTCCGCGAGATCACCGGCCAGGGTCTGGCCGAGGCCAAGGCCACTGTCGAGGGCGCTCCCGCCACCATCAAGGAAGGCGCTTCCAAGGACGACGCCGAGGCTCTGAAGAAGCAGATCGAGGAAGCCGGCGGCAAGGTCGAGCTGAAATAATTCTTCTTCCCGCAGCTTAAAAAGGACCGTGGCGGAACCGCCATGGTCCTTTTCCCTTCCCCGCCGGGCGGCGGCACCCATCCAAGGCGGCCCAGGCCGCAGAAAGCGAGGCCCTTCTATGCGCATCATGGCTATTGACTACGGAGACGCCCACACCGGCGTCGCCGTCTCCGACCCCACCGGATTCCTGACGGGCTTCACCACGACCGTCACCGCCTACCGCCCGGAACGCGTGGCGGAGCAGGTCGCCGCCCTGGCCCGGGAACACGGCGCGGAGGAGCTGGTATTGGGCCATCCCCGGAATATGGACGGCACCCGGGGCCCCCGGGCGGAGAAGGCAGAGGCCCTGGCAGAGCTTCTGCGGGAAGCCACCGGCCTCCCGGTGATCCTCTGGGACGAGCGGCGGACCACCATCGACGCCCATCAGATCCTCTTCAACGCCGGGAAAAACGGACGGCAGCGGAAAAAAACCGTCGACGCCGTGGCGGCGTCCCTCATCCTGGAGGGTTACCTGACCTATAAGAAACGCCAGGATACGTGAAAACAGCCGACCGACTTTACGTCGGCCGGCTGTTTGCGTTTGCCGGAACGCCGGATCAGAACACGCCCTGGGCCATCATGGCGTCGGCGACTCTCTGGAAGCCGGCGATGTTGGCGCCCGCCACCAGGTTGTATCCCAGGCCATATTTCTCGGCGGCCTCCACGCTCATGTTGTAGATGGTGTCCATGATCTGGTGGAGCTGCTTGTCGACCTCTTCCTCGGTCCACACCAGCCGCTCGCTGTTCTGGGCCATCTCCAGGGCGCTGGTCGCCACGCCGCCGGCGTTGACGGCCTTGGACGGAGCCACGATCATGCCCTTCTGCTCCATCAGGAATTTCAGCGCGTCGTTGGTAGTGGGCATGTTCGCCACTTCAATGTAGTATTTTACCCCGTTGGCGGCAATCTGCTTGGCCTGCTCTATGTGGACGTCGTTCTGCATGGCGGAGGGCATTACCACGTCCACTTTGACGCCCCAGGGCTTCTCTCCGGCGTGGAACTCCACGCCGAACTTGTCCGCGTAGTCCTTCACCTGGTTCCGGCCGCTGTTCCGCATCTCCACCAGGTAGCCGATCTTCTCCGCCGTGGCCACGCCGTCGGGGTCGTAGACATATCCGTCCGGTCCGGACAGGGTCACCACCTTGGCCCCCAGCTCCGTGGCCTTCTTGCAGATGCCCCAGGTCACGTTGCCGAAGCCCGCGCAGGCAATGGTCTTGCCCTTCAAGTCCTCGCCCTCGTGCTTGAGCACATTCTCCAAATAGTACACCGCGCCAAAGCCCGTGGCCTCCGGCCGGATCAGGGAGCCGCCGTAGGAGAAGCCCTTGCCGGTGAGGACGCCGTTCTCGAACGCGCCCTTCAGACGGCGGTACTCGCCGTACAGATAGCCGATCTCCTTGGCGCCCACGCCCATGTCCCCGGCGGGCACGTCCACGTCGGGCCCGATGTAGCGGTACAGGGCCTGCATGAAGCTCTGGCAGAAGCGCATGATCTCCGCGTCCGACTTCCCGGCGGGGTCGAAATCGCTGCCGCCCTTGCCGCCGCCGATGGGCAGGCCGGTGAGGCTGTTCTTGAAGACCTGCTCAAAGCCCAGGAACTTGATGATGCCGGGATACACATTCTTCTGGAACCGCAGGCCGCCCTTGTAGGGTCCGATGGCCCCGTTGAACTGGCAGCGGTAGCCGATGTTGGTGTGCCAGGTGCCGTCGTCCGCCATCCAGCAGACCCGGAAGGTGAACATCCGCTCCGGCTCCACCATGCGGGTCAGCAGGTCGGCCTTTTCATATTCAGGGTGCTTCTCGATGACGGGCTCCAAAGAGGACAAAACCTCCTCCACCGTCTGGACAAACTCCGGCTCGTTGGCGTGCCGGGTCTTTACATGCTCGATGACACTGGAAAGATAGGCGTTCATATAAACATCCTCCTCTAAAACATAAGGTATCCGCAAATCCCCCCTAGGGGTGTTGCTTTTAGTGTAACATTTACTGCGAAAATAAACAAGGGCCCAATCCAAAATCCGGAGAAATTTTTTTCCGATATTTCAAAAAAAGCCGGAAAACCTTTGTACATAATGTCCATAAACTCCGCCCGTGCCGGGAAAGAGACGCCGGACGCTTGATTTTCCCGGGAAAGCTTCTATAATAGCGGTGAAGGCCCGTCCGGGCCTTCGGCTCTTGCGCCTGATTCCTAAAAATCCGGAAACCCTTGTGCCGCAGCGGCCGCAACCAACGGTTGACAAAGTTCCACCCGCCGCGTTCTTGCTTTTTTCGGTAAAGCGGGCTAGCATAAGGCCAACTCAAGAGAAAGCGAGAGGATTGCATGAAGACATTTTCTGAAAAACTGCTGGAGCTCCGCCGCAGGGAGGGCCTCTCCCAGGAGCAGCTGGCGGACCGGCTGGGCGTGACCCGGCAGTCCGTCAGCAAATGGGAAAGCGGCGCGGCGGCGCCGGAGCTTACAAAGCTCGTGGCCCTGTCGGACCTGTTCTCCGTCAGCGTGGACTATCTGGTCAAGGACCGCCTGGAGGAGCCGGAGCGCCCCGCCGAGGCTCCAGCTCCCTCCACGGCGCGGCTGGAGGAGCAGGTGGAAGAAATCTCCAGTTATTTCCGGGGCTATGCCTACGACAGCAAAGCCAAACTCTTCGGCCTGCCCCTGGTTTCCATCCGCTTCCGCCTCTACGGACATCCGATGCGCGCCCGGGATGTGGCCCGGGGTGTCTTCGCCATTGGCAACATTGCCGTAGGGCTGGTTTCCTTTGGGCTTATCAGCGCAGGGCTGCTCAGCCTCGGCCTGATCTCGGCGGGTCTCCTCTCCATCGGCTGCCTGGCCTTCGGCCTGGCGGCGCTGGGGCCGGTGGCCGCCGGCCTGCTGGCCTTCGGCCCCGTGGCGCTGGGTCTCTGGTACGCCGGAGGCGTGACCGCCCTGGGCGGGAAGATCGCCGTGGGCGTGGCCGCCGTGGGAGACACCGCCGTGGGCTATGACGCGGCGGGAAACCACGTCCTCCTCTGGGGAGACGGCCTGACCCAGGCGCAGGTGGAGGCATTCCTCCTGGAGCACCATCCGAAGCTCTGGAGGCCCCTCTTAAAGCTGCTGGCCCTCTTCGGGGCGAACATCAAGTGACGAAACGCGTGGAGGGCAAGCCTCCACGCGTTAGTTCTTCCCCAGGACCTCCCGGCGGACGTAGTCGAAGGCCGCGTCCTCCCCCTGGTCCCGCAGTATGACCAGAATCTTTTCCAGCAGTGCCGCCGTGCTGGGGTGAAGCAGGAGCCGCCGCCCCTTCCCCCGCTCAAAGAACTTGTAGGGATGGCTCGGGTCGAACTTCTCCCCCTGGTAGACCTTGCTGGCGGCCAGGCGGTCGCAGAACATCTCCGCCACGTACTTGGGCGGCATTTCCACGCCGCCGATGCCGCTGCCGTCCTGCTGGTAGTCGGTCCAATATTCAAAATGGTGCCGGTTCCGGCCCTTGTGGTGGAGCCAGGCGGCGCTGCAGCCCTCCTCCCGGCGCTGCTGGTCATTGGGGCTGTGGTCGCCCTGGAAGTACTTCACCCCCGCCCAAAATTCCACCGGGGAATACTTGGATAGGTCGTGGGTCAGCCCCTGCCAATAGAGCCCCAGGCGGAAGCAGTGCTTCCGCACCAGGGCGCGGTGCCGGTTTACGGTTCTCAGATGTTCCCAAATATGCAACGATATCATCTCGGTTCTGTCGTTTTCCTTATTCTATCACACCTGCGGCAAAAAGACGAGGAAATTTTGCATGGAATCCCGCCCTCTGCGGAAACTATTTTCCGTCAGGCCCGCCAAAGGGCCGAACATTCCGGGGCAAGGCCGCCCCGGCTGGAGGGATGGAATGAACGCCGCAATTTTCGGCTGCCCCGCGGAGTGGGCGCGCCTTCTGCCGCCCGGGACCCGGCGGGTCCTGCGGAGCGAGGAGCTGACGGAGCATATCTGGCCCCTGCTGGCCCTGACGCCGGGAGGCTGCCGGGCCTTGGCGGGCGGCGTCGTCGTCTGCCGCCTCCTGCTGGCTCCGGGGGACCTTCCCGCCCTTCCGGCTCAGGTCCGGGCGGAAACGGTGGTCTCCTACGGCCTCTCCCCCCGGGACAGCCTGACCCTCTCCAGCCTGGCGGAGCCGGTGCTCTGCGTCCAGCGGGCCCTTCCCCGGCCGGACGGCGTTGTCATTGACCCTCAGGAATTTCCCCTGCCGCCCCTTCCCGGCCCGGCGGAGGCCCTGCTTCCAATCCTGGGACTGCGGCTGTTGCAGATGCCGCTGACAGAGGGATGCTTTCCATGATATACTAAATAATATAATCATAGAAATTGGAGGTCCCGCTATGGCAGTATTGGGGTGGATGCTTTTGATCGCGGCCGTCTGCGGCGCGGCCTGGCTGCAATACACCATTCACAAACACATTCAGGGCCCCTCTCACTGCATGGGCTGTGGGAAATGCGACAAAACCGGCGTCTGTATCCTCACCGGAGAGCCGGTGGGTCCCCGGAAGAAGAAACCATAGGAAAGACGCTTTTGACGGCACAGGCCAGATACGTCTTCCCCTCGTCCCGCATATCAAAGCCGCGATTGGAAAAGCACCAGGTGGCCATAATGCCCCGAACGACACTCTCCAGGTAGGTAAATACGCCGGCGGCAGAGAGACCGGTCTGTGCCTCCTCCATATGGGAGGCGATTTCCCGGTAAAGGATCCGGCTGAACGCCCGCTTTTGCAAATGCTCCGACGGCCCCGGCACACAGGCTCCCAGGTTCAGGGCATAGGCCAGGCAGGTGAGCTCATAGCCCGCGAACTCGGCAAATTCCAGCTCCAGGCTCAAAAAGCGGAACACCCGTTCCCCGCCGCTGCTGTCTGGGACGCATTTCAGGAAACCGTCATAACGGGCTTCTATGAAAGCGCCCATGTCGGAGTAATAGCTTTCCCGAATGATATCCTCCTTGGAGGCATAATGCACATAGAAGGTCCCCTTGGCAACCTCCGCCCGTTCGCAGATCTCGCTGATGGTAACGTTGGCATATCCCTTTTCCTTGATCAGCCCCACCGCCGTGGAGAAAATGTTCTCCTTGGTGGCGGCGGCTTTTTCTTTTCGGGTCCGTTTCTCCATAAAATCTGCTCCTTCTGAAATCCGTTGTTGACAGCCGTTTCGAACCGTCTTATAATAATGACCATAGTCATTGACTTCGGTCATCATTTATTTTACCAAAAGCAGGAGGCGCTTGCAAGATGTTTTTCTTCAATTTGACCTACCGGAAGCCGCTGGAAGAAATCGAACGGCTGCTGCCGGAGCATATCCGCTATCTGGACGACTGGTATGCCCAGGGAAAATTTCTCTGCTCCGGCCGGAAAAACCCCCGCACCGGCGGAGTCATCCTGTGCGCTTGCGAAAACCGGGAAGAAGCGGAGCACATCCGGGACCAGGACCCATTTTACAAAGAAGGCGCGGCCCGGTATGAAATCATCGAGTTTCTTCCCACGAAAATGTCCGACGGCCTTCAGGCCCTGCTGCATTGAGCGTATGGAGATTTGCTTAGGGAAGCGCTGATTTAATCAACGTGTACAGATTTGCGCCAGAAATTTTCGCTGGAAAGGAAGAAAATTGCAGGAATCCTGGCGGATTTCAAGATTTTCTGACGCAGATCAGCGGAAATTTATGGCGTAAAGATGTGCGCGGGGATTAAATCAGTGCTTCCTTAGCTCCGGCAGGTCCGGCGGAACGGGACACCTTATACCGGCTCTTGCAGTACTCCCTTTACGAGGAAAGCGCCTATGACGGCAATCAAATCGGCGAGGACGCCTTGTTTCCCTATCCCTGGTTTGACGCCTATTTCATGGGCGGCCCGTCCCGGGAAGCCTGGCTGATCCGTTTCCGGGACGGCGGGAAGCTGCTGGGCTTTGCCATGGTGAATACCTGCCTCAAAAATGCCTCCTCCGGTCACAGCATAGCCGAATTTATGATCCTGCCCCCGTATCGGAGGCAGGGCGCGGGCCGCGCCGCCGCGCTGGCCTGCTTTCAAACGCACTCGGGAACGTGGGAGGTTTCCCCGGCCTTTGGCAGCGACGGCGCTTTCCGCTTTTGGGAGCGGACGATTTGCGGGTACATTGGGCAAAGCCCCCGGTTTGAGAAGGATGTTTTTATTTTTTTCCGCGATTCCCCGTTGACAAACGCCGCAAATACGTTATAATAGCTACTGTTCACAACGGCAAACGCCGTGAAAAAGCCAGCCCTGCGAGACGGTTCCTCAGCGAGAGGGGGACGGTGAAAGCCCCTCGTCCACGCCGCAAGGCCGCCACTTTGGAGCGGTCCGCGAGGAGCGGAACGGCCCATCCCCGTTACCGGATGGCTCAAGATGTCCCCTTTTATCCGGGGATAATTAGGGTGGTACCGCGAAGCGCATGCTTTCGCCCCTGACATTGTCAGGGGCGTTTTTTATTTCAAGCAGAAAGGAGCGCCATGACCGTGAGGAATTTTCAGAACTACGCCTCTGAAAAATACATCGAACCGGCGTACCGCCTGGCGGAGGAAGGCATTTACCGGGGGAGAAATCCATACTGGAAGCCGGGATTCGGACAGTCTAATGGTATGAAGTCAAGTAGGTGATGCAAGAAAATTTCAAGGAAAATC
>CAJTVF010000046.1 GCA_910579435.1 uncultured Oscillibacter sp.
GTCAGACAGCTTTGTTAGATTACCACGTCTCCTACGCTTTGTCAAGCGGTTTTTTGCCGATTTTCTCCTTTTTTGTAAAATACCAGCGAAACGCTTATAACCCGGTATGACCTCTGTGCAGTTCTCACAATGCCCTCCCCTCTATTCCAAGCAGCAGGCCGGTTTCCCGCAGGAAACCGGCCTGTACAGGGGTCCTTTCTTCTATTCCAACAGCCCCGTCACCACAACCAGGAAGCGCTCCTCTGCCGCCTCCACCGGATCAACCGGTCTCCCCAGAGCCTCCAGCAGCGTCCGATACGCCTCGGCGCTTAACTCATAACGGCGCTCCCCGCCGCTTTCCCATACCGGGTCGAAGCCGTCCAACAGGTCTCCGGCCTCTTCCGCAGTCAGATACAGCGCATCCGTTTTTTCCGGGGCGCTGTCGTCCATCGCGGCCTCCGGGGCTGCGGCTGCCGGAGCCGGCAGATCCGCCCCCGCCGCCGGGGCGGCCGTCAAAACCTGTTCACTTTTATAGGCTTCCGCTGTCCTCGACCTTGGCGACGGCACTTCCTCCAGCGGTTCTTCCGCCGGTGCTTCGGTTGCCTCCAGGGCCGCCTGCGGGGCGATTCCCGCCTCCCCTTCTTCTATAATAGCAGCTGTATCATAGGCAGCGCCGTCTCCTCCGGCGGGCGCGGCGGCTTCCTTGCCGGGCCCGGTCCGCACCAGGATGACCAGCGCGCAGCAGGCCGCCAGGGCCGCCGCCGTCCCCATCCAGCGCCGGATTCCCCGCCGCCTCAGCTCCACGAGCTTCCGCTCCCCGGCGGAGGCCTCCCGGATGCGCTCCATCACGCCCTCGGCAAAGCCCTCCGGAACGGCGGTGTCTTCTATATCCGGGAAGCCCGCCCGGATGGCCAGCGCGTCGTCCACATAAGCCTGACAGCCGGGGCATTCCGCCAGGTGAGCCCGCACCCGCTCCGTCTCGGCCCCCGCCAGCTCGCCGTCCACGAACAGGTCCAACAGGGCCGCGTATTGCTCACAGTATTTCATAAACGGCCCTCCTTTCCTGTTTCTTTAGACGGAGGCGGCGGCGAAAAGTTCCCTCTTGCCAGCAAAAAACTTCGCAGCTTTTTCCGTCCCCGGCTGATGCGGGACTTCACCGTCCCAATATCCACCCCCAGGGCCTCGCCGATCTCGTCGTAGCGCAGCTGCTGCATCTCCCGCAGCACCAGCGCCGCCCGGTACTCCGGCGGCAGGGTCCGGAGGCCCTCCTCGATCTGCTCCCGCAGCTCCCGGCGCTCCGCCTCCTCCTGGGGGGAGGGGACGGAAGCCGGGATATCCAGATTCAGCTCCTCGTCATCCAGCGATACGGCCGCCTGCCGCTTCCCCTCCCGCCGAAGCAGGTCCACACAGGCGTTGGAGGCCAGCCGGTAGAGCCAGGTGGAAAAGCTGCTGTCCCCCCGGAAATGCTTCAGCCCCTGCCACGCCGCGAAAAACGCCTCCTGGGCGGCCTCGGCGGCGTCCTCCGGATTTTGGCACATCCGCCGGGTCAGGGCCAGCACCCGTTTCTCATAGAGCCGGACCAATTCCTCAAAGGCCCCCTGGTCCCCTTCCCGGGCGGCGGCGATCCACGTCTGTTCCCGCAAGTCCGTCATAGGCGTCCCTCCCGTCCGTCCCGCAGGTCCCGCTTGATGCCCTGGGTCACCCGGTATACGTCCTCCAGGGTGTTCATCTGGACGATCTGCTCCTTATAATAATTCGCGTAGGGCACGCCCTTGAGATACCAGCAGTAATGCCGCCGGGCCTCCAGAACCGCCACCCGTTCTCCTTTATATTCCGCCGCCAGCTCGAACTGGCGCACAGCCAGGTCGCACCGCTCCGCCAAGGGCGGCAGCGGCGGGAGGGGCTTTCCCTCCAGCACGGCCTCAGCCTGCTGAAAAATCCAGGGATTCCCGAAGCACCCCCGCCCGATCATCGCCATATCCGCCTTGGTGTGCTGTAAAATCCGGGCGGCGTCCTCCGGCTTCCAGATATCCCCGTTGGCGATGACGGGGATGGACGAAACGGCCTCCTTCACCGCCCGGATGCAGTTCCAGTCCGCCTGTCCGCCGTAGACCTGGGCCCGGGTCCGGCCATGGACCGCCACGGCGGAGACCCCGGCCTGTTCCAGCGCCTTGGCGAACTCCACGCAGTTGCAGCTTCCCAAATCCCAGCCCCGGCGGAATTTCGCCGTCACCGGGACGGAGGGGGGAAGGGCCTTCACCACGGCCTCCACGATGCGCCCCGCCTTTTCCGGGTCCTTCATCAGCGCCGCGCCGTCGCCGTTGTTGACGATTTTCCCCATGGGACAGCCCATGTTGATATCCAGGATATCCGCCCCGGTGTGTTCTATGGCGATCTGGGCGGCCTCCGCCATGCAGGACGGATCGCTGCCGAAGATTTGGACGGCGGCAGGGTGTTCCCCCGGAAACTGCCGCAGGAGGGAGAAGGTCTTCTTGTCCTTGTAGCAAAGGGCCTTGGAGGAAATCAGCTCCGTGCAGGTGTAGCCCGCCCCCAGCTCCGCGCAGAGCTGGCGGAACGCCGCGTCGGTGACGCCGGCCATGGGGGCCAGCGCCAGCTTCGAGGGGATAGACACGTTTCCAATGTTCATAAAACCGGGCTCCTCTCCTCCCCCCCGCCGGGGGGAAGGTTTTTTTGATGCTTGCATCATAGCATGGATTCTTTAAAATGTCTACTTTGGGGTTTCCCTATGCGGGAGGGGTTTGCTCGCCCTGGCGGGCGGGGAGGATTGGTGGCCAGCGATGGCTGGTCCTTTGCGCCCCCCATGTCGTCGGAAGAAACTCCGCCCACTCCGTCCCCGCCTGACGGCGAGGACTCCGTTCTGCTCCGTTCCTTCCTCCTCTCCCCGCAAAATCTTTGATTTTGCGGGGGCCCCGGTTTTCTTCCAGAAGAAAAAGAGAAAAAGAAGTAAGGCCGCCGTATTCGGCGGCCCTTTTCTCGGCTTGCATCAGCCCTTCCTCTTTAGAAGACCGCATATAGAATGTGTCAACCCGCCGCCGGTTTCCGGCGGCGTTTTTTGGGGAACAATGCCTTCGAAGCCCGGTCTATCCTCCCCTCTTTTTGTTACCATTTTGTAACTCTTTTCCATTTCCTTCCTGAATCTTTTCCAGTCAATTCTTGTCCAATTTGGTCTAAAGTGGGGATAATTATACCATTACAGCCCAAAAGCCTTGACAAAAGTGGGGCACAGGTGTATACTGAGCGCAGTTTTCCACTGGTAACAAAAGTTACAAGCCGCCCCTTCAAAACAGGCGGCCGCCCAATACTCCCCTGTGGGGGCCAGCACGGCGCTCCTTCGTTCCCTCCCCGGGCGCGGCACGGAGCCGGGGCCTTTCAAGGGCCCGCCGTGAAATCACCTTACTAGGAGGTATCCATGTGAACACCGACCAACGACCAAGCGTGTTATACAGCCTGTGCAGGCGCGGCGGCATGATGCTGTTCTGTCTGCTCGTCGCCGCCGTCACCGGCCTCTCCGCCACCGGCTGGGCGGACTCTCTGTTCCTCATCACCGGGACGGAGGGAGAGGCCGCCATCATTCTGGACCCGAGTCAGAAGGACCCCCCGGACCTGTCCTCCCAGATAGTTTACGTCTCCAACGGCAGCCGGGGCTATGACATCACCCTCCAGGAGGGCACCGCCGTCACCGTCCGGCACGAGGGGTCCGCCGTCACCGTCCAATCCCACAAGGAGAGCGTCTCCTCCCTTCTCTCCCGGCTGCACATCTACCCCAGCTCCCTGGAGCTGATCGGCGTGGAGCTCTCCGAGACCGGCGTGGAGGTGAACGTCGCCTCCACGCTGACCTACCACGACTACGTGACCGAGACCGCCCCCTTCTCCACCCAGTGGGTCGCCAATCCCGACATGCTGGAGGGAGAGGAAAAGGTGGTCCAGGAGGGAGCCGGCGGCATGCGCTCCTCCGTCTACAAGGTGGTCTGGTCCAACGGGGCCCAGCTCTCCCGCCAGTTCGTGGAGGAGCTGGACACCACCGCCGTGGACAAAATCGTGGAATACGGCACCGCCAAGCCCAAGCCCGCCGAGGTCCAGAAGGAGAACCCGGACGACATCCTGGCGGAGCACGGCGAAACCGGCGGCGGCATCGCCAGCGTCTCGGAAAACGCCGACGGCAGCGGAACCCTGACCCTGAAGGACGGCACGGCGCTGAACTACTCCGGCGTCCGCTCCATGACCGCCACCGCCTACACCACGGGACACGACGGCGTGGGCACCCTCACCGCCAGCGGCACCGCCGTCCACGTGGGCTCCGTGGCTGTGGACAAGAGCGTCATCCCCCTGGGCACCCGGATGTATATTGTCGCCGGAGGCAATGTGGTCTACGGCCTGGCCGTGGCTGAGGACACCGGGGTCAAGGGAAACACAATCGACCTCTACTATGACACCTATGAGGAGTGTATCCAGTTCGGCAGGCGGAACTGCACCGTCTATATTCTGGAGTGACCCGTCAGAGGGCTCCCGGCTGAAAAGCCGGGGGCCCTCCTGTTTTTGGGGCCGTTTTGCGAATCCTTCACAAGCCGGAGGCGGAATCCTCCTGTGAACTGTCAATTTTGTCAATTGCGGTCCAGCCCGGAAACCGATACAATAGGTATGACCTATCTGCCAAAGAGGGATCCCCTTCCGGGATCTTCATCAGAATGAGGTGCACGGAATGAACACACACACATCCCATACCAAGGCCATCCGCGCCCAGCTGCTGACCGCCATGCGCACCGGTGAATACGCTCAGTGCGAGCGTCTGCCCCGGGAGAGCATGCTCTGCGTGGAGCTGGGCATCAGCCGCACCCAGCTGCGGGACATCCTGGCCTCCCTGGAGCGGGAGGGCTTTATCACCCGCCGCCACGGCGTGGGCACCATCATCAACCGCCACGTGCTGAACGTTCACACCCGGATGGACATCGAGGTGGAATTCCTGGACATGATCCGGCAGAACGGCTTCACCCCAGCGGTGGCCTCCATCCGCTCCTGGGAGGAGCCGGCGGACGAGAAGACCGCCGTCCAGCTCCAGCTCCCGGAGGGAACGCCCATGCTCCGGGTCTCCCGCCTCTGCACCGCCGACGGCCGCCCCGCCATCTACTGCGAGGACGTAATCGAAAAGGCCCTGATCCGGGAGGACTACACGGAGGAGGACCTGAAGCCGCCCATCTTCCACTTCCTTCAGCAGTCCTGCGGCGTCTACCCCTATCTGGACCTGACGGACCTCCGGGCCGTCCCGGCGGACGGGAAGCTGGCGGACATCCTCCAGGTCCCCGTGGGCACGCCCCTGCTGTATATGGAAGAGGTGGACTACGACATCGACGGCAAGCCGGTGTTCTGCTCCGCCGAGTACTTTGCCGACGGCATTTTCCGCCACACGGTCCTGAGAAAGAAGCTGTAACAAAAAACGCTGAAATGATCGATGAAAAGGAGACTTTACCATGAAAAAAGCCGCTGTCCTCATGGGTTCTGATTCCGACTGGCCGGTAGTCCGGGCCGCCTGCGCCCAGCTGGACGCCTTCGGCGTCCCCTACGAGGCCCATATCATGAGCGCCCACCGCAGCCCCGCCCAGGTGGCGGAGTTCGCCTCCTACGCCCGGAAAAACGGCTTTGGCGTCATCATCTGCGCCGCAGGCCTGGCCGCCCACCTGGCGGGGGCCGTGGCCGCCAACACCACCCTGCCCGTCATCGGCATCCCCATGAAGGGGGGTGCCCTGGACGGGCTGGACGCTTTATTGGCCACCGTGCAGATGCCCAGCGGCATCCCTGTGGCCACGGTAGCCCTGAACGGGGCCAAGAACGCCGCCATCCTGGCCGCCCAGATTCTGGCGGTGGAGGACGCGAACCTGGCGGCCTGGCTGGACGCCGCCCGCCGGGACATGGCCGCCCAGATTGAGGAGAAGGACGCCGCCCTACAAGCGGAAATCTGAGCGCATGGGGGAACACACCTATTTCCTGAAAGCCATGGACTGGGCCGCCGCCGGAACCTACTACGACGAGGCGCACAACGCCTTCCCCCTCCGTGGAAGCGTCCGTATTCTCCGGGAGCCGGAATGGACGCTGAACGGCCTCCTGGAGGTCCGGTCGGACCCGCCGGTCCGCTTTACCAACGACTACCGCATCCGCCAGGCGGCTTCCCCGCTCACCTTGGAGTGGACCTCCTTCAACCCGGCCCTGGGCCCGCTGGAGGGCTCCTTCGAGTTTGTGGGGCGCAGCATTCTCTCCGCCTACCGCTCCCAAGACGGCGCGTACAGCGGCACGGAGGTCCTGACCCTGCGGGAGGACGGGAGTTATTACAACGCGGGAGCCGCGTTTCGGGGCGGCAGGCGGCTTTCCTCCTGGGAAGCGGTCCTGACGCCGGTCTGAGAAAAACCTTGAATTTAAATACAGACGGAGGAATTCAATATGCAAAAGCTGGAGCAGCTCTACGAGGGAAAGGCCAAGAAGGTTTTCAAAACCGACGACCCCAATCTGTACATTGTGGACTATAAGGACGACGCCACCGCCTTCAACGGCCTGAAAAAAGGCACCATCGCGGGCAAAGGCGTCATCAACAACCAAATGACCAACCGCTTCATGGCGAAGCTGGAGCAGGCCGGGGTCCCCACCCACTTCGTGGAGGAGCTGAGCCAGCGGGAGACCGTGGTGAAAAAGGTCTCCATCGTCCCCCTGGAGGTCATCATCCGCAACATCTCCGCCGGGTCCTTCGCCAAGCGCTACGGCGTGGAGGAGGGCATCGTCTTCGGCGCGCCCACCATCGAGTTCTCCTATAAAAACGACGACCTGGGGGACCCGCTTCTGAACGAGTACCACGCCCTGGCCCTGAAGCTGGCCACCAAGGAGGAAATTGAGACCATTAAGAAGTACGCCTTCCAGGTCAACGACTTCCTCAAGTCCTTCTGGGCCTCCTGCGGCGTGACCCTGGTGGACTTCAAGCTGGAGTTCGGCCGTTTGGACGACGGAACCATCGTCCTGGCGGACGAGATCAGCCCCGACACCTGCCGCCTCTGGGACGCCAAGACCCATGAAAAGCTGGACAAGGACCGCTTCCGCCGGGACCTGGGCGGCGTGGAGGATGCCTATGCCGAGGTCATGCGCCGGATGGCGGAGGCGCTGTAATGGGCGGATTTTTCGGCGCGATTTCCAAACGGGACGTGGTGCTGGACGTGTTCTTCGGCACGGACTACCACTCCCACCTGGGCACCCGCCGGGGCGGCATGGCCGTCTATGACGGGGACGGAACCGGCTTCCACCGGCAGATTCACAACATTGAGAACACCCCCTTCCGCACGAAGTTCGAGAAGGACCTAGCCGGGTTCCGAGGCTGCTCCGGCATCGGCTGCATCAGCGACACAGACCCCCAGCCCCTGCTGATGCGCTCCCACCTGGGGCTGTACGCCATCTCCACCGTGGGCATCATCAACAACGCCGAGGAGCTGGTGGACCGCTACTTCTCCGACCACGGCCACCAGTTCATGGCCATGAGCTCCGGCAAGGTCAACGCCACGGAGCTGGCGGCCTCCCTCATCAACCAGAAGGACGACCTGGTCACCGGCATCCGTTACGCCCAGGAGCAGATCGAGGGCTCCATGACCATCCTCATCCTCACAACCGAGGGCATCTACGCCGCCCGGGACCGCCTGGGCCGCCTGCCGGTGCTCATCGGGCAGAGCGGGGAGGGCTGCTGCGTCTCCTTCGAATCCTTCGCCTACCATAAATTGGGCTATCAGGACGCCTACGAGCTGGGCCCCCAGGAGATCGTGAAAATCACTCCCGAGGGCTGGGAGACCCTCTCCCCCGCCGGGAAGGACATGCGCATCTGCGCCTTCCTCTGGACCTACTACGGCTATCCCAACTCCTGCTACGAGGGGACGAACGTGGAGGTCATGCGCTGCCGCAACGGCGAGATCATGGCCCGGGACGAGGTCCAGCGGGGCCAGCTTCCGAAGGTGGACTACGTGGCGGGGGTCCCGGACTCCGGCGTCCCCCACGCCATCGGCTTTGCCAACCGCAGCGGGAAGCCCTTCGCCCGGCCCTTTGTAAAATACACGCCCACCTGGCCCCGGTCCTTCATGCCCGAGAGCCAGAACGTGCGGAACCAGGTGGCCAAGATGAAGCAGATTCCCGTCCACGAGCTCATCCGCGGGAAAAAGCTCCTCTTCGTGGACGACTCCATTGTCCGGGGCACCCAGCTCCGGGAGACGATTGAATTTCTCTACGAGTCCGGCGCGGAGGAGGTCCACATGCGCTCCGCCTGTCCTCCTATCATGTATGGCTGCAAGTACCTGAACTTCTCCCGGAGCAACTCCGACATGGAGCTTCTCAGCCGCAGGACCATCCAGACCCTGGAGGGAGACGAGGGCCAGAACCATCTGGAGGAATACGCCGACGCCTCCACAGAGCGGGGCCAGTGCATGCTCCGGACCATCTGCAAGGAGATGGGCTTCGATTCCCTGGGCTACCAGTCCCTGGACGGCCTTCTGGAGGCCATCGGCATCGACCGGGACAAGATCTGCACCTACTGCTGGACGGGAAAGGAATGACCGCGCGGCAGCCCCCGGCCCCAAATCAAAACATGGAGGTTCAACATGGAAAACTCCCATTCCGCCGCCTACGCCGCCGCCGGCGTGGACATTACTGCCGGCTATGAGGGCGTGCGGCTGATGAAGCCCTTTGTGGAGCGCACCAAAATCCCCGGCGTGGTCTCCGGCATCGGCGGCTTCGGCGGCCTCTTCGCCCCGGACCTCTCCGGAATGAAAGAGCCCGTCCTGGTCTCCGGCACAGACGGCGTGGGCACCAAGCTCCGCCTGGCCCAGCTGCTGGACAAACACGACACCATCGGCATAGACTGTGTAGCCATGTGCGTCAACGACATCATCTGCTGCGGGGCCAGGCCCCTCTTTTTCCTGGACTACATCGCCATCGGCAAAAACGAGGCGGAGAAGGTCGCCTCCATCGTCTCCGGCGTGGCGGAGGGCTGCGTCCAGTCCGGCTGCGCCCTGATCGGCGGCGAGACCGCCGAGCACCCCGGCGTCATGGCCCCGGAGGACTACGACATCGCGGGCTTCGCCGTGGGCGTGGTGGACAAGCCGAAGATCATCGACGGTAGCCGGGTCCGGGAGGGGGACGCCCTCATCGGCCTGACCTCCTCCGGCGTTCATTCCAACGGCTTCTCCCTGGTGCGGAAGGTCTTCGACATCGAGCACGCCGGCCTCGCCTCCCCGCTGGAGGAGCTGGAGGGCAAGTCCCTGGGCGAGGTTCTGCTGGCCCCCACAAAAATCTACGTCAAGGCCGTCCGGGCCCTGCTGGACGGGGGGATTGACCTCCACGGCGCCAGCCATATTACCGGCGGCGGCTTCTTCGAGAACGTGCCCCGGATGCTGCCCCAGGGCCTGGAGGCCCATTTCTACGCCGCCGCGCTGCCATGCCCGCCCATCTTTCAGCTGATTGCAAAGCGGGGAAACATCTCCGAGCACGACATGTACAATACCTTCAACATGGGCCTGGGCCTGGTGCTGGCTGTCCCCCGGGAGCAGGCGGAGAAGGCCCTGGACATTCTTCACCGCGCCGGTGAGCCCGACGCGGCGGAGGTGGGCAGCGTATCCCGCGGGAATGCGGGCGTCGCTTTCTGCGAAGTCTGCCCCCCTGTCGTATGAGCAAGGCGAGAATCGCCGTCCTGGTCTCCGGCGGCGGAACAAACCTGGAGGCCCTTTTAAACGCCCAGGAGGCGGGCAAAATTCCCCATGGCGAGATCGTCGTGGTCCTGTCCAGCGCCCCCGGGGCCTACGCCCTGGAGCGGGCGAAAAACCACGGCGTCCCCGGCTTCGCCGTCCCCCGGAAGGGACGCTCCCAGGAGGAATTTGAAGCCGGGCTGACGGAAAAACTGAGGTCGTACCAGGCGGACATGATCGTCCTGGCAGGCTTCCTCTCCATCCTCTCCGGGGAGTTTGTCAAGCGCTGGCCGGAGCGCATCCTGAACGTCCACCCCGCCCTGATCCCCTCCTTCTGCGGCAAGGGGATGTACGGCCTGCGGGTCCACGAGGCGGCGCTGGAAACGGGCGTAAAGGTCACCGGGGCCACGGTGCATTTGGTAAACGAGATTCCCGACGGAGGACGCATCCTCCTGCAAAAGGCGGTGGAGGTCCTTCCCGGCGACACGCCGGAGGTCCTCCAGCGCCGGGTAATGGAACAGGCGGAATGGGTGCTGCTGCCCCAAGCAGCGGAGCTTGTCGCCCAGGGCCTGTCCCGCTGACAGAAAGGACGGTTTTTTATGATGGACCTCTCTCAGCTTCACGACTTCCACCCGCATTCCTCCGGCCTGGAACGGGACGTCCAGTCCCTGCTGGCCCGCTCCAGGCAGGAGCGGCGGCCCTGCGAGCGGGACGCCTTTATCGCCCTGCTGGCGGGCGTTCCCGCCCTGCGGAAAACCCCCGGCCTCCCGGAAATCAAGGAGGCGGACTACTTCACCACACTGCCTCACTGCGCCACGGACGCGGACGCCGCCGCCTGCCGGGCGCATTTGAAGACGGTTTACGGCGTCAAGGACAAGGACAGCCTCCTGGACTTCTGCGACCGGCAGTTCCGCTGCCAGGACAATTATCTGGACTTCGAGGCCGTCTGGGAGGGCCGCCCCCTCTTTGACCCCGCCTCCTTGAATCCCGACGCCGCCGGGTTCTTTACCCAGGCCCGGGACTTCTCCGCCCAGTTCTATCCCCTGGTGGGCCATCACGGCTATCTCGCCTGGGATATCAGCGAGCGGACGGGCCACCTCCGGGCGGGGCTGGCCTGCGGCCTTCTGACCCGGGAGGAGTTTGACGGGCTGGCCGAGAAGCAGATCGTCCAGGCCCAGGCCTTCGGAAGCTGGGAGGAGTACGCCGCCAGCCTGGTCTGCGGCGCGCTGTACTGGGACTTCCGCCAGGGGACCTCCCTGCCGGACCTCCAGAAGGCCCAGCGGCTGTGGATGGACCTGGTGCGGACCCTGCTGGCCAACGACGCCGCCTGGGACAGCGGCTTCTGGTACGTCCCCAAGCGGGAAAAGGACTACCGCCTCTGGCCCTCGGAGATGAAGATGTACCTCCCGGACTGGGAGGGTCCCAACGGCTGCTTTGTCACGGACCGCATCGCCGTGGACGGCTGCCCGGTGGGCTGGTGCTACCGGGAGGAGCCGGAGGCCGGCTTCCCCGACAGCGGCTGGCGCTTTTTCTCCGGCGACGAGAGCCCGGACTATATCGCCGATATCAGCCATACCGGCATTTTTGATCTCAACACCGCCTGCAATCTGGACCCGGACATCATCCCCCTGCTGACGGCCCCTTATCAGAGCGCCTTCGTCCGGGAGGACGGGAAATTCCGCCCGGAGCCCTTCGAGCTGACAGAAGACTGACGCGGAGCCCCCAACACACATACAAAGGAGCGCGGACCATGAACGAGCTGGAACTGAAATACGGCTGCAACCCCAACCAGAAGCCCTCCCGCATCTTCATGAAGGACGGCGGGGACCTGCCCCTCACCGTCCTGAACGGCAAGCCCGGCTATATCAACTTTCTGGACGCCCTGAACTCCTGGCAGCTGGCCCGGGAGCTGAAGGAGGCCACCGGAGGAATTCCCTCCGCCGCCAGCTTCAAGCATGTCTCCCCCGCCGGGGCCGCCGTGGGCCTGCCCCTCAGCGAGACGGACCGGAGGCTCTACTTCGTGGAGCCGGAGGCGGAGCTCTCCCCCATCGCCTGCGCCTATATCCGGGCCCGGGGGGCGGACCGCCTGTGCTCCTACGGCGACTGGGCGGCCCTCTCCGACGTGTGCGACGCGGCGACGGCGAACTACCTCAAGGCCGAGGTCTCCGACGGCGTCATCGCCCCCGGCTATACGGCGGAGGCCCTGGAGATTCTGAAGACCAAGAAGAAGGGCGGCTACAACGTGGTTCAAATCGACCCGGCCTACGTCCCCGCCCCCCAGGAGTACAAGGACGTGTTCGGCGTCACCTTCCAGCAGGGCCGGAACGAGTACAAAATCGGCGCGGACCTTCTCACCAGCATCGTCACGAAAAACCACGCCCTCCCCGACGCCGCCAAAACCGACATGCTGGTGGCCCTCATCACCCTGAAATACACCCAGTCCAACTCCGTCTGCTACGTGAAGGACGGCCAGGCCATCGGCGTGGGGGCGGGCCAGCAGAGCCGCATCCACTGCACCCGCCTGGCGGGGACCAAGGCGGACAACTGGTGGCTGCGCCAGCACCCGGCGGTCCTGGCCCTGCCCTTCCTGGACGGCATCCGCCGCCCGGACCGGGACAACGCCATCGACGTCTACCTCTCCGACGAGTGGGAGGACCTGCTGGCGGAAGGCGCGTGGCAGGGCGTGTTTAAGGAGCGCCCCCAGCCCCTGACGGCGGAGGAAAAGAAAGCCTGGATTGCCCGGCTCGCCGGCGTCACCTGCGGCTCCGACGCCTTCTTCCCCTTCGGGGACAACGTGGAGCGGGCCCGGAAGAGCGGCGTTCAGTACATCGTCCAGCCCGGCGGCTCCATCCGGGACGACCACGTGATCGAAACCGCCGACAAATACGGCATGACCATGTGCTTCACCGGCATGAGGCTGTTCCATCACTAACTCGCCGCAGGTTCCAGATCCCCCGCTTCCGCCCAAGGGCGAAAGCTCCCTCATTCCACTGCTCCTCGTTTTCCTCCGTGGGCTCCGGCTCACGGAGGAAGGGGGCGAAGAAACGCAAGGAGACGTTATGGATATACTCGTAGTCGGCGGCGGAGGCCGCGAGCACGCCATCATCAAAAAGCTGAAAGAGAACCCCCAGGCCGGAACGATCTACGCCCTCCCCGGCAACGGCGGCATCGCCCAAGACGCGGTGTGCGTCCCGGAAATCGGCGCGAAGGACCTTGACCGCATCGTGGACTTTGCCAGGTCCCATTCCATCGGCTTCGCCGTGGTGGCCCCGGACGACCCCCTGGCCCTGGGCTGTGTGGACCGGCTCCACGAGGCGGGCGTCCCCTGCTTTGGGCCAGACGCCAAGGCCGCCCGCATTGAGGCCAGCAAGGTCTTCGCCAAGAACCTGATGAAGCGATACGGCATCCCCACGGCCCGCTATGAGGTCTTTGACGACTCTGCCAAGGCCCTGGCCTACTTGAAAACCGCCTCCTTCCCCATCGTCATCAAGGCCGACGGCCTGGCCCTGGGCAAGGGCGTGCTCATCCCCCAGAACCTCCCCGAGGCGGAGGCCGCCGTTAAGTCCATCATGGAGGACAAAGCCTTCGGCGACTCCGGCAGCGAGATCGTGATTGAGGAATGCTTGACCGGCCCGGAGGTCAGCGTCCTGGCCTTCACCGACGGCCGGAGCATCGCCCCCATGGTCTCCTCCATGGACCACAAGCGGGCCGGGGACGGCGATACCGGACCCAACACCGGCGGCATGGGCACCGTGGCCCCCAATCCCTGCTACACCCCGGACGTCGCGGCAGAGTGCATAGAGAAGATTTTCCTCCCCACCCTGGCCGCCATGCGGGCCGAGGGCTGTCCCTTCAAGGGCTGTCTCTATTTCGGCCTGATGCTCACCCCGGACGGCCCCAAGGTCATCGAGTACAACTGCCGCTTCGGCGACCCGGAGACCCAGGTGGTCCTCCCCCTGCTGAAAACCGACCTGCTGACGGTGATGCAGGCCGTGGAAAACGAAACCCTGGGGGAACTGACCGTGGAGTGGCATGGCGGCTCCGCCGCCTGCGTCATCCTGGCCTCCGGCGGCTACCCCGGCAGCTGCGAAAAGGGCAAGGAAATCACCATTCCCCAGGACCTCCCCGTCACCGTTTATCACGCCGGGGACAAGCTGGCGGAAGACGGGAAGCTGGTCACCAGCGGGGGCCGGGTCCTGGGCGTCACCGCCGTTGGCGGAACGCTGCATGACGCCTTGAAAGAAGCCTACGCCGCCGCAGAGCGCATCGGCTTTGAGGGCAAATACATGCGGCATGACATTGGACAGCGGGCCCTCCGGGCCCTGGAGGGCTGAACATGGTAAGACGCGTATACGTGGAAAAAAAGCCCGCCCTCCGGCTGGAGGCCCAGGGGCTTTTGACGGAGCTGCAAACCATCTTGGGCGTCTCCGCCCTCACCGGCCTCCGGCTGGTGAACCGCTACGACGTGGAGAACATCTCGGACGAGGTCTTTCAAAAGGCCAAAACCATCGTTTTCTCCGAGCCCCAGGTGGACCTCATTTATGAGGAGGACTTCCCCGCCCCCGAAGGCCCCCACGCCGTCCTGGCGGCGGAGGCCCTGCCGGGCCAGTTCGACCAGCGGGCGGACTCCTGCGCCCAGTGCGTCCAGCTTATGGCGGGTACGGACCGGCCCCTGGTGTCCTACGCCAAAGTATACCTGCTGGAGGGCACCCTCTCCCCGGCAGACCTGGAAACAATCAAGGGCTATGTCATCAACCCCGTGGAGAGCCGGGAGGCTTCTCCGGAAAAGCCGGAGACCCTGGCCCGCACCCACGCCGCCCCCCAGAAGGTGGAGGCCCTCACCGGCTTCACCGCCATGGACGAGGCCGCCCTGTCCGCCCTGCTGGAGAGGCTGGGCCTCGCCATGGACCTGGACGACCTGAAATTCCTGCAAGCCTACTTCCGGAACACGGAGCGCCGGGACCCCACCATCACGGAGGTCCGGGTGGTGGACACCTACTGGTCCGACCACTGCCGCCACACCACCTTCTCCACCCACATCGACGGCGGAGAGATCGAGGACCCGGAGGTCAAAAACGCCTACTATCACTATCTGAAACTGCGGAGCGAGGTCTACGGCGGCAAGGCCAAGGACCGCCCGGAGACCCTCATGGACATCGCCACCATCGCCGCCAAGGCCCTGAAAAAGCGGGGCCTTCTCCCGGAGCTGGACGAGAGCGAGGAAATCAACGCCTGCTCCATCCACGTTCCCGCCGTGGTGGACGGGGAAACCCAGGACTGGCTCCTGATGTTCAAGAACGAGACCCACAACCACCCCACGGAGATCGAGCCCTTCGGCGGCGCGGCCACCTGCATCGGCGGCTGCATCCGGGACCCCCTGTCGGGCCGGGCTTATGTCCATCAGGCCATGCGCCTCACCGGCTGCGGCGACCCCCGCACGCCCCTGGCGGACACTCTCCCCGGCAAGCTCCCTCAGCGGAAGCTCTGCCAGACGGCGGCGGCGGGCTATTCTTCCTATGGAAACCAGATCGGCCTTGCCACGGGCCACGTGGCGGAGCTCTACCATCCCGGCTATGTCGCAAAGCATTTAGAGGTCGGCGCGGTAGTGGGCGCGGCCCCGGCGGAGAACGTCCGCCGCGAGCGGCCCGCCCCCGGGGACGTAATCATTCTCCTGGGAGGCCGCACAGGCCGGGACGGCATCGGCGGGGCCACCGGCTCCTCCAAGAGCCACAACCAAACCTCCCTCCACACCATGGCCTCCGAGGTCCAGAAGGGCAACGCCCCGGAGGAGCGGAAGATCCAGCGCCTGTTCCGGGACGGGAAGGTCACCCGTCTCGTCAAGCGGTGCAACGACTTCGGCGCGGGAGGCGTGTCCGTCGCCATCGGCGAGCTGGCGGACGGCCTGACCATCGACCTGGACGCGGTCCGCAAGAAGTACGACGGCCTGGACGGCACGGAACTTGCCATCTCCGAGAGCCAGGAGCGCATGGCGGTGGTGGTGGCCCCCAAGGACGCGGAAACCTTCGTCGCCGCCGCAGAGGCGGAGAATCTGGAGGCTTATCCGGTCGCCGTGGTGACGGCGGAACCCCGCATGGTCATGCGCTGGCAAGGGGAAACCATTGTCAGCCTGAGCCGGGAGTTCCTGAACTCCAACGGCGCGGTGAAACATGCCAAGGTCTCCGTCCCGGATGTGGACAGGAAAACCCATTCCCTCTTCCAGCTGGCCGGGGCCTCGGACCTGAGAAGCATGGCCTCCAGTCTCAAGAGCGCCAGCCGCCGGGGGCTGGTGGAGCGGTTTGACAGCACCATTGGCGCGGGCAGCGTCACTATGCCCTACGGCGGCAGGACCCAGCGGACCCCCGCCCAGTCCATGACCGCCCTTCTCCCGGTCCTTCCGGGCCAGGAGACGGAACAGGCCAGCGTCATGGCCTGGGCCTGTGACCCGGAGAGGCTTTCCGCCTATCCCTACCGGGGGGCCTACGACGCCGTGACTACTTCCATTGCCAAGCTGGTCGCCTCCGGCGCGGACTACAAAACCGCCTATCTGACCTTGCAGGAGTATTTCGAAAAGCTCCGCCAGGACCCGGACCGCTGGGGCAAGCCCTTTGCCGCCCTTCTGGGGGCCATGGAAGCTCAGATGGACTACGGCGCGGCAGCCATCGGCGGCAAAGACTCCATGTCCGGCTCCTTCCTGGACCTGGACGTACCGCCCACCTTGATCTCCTTTGCCATCGCCCCCATCCGGGTGGGAGACGTGATTACCCCCGAGTTCAAGGAAGCGGGCCACCCGGTGTATCTGTTTATGGAAACCGGCATTGACGGCAGCGCGGAAAGCCGCAGGGCCGTTTGGGAAGAGCTTCACCGGCTGGCCCGGGCGGGAGCCGTCAGGGCCGCTTACGCGGTGGAAAACGGTCTTTCCGAAGCCGTCATGAACATGTCCTTCGGCAGCCGCATTGGGTTCCAAGGACTGGGCCGGAACACCGGCGCGTGGTATACTCCCCGGCCCGGGGCCATTGTAGCCGAGCTGGCGGAGGACATCGGCAACTGCCACCCCGACGGCCTATACGCCAAGATTGGCCTGACCACGGCAGAGCCGATGATTACAATTGGTGATGATTCCGCCTTAATCGACGAATTGTTATCGCTGAACGAGGCGGTTTTGGCGGACGTGTACCCCACCCGGACCTCCGGGGAGGGGGACGCACCCGTCCTGCCCTGCCCCGCCTTCACCCGCCCCGCCCCGAAAACCGGCGTTGCCAGGCCCAAGGTCCTCATACCCGTCTTCCCCGGCACCAACTGCGAGTACGACAGCGCCCGGGCCGCCCGGCGGGCGGGCCTGGAGACGGAAATCTTCGTCATCAAAAACCAGTCCGCCGCAGACGTGGCGGACTCCGCCGCCGCCTTCGCCCGAAAGCTCCGGGAAAGCCAGATTCTCTTCCTCCCCGGCGGCTTCTCCGGCGGCGACGAGCCCGACGGTTCCGGCAAGTTCATCACCGCCTTCCTCCGGGGTCCGGAAACCTCCGAGGCGGTGATGGACCTGCTTAAAAACCGGGACGGCCTGGCCCTGGGCGTATGCAACGGTTTCCAGGCCCTCGTCAAGCTGGGGCTGGTCCCCTACGGCGAGATCGCGGACTGCGGCGAAAGCTGCCCGACCCTGAGCTTTAACACCATTGGGCGGCACCAGTCCAAGATCGTAAACACCCGCATAGTCTCCAACAAATCCCCCTGGCTGGCCCGGGTAACGCCCGGGGAGGCCTATCAGGTCCCCATTTCCCACGGCGAGGGCCGCTTCCTCTGCCCGCCGGACCTGCTGAAAAAACTGGCGGAAAACGGCCAGATTGCCACCCAGTACGCGGACCTCTCCGGCGCGCCCGCTATGGACCCGGACTTCAACCCCAACGGCTCCGTTTGGGCCATCGAGGGCATCACCTCTCCCGACGGGCGGGTCTTCGGCAAGATGGGCCACGCCGAGCGCATCGGCCCCGGCCTGTACCGGAATGTCCCCGGCAATTACGACCTCCATCTCTTCGAGGCCGCAAGGGAATATTTCGCCGTTCTCTGAACAGGGGCTTGACAATTTTTCCCGTATCGTGTATACTGCGTAAAATTTAAAGAAACGAGGTGTTCGCCATGGCCTACTTTTTCTCCGAGCCCTCCCATACCTTCAGCGAATATCTTCTGGTCCCCGGCTACTCCTCCGCCGAGTGCGTTCCCGCCAACGTATCCCTGAAAACCCCGGTGGTGAAGTTCAAAAAAGGCGAGGAGTGCCCCCTGACCATGAACGTGCCCATGGTCTCCGCCGTCATGCAGGCCGTCTCCGGCGAACAGATGGGCATTGGCCTTGCCAAGGAGGGCGGCATCGCCTTCATCTTCGTCTCCCAGCCTGTGGAGCAGCAGGCGGAGATGGTCCGCCGGGTGAAGAACTACAAGGCGGGCTTTGTCACCAGCGATTCCAACCTGCGGGTTGGGGACACCCTGGCGGACGTGCTGGCCTTGAAGGAGCGCAGCGGCCACTCCACCATGGCCGTCACCGACGACGGCACCGGCACAGGGAAGCTGCTGGGCCTGGTCACCAGCCGGGACTACCGGGTCAGCCGCCTGGACCCCGCCACTCCCGTGACGGACTTCATGACCCCCTTTGACAAGCTGATCTACGCCCCCGAGGGCACCAGCCTGAAGGAGGCCAACGACATCATCTGGGACCGGAGGCTCAACGCCCTGCCCATCGTCTCCCGGGACGGCCGCCTGGTCAGCTTCGTCTTCCGCAAGGACTACGACTCCCACAAGGGCAACCCCCTGGAGCTGCTGGACAGCCAGAAGCGCTACGTGGTGGGCGCGGGCATCAACACCCGGGACTATGCCGAGCGGGTCCCCGCCCTGGTGGACGCCGGGGTGGACGTGCTGGTAATCGACTCCTCCGAGGGCTACTCCGAGTGGCAGGCCCGGACCCTGAAATGGATTCGGGACCGCTACGGCGACACGGTGAAGGTGGGCGCGGGCAATGTGGTGGACGGCGAGGGCTTCCGCTTCCTGGCGGACGCCGGGGCGGACTTCGTGAAAATCGGCATCGGCGGCGGCTCCATCTGCATCACCCGGGAGACCAAGGGCATCGGCCGGGGCCAGGCCACGGCGGTCATTGACGTGGCGGCGGAGCGGGATAGGTATTTTGAGGAAACCGGCGTTTACGTCCCCATCTGCGCCGACGGCGGCATCGTACAGGACTACCATATCACCCTGGCCCTGGCCATGGGCGCGGACTTCTGCATGCTGGGCCGCTACTTCTCCCGGTTCGACGAAAGCCCCACCAGCAAAATCCTTATTGGCGGCAGCTATATGAAAGAATATTGGGGCGAGGGCAGCGCCCGGGCCCGGAACTGGCAGCGCTACGACCTGGGCGGCGCGGCGAAGCTCTCCTTCGAAGAGGGCGTGGACTCCTACGTCCCCTATGCCGGCGCCCTGGCGGACGGCATGGCCACGACGCTGGCAAAGATCCGCTCCACCATGTGCAACTGCGGCGCTCTCACCATCCCGGAGCTGCGGGACAAGGCCAAGCTGACCCTGGTGAGTTCCGTCTCCATCGTGGAGGGGGGGGCGCACGACGTGCTGCTGAAGGACTCCGCCGGAGCGGCGGGAAGAAACTAAGGAACCACTGATTGGGCCTTGTTTGAAAAATGGCAAAACGCCCAAAACGGCGGATCTTTTTCCGCCGCT
>CAJTVF010000047.1 GCA_910579435.1 uncultured Oscillibacter sp.
TCGTTTCCCTGATAGTCGATGTTGTGGTCCAGGGACACCGGGCCAATCACCAGAACGTCATATTGCTGTTTCATTCTCTCGCTCCTTCCGGCAGTCACCGGGCCTTGACGGCCCTGGCCTTATAGTTCTTCCAGGCAAACAGCAGCACGGAGCCCACCGCGATTAGGATAAACGCACAGCTGATAGGCCGGGTGAAGAAGATTTTGAAGCTGCCCTCGGAGATGACCATGGCCCGGCGGAAATTCTTCTCCGCCAGGGGACCCAGGACAATGCCCAGCAGGATGGGCACCAGCTGGAAGTCCATGCGGCGCAGGAAATAGGCCACAATGCCGAAGATCAGGATGATAAAAATATCATAGACCCGGTTGTTGGTGGAATACGCGCCCGCAATGCAAAAGGTCATGACGATGGGGGCCAGAATCTCATAGGGCAGACGGGTGATATGGGCGTAAAAGCGGGTGAAGCCGCTGCCGATGATGTACATGAAGACGTTCACCACGATCAGGCCCAGCATGATGGCGTAGAGGATGTTCCCCTGCTCGGAGAAAAGGGTGGGGCCGGGAACCATGCCGTGGAGCATGAACGCGCCCATCAAAATGGCCGTCGCGCCGTCTCCGGGAACGCCCAGGGTCAGCATGGGAATCATGGTCGCGCCGCAGGCGCCGTTGTTGGCGGACTCCGAGGCGGCCACGCCCTCGATTTCGCCGTGGCCGAAGGTCTCCGGATGCTTGGAGGACTGCTTGGTCTGGTTGTATGCGATGAAGGCCGCCAGGCCTCCGCCGGTGCCGGGGGTGGCGCCGATGATGACGCCGATCAGGGAGCCCAAGCCGATGGGCTTCCAGCAGCGCCGGTACTCGTCTTTTGTGATTTTGTCTTTGGTGATGGCACTGGCGCTGATGGTTTTGTGGTCCGTTTTTGGATTGTACTTGGACTTCATCAGAATCTCCGAGATAGCGAACATGCCGATCAGGGCGATGATGAGGTCAATGCCCGCCATGAGCTTGCGCTGCCCGAAGATGAAGCGGGCGGTACCGCTGATGTTGTCTACGCCCACCGTGGCCATAAAGAGGCCGATGCAGGCGCCGATGAGCCCTTTGAAGATGCTGTTGTTGGACACGCCGGCGATGACGGACAGGCCGAAGACCGCCAGGGCAAAATACTCCGCCGGGCCAAACAGCAGGGTGATCTTCGCGATCAGCGGAGCCAGGAACAGCAGGGCAAAGGCGCTGATAAGCCCTCCGATGGTGGAGGCGAAGAGGGCCATTTGCAGCGCCTTGAAGCCCTGGCCCTTCACGGTCATAGGATAGCCGTCAAAGAGCGTGGCCGCGTTGGCGGAGGTGCCGGGGGTATTGATGAGAATGGCTGTGATGGACCCGCCATAGGTGCCGCCGCAGTAAATCGCCAGCAGCATCAAAATCGCCATGGTCGGGTCCATACCGTAGGTCAGCGGGATGCAGAGGATGATGCCAAGGTCGGAGGTCAGGCCCGGAATGGCCCCCACAACAATGCCGATGGCAAGCCCCAGAGGAATGACCAGGAGGTTCTGCCACTGCATCAGAATGCTCAGTCCACCTAAAAATTGTTCCATAAGCGGTCTCCTTTCCAATCAGGGCAGAGAGACATGGAGCAGCACCTTGAATACATAGTACACGATGCCCACCATGGCCAGAGGGATGGCGTAATAATACCACTTCCGCGCGCCGTAATAGACCATCACCGCCAGCACCAGCAGCACCGTGGAAGCCACGAACCCCAGGGGCTGGATAATCAGGCAGTAGGCCGCCAGGAAGAGGCAGTAGACAATGGAGCGCAGCTCCTTTTTAAAGGCGGCGGAGCGGAAGGACTCCGCAGTGATCACCAGTTCTTTTTTCTCCTTGGCGAACAGTCCCTCCAGCAGCAGCCCCACGGCAAAGAGGACCATCCCGCCGATGGCGATGCGGGGCAGGGTCTGGGCGTTGACGGCTCCCTTTTCCATGGTCTGGATCTGGGAGGGGATCAGCAGCCAGAGCACGGCTCCCACCACGGCGAAGACCGCCCCGGAGATGATCTCCGTGTTGTATCTGATTTTCATTGCGTTCACCTCGTTTTGAGAGTGGGCGCCCCATACCCTTGCGCGGACATGGGGCGCCGGAAAATCACTGGACCAGAGGGATGTACTTGGCCATGGCGTCGGTCTGGGCGGACACCATGCCCAGGATCTCGGCGGAATCGGCCTCCCAGGCGGCCATGCCCATGTCGGCCATGAACTTCTGGAAGTCGGGCTCGGCGTAGACCTTCAGGACAAAGTCCCGGAGAATCTCCTGCTTCTCCGCATCCACGGTGGAGCGGACGGCGAAGTAGTCCATGCCGGTGAACTCAATGTCGATGCCCTGATCCTTGAAGGAGGGGATGTGGCCGATGCCGTCCACGTCCAGCCCCTCGGGGATGAAGGTGCCCAGGCAGTTCAGCTCGCCGTTGATAACGTAATCCCGGTAGGTCGGAGGAGAACCGATGGCCACGTCCACATGGCCGCCCACCAGGGCGTTGATGGCCTCCTGTCCGCCGTCATAGGGGACCGCCTCGGAGGCGATGCCCAGGGTGGCGAACAGGGCGGAAATCATGGTGAAGCTGTCGTTTCCGGGGCCGCCGGTGGTGGCGTATTTCACCGTGTTTCCGGCGTTGGCATAGTCAATCAGGCCCTGGATATCCGTGATGCCGCTGGAAGCCTGTGTAAGGATGACGAACTCCGTGATACGGATGCCCACCAGGGGGGTGATGTCCTCGATGGTGTAGTCTACACTGATGAAGCTGGGGGTCAGGGAGAACAGGGGGCCGTTGCAGCAGAAGAGGGTGTAGCCGTCGTCCGCCGCCTCCAGGAAGTCGTTCATGCCGATGGTGCCGGAGCCGCCGGTGTGGTTTTCCACGATCATGGGCACGCCCAGGAACTTGTCGCTGTAGGAGGCGATCTGCCGGGTAATTACGTCGGGGCCGCCGCCCAGGCTCCAGGGCTGGATGATCTTGATTTCCTTCTCGGGCCATTTGGAATCCGAGGAGGAGCCGCCGCTGGGCTGGGAGCTCTGGGCGGGCTGGCCGCCGCCGGAGCTGCCGGAACTGCCGGAGTCGCCGCCGCAGGCCGCCAGGCTCAGGACCATGAGGAGGGCGAGGGCGAGAGACATCAGTTTTTTCATCGTTTCTTTCTCCTTTTCATGTGTTTTTTATAAATTCCGGCGTAATCCCGCCGGAATCTATTTTGAGGGTAATCGCCTGGAATCCGTCAGGCTGGGAGAAGTAAGGAGGATAGCTTCGCTCGTCGGAAAACAGGAACTTGGGCGGATGGGGGGGCCGCCACTGGGTCAGGCTCTGATAGACCTGGGGATTGGCGCTGTTGTAGCGGCGGTCGGAGCTCGCGGTGGTGATGACGTACTCCAGCGGCATATTCCGCATAAATTGTTCCGAGATTGAATCAATCTGTCCATGATGCGGCAATTTGAGAACGTTCCCATTTTCAAGCAAAAAAGAAGGGACCTCATCCCACTCCCGGGGGCAGCTGTCAGCCGCTGCCAGGAACACGGCCTTCCCCGTCTCAAACCGGAGCAGCATGCTGGTCTGATTCGAGGCGGCGTCCAGCTTTGCGAGGAGTTCCGTTACCGCGGCCTCCTGGCCGGCGGAGGCATAGGCCGCTTCCACCAGCTCCATGTACGCGCGGACCGTCCGGGGCTTGGGGGCCAGAACCTGCGCGGTGAGCTCCGGGCCTAAGCAAAAGGCATCTCCCGGCTTGACAACGGTGACGGCTGTCCCGGCTTCCCCGGCCCGCAGGAGAATCCGGCGGTAGGCGTTCAGCGCATTTGTGTACAGGGGGACGCTTCGGAAGGCGTCCGGCGCGGGCCGGAGCTCGCAGCCCCCCAGGAACGGCTCCACGGGATAGGGTACATACAGCCGTTTTACGAAGCACCGCTCGAATACGGCCTCCAGGCCGCAGACATGGTCCTCGTGGATGTGGGAAATCAGCACCGCGTCCAGCTTGGTGACGCTCTCCCGCCGCAGGTAGTCCGCCGCCCGGACGCGGTAGGGGTCTCCGCTGAATTCCGACTCCAGAGCGCTCCCGCCGTCCAGCAGGGCGGCGAAGCCTCCGGAACCCCGGAACAGGATGGCGTCGCCATAGCCCACGTTGATGAAGGTAATCTGCATCGCTTCACCTCTTTCCTATGTTCGATTTATTCCAAAAGGAATTTGCCGCGCTAGCTGGATCTGCGCACGATCAATTCCGTGGGAATTACAATTCGCTTCTCGGCGGAGGGAATGCCCTCAATCAGGTCAAAGAGCTTTTCCGCCGCCAGCCGCCCCATCTGGTCCATGTCAATGCGGACCGTGGTCAGCTCCGGCTCCACAATGCGGCTGACAAAGCTGTCGTCGAAGCCCACGACGGCCATGTCCTCCGGGATGCGCAGTCCGGCCCGGATCACCGCCTTCATGGCCCCCGCCGCCACGGTGTCGTTGGTGCAGAATACAGCGGTGGGCCTCTCCTCCAGCTCCAGCAGGCGGGACATGGCCTGTTCCCCCGCCTCCAGCGTAGGCTCAATCTCCAGGACATACCGGGCGTTTGCCTCCAGGCCCCGCCTCGCCAGGATGTCAAAATAGCCTTTATAGCGGGCCTCGTTGACCTGGGGGGAAAAACATCCGGCCAGGAGGCCGATCCGGCGGTGTCCCCGCTCATACAGGTGGTCCACGGCGCTCACCGCTCCCTCGTAATGGCTGGTGGTGATGCACAGCAGACGCTCCATGTCCAGGCAGTTGTTCAGCAGAACCACCGGAATCTTCTGCTCCCGCAGCTTGCCGATCATCTCGGGATCTGCCTCCCCCACAAAGATCACGCCGTCCATCTGCTTTTTGATATACACCTCGCCGTTGGGAAGCTGGACGTCCTGATTGGTCATCACGAACACGCTGTAATTCCGGCGGGCGCTCTCCCGCATGACGGCCTCCAAAATGGGGGAGTAAAACGGATTCAGCACGGCGGGAGACTGCTTTTCGTGGATAATAAAGGCGATGTTTTCCGTCCGCTGCCGGACCATGGCCCGGGCAATGGCGTTAGGCGTATAGTTGAGACTTTTTCCGGCGGCGTATATTTTGAGCTTGGCTTTCTCGCTTACGCGGTCGGGTTCCGCATAGGCGCGGGAAACGGTCGCCTTCGAATACCCGCATTTTTTCGCTACGTCAATGATGGTGGACCCCATATGGCCTCCAATTGAGAACGTTCTCATTTTGGTGTTGATATAAGCATACTCTAATATTTGGAAAAAAGTCAATAGGAAATTCCTGCCTTGACGGATTTTTGGGGGATCTTCCAAAATCAGCCATTTTGTTTGGGTAAATTACCTTAGAACCTGTATTCATAACTGTGGGATGCCGGATGGACGAGGATGTTCCCCGGCAGACAAGGAGATTTTCCGCAGCCATACTGACGTATGGCAAGGGAAATCGACGCAGTATGCTGGGAAAAAGACCGGCCAGACGGCGTTCAACGGTTGTGAATACAGGTTCTTAGCCCCACTCCGGCAGCCCAAAACCGGGCGGGCCGCTCAAGACGAAAATCCGCCTTGAACGGCCCGCCCGCCCTGGAATATACATAGATAAACATAGAAGCTCCCAGCAAGCGGCCTGACAGGCCGCTCCCGCTCAGAAGGCCCCGGCGGCGTTCAGGAGGCGGATCAACTCCTCCTTCCCCGTCCCCTTCTCGGCGGAAAAGGGCAGGAGTACGTCCCCCTCTCCCAGCTCCAGGGTCTCCCGGATCAAGGCCAAGGCGGGGTCGATCTGGCTCTTTTTCAGCTTATCCAGCTTGTTGGCCGCCACGATCTCCGGGCAGCCCGTCTCCCGAAACCAGCCGTGCATGGTCAAATCGTTGGCCGTGGGCTTGTGTCGGGCGTCCACAATCAATACGCCGGTGGTGATATGGGCCTCCTGGAAATAGCTCTCCATCAGGCGGCCCCAACGCTCCTTCTCCGCCTTGGAGACCTTGGCATAGCCATAACCCGGCAGGTCCACCAGATAGGCCCGGCCGTCCACCAGGTAGTAATTCACCTGGGTGGTCTTCCCCGGGGAGGAGCCCACATAGGCCAGGTTCTTCCGCCCCAGGAGGCGGTTGATTACCGAGGACTTCCCCACGTTGGACCGGCCCGCAAAGGCAAACTGAGGCAGGCCGTCCCAGAGGAACTGCTCCCTGGCCCCGGCGGAGCGGATAAATTCCGCCTTTCCAAAATTGATGGGCATGGTTCCCCTCCTTTACTGCCGGAGAACGGCTTCCGTTTTCTCCCGGGCCATCGGGGTGAAGACCGGCTCCGCCGTCTCCTCCCGGACCGTTTCCGGCATGGGGGTCAGCGCGGCGTCGAAAACCTGGTCGATGGTCTCCACCGGGATGAACTTCAGCTCCGCCCGGACCGTCTGGTCGATTTCCTCCAGGTCCCGCAGGTTGTCCTTGGGAATCAGCACCGTACCGATGCCGCTGCGCAGGGCGGCCATGGTCTTCTCCTTCAATCCGCCGATGGCCAGCACCCGGCCCCGGAGGGTCACCTCCCCCGTCATGGCAATGCCCGCCCTGACCTTCCGGCCCGTCAGGGCGGAGAGCATGGCCGTGGTCATGGCAATGCCCGCCGAGGGGCCGTCCTTGGGCACCGCACCCTCGGGGAAGTGGACGTGAATATCCTTGTTTTTGTAGAACTCCGCCTCCACGTCCAGCACCGCCGCCCGGCTGCGGATGCAGCTCAGGGCCGTCTGAGCGGATTCCTTCATCACGTCGCCTAAGTTTCCGGTGAGCTCCAGCTTGCCGGTGCCCTCCATTACATTGACTTCCACCTCTAAGATCTCGCCGCCGGTCTCCGTCCACGCCAGGCCGTTGACCACGCCGATCTCCTCGCGTACCGTGTGCAGGGCGGGGGGATAGGGCTGGCAGTCCAGGAATTTGGGCAGGTCCGCCTCGGTCACCGTGACCCGCTTGGTCTCGCCGGAGACCAGCTTCATGTCCGTCTTCCGGCACAGGGCCGCGATGCGGCGCTCCAGCAGGCGGACGCCGGACTCCCGGGTATAGTCCCGGATGATGGCCCGGAACACGTCGTCCCCCACCCGGAGGGTGGTTTTTTTCAGGCCGTGCTCCGCCAGCTGTTTGGGCAGCAGGTGGCGGCGGGCAATCTCCACCTTTTCCTCGTCGGTATAGCTGCTGAGGCGGATGACCTCCATCCGGTCCAGCAGGGGCTGGGGAATGGTTTCCGTGGTGTTGGCCGTGGTGACGAACATGACCCGGCTCAGGTCCACGGGGATCTCCATATAGTGGTCCCGGAAGGCGTGGTTCTGCTCGCTGTCCAGCACCTCCAGCAGGGCGGAGGCCGGGTCTCCCCGGTAGTCGTTCCCCAGCTTGTCGATCTCGTCCAGCAGCAGCAGGGGGTTCATGGACCCGCCCCGGATGATGGCGTCGATGACCCGGCCGGGCATGGAGCCGATGTAAGTCCGGCGGTGGCCCCGGATGTCCGCCTCGTCCCGGACGCCGCCCAGGGAGAGGCGGGCCAGCTTCCGGTTCAGCGCCTTGGCGACGCTGATGGCGATGGAGGTCTTGCCCACTCCCGGCGGGCCCACCAGGCAGAGAATCTGCCCCTTGCCCTTGGGGTTCATCTGCCGGACGGCGATGGTCTCCAAAATGCGCTCCTTCACCTTCGCCATGCCGAAGTGGTCCTTCTCCAGCACCTTCCGGGCGGCCTCCACGCTGACCCGCTCCCGGGTCTCGGTGTTCCAGGGCATCTCCAGGCACACGTCCAGATAGTTTCGGATCACCGAAGCCTCGGCGCTGCCGTAGGGCTGGCGGGAGAGCTTCCCCGCCTCCTTCAAAAGATGCTTTTCCGCCTCTTCCTCCAGGTGCAGCTCCAAAATCTTGCGGCAGTAATCCTCTACCTCGTCCTCGTCGTCCTCCCCCAGCTCGTTCTGGAGGACCCGGATCTGGGTGCGGAGAATCTGGTCCCGCTGGGTGCGGATCAGCTGGTCCCGGATCTTGCCCTCCATCTCGTGTTCAAAGCCCAGGATGCTGCACTCCCGGGCCAGCAGGCCGTTCAGCTTCCGCAGGCGGACGAAGGGGGCCAGCTCCTCCAGGATTTCCTGCTTGTCCGTGTGCCGCAGGGGGATGTTCTGGGTGATGAAATCCGCCAGATGGCCCACGTCCCGGCTGTCCATCACGGCAGTGACAATCTCCTCCGGCACCGCGCCGGAGAGCTGGGCGTACTCGCTGAACAGGCTCCAGGCCTGACGGAGCAGGGCCTCCGCCCGGGGGCTCCGGGCCTCGGA
Source organism: uncultured Oscillibacter sp. (assembly GCA_910579435.1). Lineage (GTDB taxonomy): Bacteria > Bacillota > Clostridia > Oscillospirales > Oscillospiraceae > Oscillibacter. Next base: position 8,302 of record CAJTVF010000047.1, read on the forward strand.
GGGGGGCTCCTCCGGCAGCTCCTCGACGTTGGCCTGAAGATAGGGAGAGGACTGCCACAGCCGCCGCAGCCGGGCCCTCCGGCGGCCCTCCACCATGACCCGGGCCGAGCCGGAGGACAGGCGGAGAATCTGCCGGATATGGGACACCGTGCCGATCGGGTAAAGGTCCTTCTCCTCCGGCCGCTCCACGCCGATCTCGCGCTGGGTGACCAGGAAGACCTCCTGATCCCCCTCCATGGCCCGTTCCAGGGCCGCGATGGAGATGGGGCGCTCCACGTCAAAGGTCAGATTCATGTGAGGGAACACCGTCAGGCCCCGGAGGGCCAGGACGGGCATATTCATCGTGGTCGGTTCCATAGGCGTCATAGGGTTCACGCTCCTTTCCAGGGGCTGGGAAATAATGGCAAAGAATGGAATCGGGCCTTACAGCCCGAGAGGAAGGGACGTTACTCCCTTCCTCTCTTCCGCTCCGGCGGAGCGCCGGATGCTCTTTTGTATTGGGGCCTGTTCACACAAGCGTTAGGACGCGGACTTGGGGGGGCGGGACTTGCCGCCCTTGCCCGGGTTCAGCTTCACGGAGTAGCTCACCTTCTCCGGGTCCTTCGTCAGGATGGGCTGTCCCGTGCCGTCCACGCAGTCCCTGGTGATGACGGCCTTGACGATGGTGGGGTCCGAGGGAATGTCGTACATGATCTGGGTCAGCATGCCCTCCATGACGGCCCGGAGGCCCCGGGCGCCGATGTTCCGCTCGATGGCCTTGTCGGCAATGGCGTCCAGCGCCTCGGCCTCAAACTCCAGCTCCACGTCGTCGTATTCCAGCAGCTTCTTGTACTGCTTTACCAGGGCGTTCTTGGGCTCCTGGAGGATGCGCACCAGGTCCTCCCGGCGAAGGCCGTTCAGCGGCGCGATGACCGGCAGGCGGCCCACCAGCTCGGGGATGATGCCGTATTTCAGGATGTCGTGGGGCTGGACCTCGTGGAGGATCTTGCTCAGGTCCTTGTCCTTTTTGCCTTGGATATTCGCGCCGAAGCCGATGCTCTTCTGGTCCAGGCGCTTTTCGATAATCTTCTCCAGCCCGTCGAAGGCGCCCCCGCAGATGAACAGGATGTTCTTCGTGTTCATCTGAATGAACTCCTGGTGGGGATGCTTCCGTCCGCCCTGGGGCGGGACGTTGGCCACGGTCCCCTCCACAATTTTCAGCAGCGCCTGCTGCACCCCCTCCCCGGAAACGTCCCGGGTGATGGAGGTATTTTCGCTCTTCCGGGCGATTTTGTCGATCTCGTCCACGTAGATGATGCCGTGCTCGGCCCGTTCCACGTCGAAGTCCGCCGCCTGGAGCAGGCGCAGGAGGATGTTCTCCACATCGTCGCCCACGTAGCCCGCCTCGGTGAGGGTGGTGGCGTCGGCGATGGCGAAGGGCACCTTCAAAATTTTGGCCAGGGTCTGGGCGAAGAGGGTCTTGCCGGAGCCCGTGGGGCCCAGCATCAGAATGTTGCTCTTCTGGAGCTCCACATCCTCGTCGCCGCCGAAGAAGATGCGCTTGTAGTGGTTGTACACCGCCACGGACAGGGCGATCTTCGCCTCCTCCTGGCCGATGACATACTGGTCCAGCACGTCCCGGATCTCCCGGGGCGTGGGCAGCTGGTCCGGCAGGTCCTCCAGCGCCGGGGCGTCGGGCTCGAAGCCGTCGTTCAAAATGCTCATGCACAGGTGGACGCACTCGTCACAGATGCGCACGCCGGGGCCCTGTATCATGCGGTGAATCTGCTGCTCATGCTTGCCGCAGAAGGAACATCGCAGGGTTTTCTTGCCGTCGTCGTTCATGGTTTCTACCTCTCTATCGGGGATGGGGCTTCGCGTTTAGGCCTCGTCCTTTTTCTCTTCCTTGCTGACCAGAATCTTGTCGATCAGGCCGAACTCCTTGGCCTCTTCGGCGCTCATGAAGTTATCCCGCTCGCAGGCGTCGGTGACCTCCTCGATGGACCGGCCCGTGTTCTCCGCCAGGATGCGGTTCATCCGCTTCTTGATGGTCTCCAGGCGTTTCAGATGGATGGCCATGTCGGTGATCTGGCCCTGGGTTCCGGCGGAGGGCTGATGAATCATAATCTCCGCGTTGGGCAGGGCGATGCGCTTGCCCTTGGCTCCGGCGGAGAGGAGGAAGGCTCCCATGCTGGCCGCCATGCCGACGCAGATGGTGGACACGTCGCATTTGACGTACTGCATGGTGTCGTAAATCGCCATGCCGTCGGTAACCGATCCGCCGGGGCTGTTGATATACAGCTGGATGTCCTTATCCGGGTCCTGGGCCTCCAGATAGAGGAGCTGGGCCACGATCAGGCTGGCCGTGGTGGCGTTGACCTCCTCGCCCAGGAAGACGATCCGGTCGTTCAGCAGCCGGGAGAAAATGTCATAGGACCGCTCACCCCGGTTGGTCTGTTCGACTACGTAGGGAACTAGACTCAATTTGATAACCTCCAGTCTTTTGTGCGGGTCTGCCAGGGGTGAAGCGCGCTCCAGCGCCCGGCAGTTATGCCCATATAACCATTTTCACATGATACCACAGGCATCATGTGAAAATGTGTCGAATCTGTGAATCCGCAAGTAAAGATTCGGCTTATTCGGCGTCCTTCGGCTCCTCGGTCTCCTCCGTCTTCTTCTTACGGGGCTTCCGGGCAGGCTTTTTCTCTTCCGCGGCCGGCTCCGCGCCCTCGGCGGCGGGTTCCTCGGTCTTCTTCTTGCGGGGCTTCCGGGCGGGCTTTTTCTCCTCGGCGGCGGGCTCTTCCTCGGACTTCGCCTCCCCGGCGGGCTTCTCCTCCGGCTTGACGGCGGTGGCGCTCTCCGCCACCACGCCGATGGCCCGGCGGCTGCAAATCTGATCCTTCACCTGGTCCGCCTGGATGTACTTCTTCACCATCTCCACATCCATGCCGAACTGCTCCGCCAGCTTCTTGTACTCTTCCTCCACGGCCTCGTCACCGGCCTCGATGTTTTCAGCCTTGATGATGGCCATGACCGCCAGATCCATCTTCACCTGGCGCAGGGCGGGCTCCCGGGCGTCCTCCAGCAGCTTGGACTCCTGGATGCCAGTCATCTGGAGATACTGGTCATAGGGGATTCCCTGCTGGGCGATCTGGGTGCGGAAGTTCTCCACGAACTGCCGGGCCTGGCCCTCCACCATGGCGTCGGGGATCTCGGCGGTGATGCCCTGGGCCACCTGCTCCATCAGCGCGTCCTCAAAGCCGCGCTGGGCGTCCTTCTCCCGCTCCTCCTTGATCTGCTTTTCGAGATCCGCCTTCAGCTCGTCCAGGGTGTCGAACTCGCTGACGTCCTTGGCAAACTCGTCGTCCAGGGCGGGGACTTCCTTCTCCTTCACCTCGTGGCACTTGACCTTGAAGACCACGGCCTTTCCGGCCAGGTCCGCGTGGTAGTCCTCGGGGAAGGTGATGTCGATATCTTTCTCGTCGCCGGCCTTCATGCCCGCGACCTGCTCCTCAAAGCCGGGAACAAAGCTGTGGGAACCCAGCTCCAGGCTGTGGTTGGTCCCCTTGCCTCCGTCAAAGGGCTTTCCGTCCAGGAAGCCCTCGAAATCGATGACGGCGGTATCGCCCTCCTTGGCCTCCCGCTCCACGGACACCAGGCGGGTGTTCCGGTCGGTGAGGGTCTGGAGGCGGCGGTCCACGTCCTCGGCAGTGACCTTGACCTCCTCCTTGGGAGCGGTCAGGCCCTTATACTGGCCCAGGGTGACCTCGGGATACACGGGCGCGACAGCCTTGAAGGTAAAGCCCTGCCGGGTGCACTCGCCCACCAGCTCCACGGACGGATAACCCACCACCTGGAGCTCCTTCTCCTTCACGGCGGCCTCATAGGCGTCGGGGAAGGCAATATTGATGGCCTCGTCGAAGAACACCTCCGCGCCGTACATGCCCTCGATGATCTTCCGGGGGGCCTTGCCGGGGCGGAAACCGGGGACGTTGATCTTGCCCCGCATCTTCCGGTACGCCTTTTCCATGGCGGCCTCAAACTCCGCGGCCTCCACCTCAATGGTCAACGCGACCTGGCTTTTTTCGATCTTCTCGCAGCTTTTCACACTCATGTCTGTTTTCCTCCGTTCATTCCCGGCGCTCAAAACGTATATGGCCGGGCAAATAAGTATTCTATCAGAAAAAAATTGAAAATTCCAGTCCTTTTTCCTTCAATCGCAAATTTTTTTTGGAACAAAGCCCAGATAGTCGGCGGAGATCAGGGAAAATTCCGTTTCCCCCCGCCTTCCCTCCAGCCGCCGCCGGATGGCATGGCCGTGAAGATGGCCGTAGCAGCACAGGGAAACATGGTATTTTTCCAGGGTTTCCAGGATCTCCGGGCACTCGTAGCCCTGGTAAACGGGCGGGTAGTGGAGGAAGCACAGGATGGGCTTCTCCCCCGCCGCCTTCAGGGAGGTTTCCAGCCGCCCCACCTCCCGGTTCAAAACCTTCACGTTGTGGGCGTCCTCCTCCAGAAACCAGCCCCGGGTGCCGCAGACGGCATAATCCCCATAAGATACGCAGTTGTTATGGAGGAGGTCTAAGGTATGGATGCCCTTCCCGTCGAAGAAGCGGTGGAGCTTGGCGGCGGTGGTCCACCAGTAGTCGTGGTTGCCCTTGACCAGGTACTTCTTGCAGGGGAACTGATCCAGGAACCGGAAATCCGCCTCCGCCTCCTCCAGGCTCATGCCCCAGGAGGTGTCCCCCGCCAGGACCAGCGTGTCCTCCGCCGTCAGGGCGGAGAGGCTTTCCCCGATGCGGGCCGTGTAGTTCTCCCAGGCGGGGCCGAAAACCTCCATGGGCTTGTTGGCCGTCAGAGAGAGGTGCAGGTCCCCGATTGCGTAGAGGGCCATGACAGCTCCCCCCTTTCCGTTCAGGTTTTCTCGTATTCCAGCTCGTCCTCAAAGACCAGGGCCGCGCCGCAGCGACCGCACCAGCGGGTCTCCCTCCTGCGCTGCCAGGGGGCGGCCAGGCCCCGGCCGCAGACGCGGCATTTCAAGCGGCGGCGGGTCAGAACGTCCGAGGCTATCAGGAGGACCAATCCCGCCAGAAACGTGTAAGCCGCGATGTCGCGAACGGCCCAGATGGTCTCAATCGCGTTCCAGAGCTCCTCCTCATTCTGAGGCCGGGGCATCAGCAGCTCAAAGACCAGGCCCCCGGCCGCCAGGCAGGCCAACCCGGCGATCAGCACCGCCAGGCTCAACCGGGCCCAGCCCCGTTTCAGACGGTAACGCGGACGCTGGTTCAGGGGTGTCTCCTCCTCGTGGATGGGACCGTCATCAAAAGGCAGGACGTGCCCGCAGCGGGAGCAGTAGGCTTTTAGATAGACCCAGCTCAAGGGACCGCCCCGCTTTCCGCAGTGGGGACACCGGGCCGTCAGACGCCAGAGGACGGGGCCCATCAGCACCATCCCAACGCCGAGCATCCCAACGCCAAAGGTCGAAATGTTGAAGTCCCGCTCAAGCAATTCGCCGAAAATCAGGCTCACTACGACAAACAGCCCCCAGCCCAGGTAGTGCAGAACCAGGGAAACCCGGGCCCACTTGCGTCTCAGCGGCTTCATTCCGCTTCCCCCTTTTGCCGTCCCTTATTTCAAGAACTCCAGCACCACGTTGTCCATCTCCGCCTTCTCCGCCGTCAGGCCGAAGCGGCGCTCCTTGCCCTTTAAAGCCGCCAGCCGCCGGGGCACCGCCACGCCGGTCTTTTCGTGGAGCTGGTCCAGCAGCTCCACGCCGTCCCCCTTGGGCTCCTCGCCGATGGCCCGAAGAACGTGGTCGCAGAATTTATAAGGAGAGGCGGTGGAGGCAAAGACCGTCGGCGCCTTGTCCCCGGTCTCCGCCCGGTACTGCTCCAGCACCCCCGCCGCCACGGCGGTATGGGTGTCGATCAGATAGCCGTACTCCTTATAATACCGGGCAATGGTTTCCGTAGTGCCCGCCTCGTCGCAGAAGCCGCCCCAGAATTCGTCCGCCAGGGCCGCCTTGATCTTCTCGGAGACCTCGTATTTTCCCTGCTTGCTCAGGGCCTCCATATAGCCCCGGACCTCTTCGTCGTTCTCCCCGGAGAGGTCGAACAGCAGCCGCTCCAGATTGCTGGAGACCAGGATGTCCATAGAGGGGCTCATGGTGGTGTGGAAGGGCCGGTTTTTGTCGTACACGCCGGTGCGGAGGAAGTCCGTCAGCACGTCGTTCTTGTTGGAGGCGCAGATCAGCTTCCCCACAGGCAGGCCCATGCGCTTTGCGTAGTACGCCGCCAGGATATCCCCGAAGTTGCCGGTGGGAACGCAGAAGTTCACCTTGTCCCCCATCTGAATCTCCCCGTCCCGCAGCAGATCACAGTAGGCGGAGATATAGTACACCACCTGGGGCAGGATGCGGCCCCAGTTGATGGAGTTGGCGGAGGACAGGAGATAGCCCCGCTTAGCCAAGGTCTCCCGGATGGCTTCATCCGAGAAAATGCGCTTCACTCCCGCCTGGGCGTCGTCGAAGTTGCCCTCCACGGCGCAGACGCCAACGTTCTCCCCGTCCTGGGTGACCATCTGGGCCTCCTGGACCTTGGACACGCCGTCCTTGGGGTAGAAGACCATGATTTTCGTCTGAGCTACATCGGCGAAGCCCTCCATAGCGGCCTTGCCGGTGTCGCCGGAGGTGGCAACCAGGATGCAGACCGTCTTGTCCTCCCCGGTCTTGCGGAGGGCGGCGGAGAGGAGCTGGGGCAGCATCTGGAGGGCCATGTCTTTAAAAGCAGAGGTAGGCCCGTGCCACAGCTCCAGGCAGTGGGTGGAGCCGTCCACCTTCCGCAGGGGAGCGGCGGCGGGGTGGTCGTACTTGTCGGGGCCGTAAGCGTTATTGGCAAAGGCCAGCAGCTCCTCCTCACTGTAATCCGTCAGGTAGAGGGCCATGACCTTGGCCGCCCGCTCCTGATAGGAGGCCCCGGTCAGGCTCTTCAAAAACGCTTCGCCGATCTGGGGGACGGCCTCCGGCGTCAGCAGTCCGCCGTCCCGGGAGAGGCCCAGCTTTACGGCCTCCGCCCCGGTCATCCGCAGGGCGCGGTCTCTGGTGCTCAAATATTTCATGTCTTGTATCTCACCTTTCTGGTCGTTTTTTATGCAAAGGCGTCTTCCAGGTACTCCACCCAAAGACCGCCGCCTTTTTCCTCGTAGATCTCCGCCACGTCGAAGCGGGCGGGACAGTCCAGCTCATGAAATCCCATGTAAAGGCTCGCGGCCCGGCGGAGCCGCTCCCGCTTCCGTCCGTCCACAAACTCCCGGGGCAGGCCGATGGAGCCGGGCCCCCGGCGCTTCACCTCCACGAAGCAGAGGACGCCCCCGGGGCTTTGGGCCACAATGTCCAGCTCTCCAAAGCGGCAGCGCCACTGGCGGTCTAATATGGTATAGCCCCGTTCCTCCAGATACCGCCCGGCCAGGGCCTCCCCCTGGTCCCCGGAGGTCTTTGTCCGGCTCATGTCCGCCTCGCCTCCCACTTTTTCAGAAAGGTCTTCCGGTGGGCCGGGCAGGGGCCGTATTCGTCCAGGGCGGCGTAATGGGCTTTCGTGCCGTAGCCCTTGTGTCTGGCAAAGCCGTATTGGGGGTACAGCCCGTCCAGCTCCCGGGAGACGCAGCGGTCCCGGCTCACCTTCGCCAGAATCGACGCGGCGGCGATGGAGGCGCTTTTCCCGTCTCCCCCGACCAGGGTCATATGGGGCGCCTCGATGGAGACCCGGCTTCCGTGGTCCCGGTTGCCGTCAATGAGGCAAAGGTCCGGCTTGACGCTCAGGCCGTCGATGGCCCGCTGCATGGCCAGAATCCGGGCATTGAGGATGTCGATTTCATCGATCTCCTCCGCCGCGGCAAAGGCCACGCTCCACGCCTCCGCCTGAGCGGTAATGAGGCCGTAGAGAGCCTCCCGCTTTTTCTCCGTCAGCTTTTTGGAATCGTTGAGCCCGGGAATTTCCAGCTCCCGGGGCAGGATCACGGCGGCGGCGTACACCGGCCCCGCCAGGGGGCCCGCCCCCGCCTCGTCCACGCCGCAGAGAAGGCGATAGCCCTTATTCCACTGTTCCCGTTCCAGGGTCCACAGGTCCATGGGCCGTCTCTCCTCTCGTTTTGGCCCGGCGGCGGAGCCAGGTGAAATACAGGAAATGGAGCAGGCAAACGAACAATGCCGCCCCGCATCCCCCGCTGTACCGGACAATTGCCGGCAAGCCCGCCAACTCTTTCGACAGCAGCCACGTAAAGGCCAGCAGCTGATTCAGCGGCGTCAGGAAGGAACAAAGCACCCCAAAAACAAGAATCCCATTCACATCCCGGATCAACTGCAGTTCCGCCGCCAATATCACTCCCGCAGCCAGCGCGGCGCTGAACCCCCAGTACCACTTCACAAAACGGAGCAGCCCCGCTCCCCCGGAGACAAGCCGCACATCCAGAACCAGCAGGCCCGCAAGCCATACCACCAGCAAAATCCAAAACCGCGTTGTATAAGTTTGATACAAGCCGTATCCAAACGCGCTGACGCTGGTATACAAATGCAGGGCCACCCACAGAAGAGACTCCGCGTCGGCGGCTGTCCATCTCTTGCTGTCTCCCATTACGGCGCCTCCAGCGTAAACCGCCCCAGCTTGCCGGAGCGGAACTCGTCCAGCAGAATCTTCGCCATGCGCTCGGTGTCCACCTCGCCGCCGGAGATCAGGAAGCCCCGCCGCCGCCCGGCGGCCTCCAAAAGCCGCCAGCCGTAGGCCACGTCGTTCTCCTCCCCCTCCCGCTCGGGAAGGGCGGGGAGCTTGTAGCCGGTTTTCAGCGCCTCTGGGTAGTGCTCCGCAAGATACGCCATCAAATGGCACCCCAGTGTCTCCGTATCCAGAATCTCGTCCTTCACCGCGCCGGTAAAGGCCAGATGGAGCCCCACGTCCCTGTCGTCCAGCTTGGGCCAGAGGATGCCGGGGGTGTCCAGCAGCTCCAGCCCCCGGTCAACGGGCACCCACTGCTTGGAGCGGGTCACGCCGGGGCGGTCCTCCGCCTTGGCGGTCTTCCGGCCCGCTGCTTTATTAATAAAGGTGGACTTCCCCACGTTGGGGATACCCAGGACCATGACCCGGACCACCCGGCCCGTCTGGCCCTTTTCGGCGTAGGCCCGGAGCTTGTCCGCCAGCAGGTCCCGGACGGCGGCGGAAAACCTTGCCGTGCCCGCGCCGCTTTTGGAGTCCGTCTCCAGCACCGCCCAGCCCTTTTCCCGGAAATGGACCGCCCAGGCCTTCGTGGCCTCCCGGTCCGCCTGGTCCGCCCGGTTCAAAACCACCAGGCGGGGCTTCCCCGCCGTCAGGCCGTCCACGTCCGGGTTCCGGCTGGACCGGGGGATGCGGGCGTCCAGAATCTCGCACACCGCGTCTATGTTTTTCAGCTGTTCCCCGATCATCCGGCGGGTCTTCGCCATATGCCCGGGATACCATTGAATTTCCACTAGCCGATCCCCCCGATCCGTCCGTAGTCCCGGACCCCCGTCACGGCGTCCGGGCCCGGGAGGGCCAGGAACACAGCCCGGCCGATGATGTAGCGCTGGTCTATCGTGCCCAGCTGGGCGCTCCGGCTGTCGGTGCTGTGGTTGCGGTTGTCGCCCATGACGAAGACGCAGCCCTCCGGCACCGTGAGGGGAAACTCCGTCCCCTCCGCCGTGAACGTCAGCTCATTGATATAGTCCTCGTGGAGGCGCCGGCCGTCCACATAGACCACGCCGGAGCCGAAATCAATATCCACCGCCTGCCCCGCCGTGGCGATGACCCGCTTGACGATGGGCGTGGGGAGGAAGCTCTCCTTCCGCAAAACCACGATGTTCCCCGGCTCATAGCCGCCGCAGAGCATGGAATTCAGCACCAGCAGCCGGTCCCCGTCCTGGAGGGTGGGCACCATGGAATGGCCGTCCACGCCGATCAGGCGCGCGCCGAAGGTGAACAGCAGCACCACCGCCAGCACGGAGCACACCAGGGCCTGGACCCACTCGTAAGCCTCCCGGCTCTTTTTCTCTTCCGGCTTCGCCCGCCGTGTTTCTTTCTGCATATCTCTTTACTTCTCCTCGCTCCCGGGCGCGTCTGTCAGAGCGTCCCGACGCGGCTCCACTCCCGCATCCTCAGGCCCTCCGTCTCCCCCGGAAGCAGCAGGAACACCGCCCGGCCAATGAGGCAGCGCTCGTCCACCGCCCCCAGCTCCGGGGCCCGGCTGTCCCGGCTGCCGTTGCGGTTGTCCCCCATGAGGAAGACGCACCCCTCCGGCACGGTGAAGGGGAACTCCGTCCCCTCCGACAGGTAGGTCGCCTCCCGGATGTAGGGTTCCTCCAGGGCCTGGCCGTCCACATAGACCACGCCGCTGTCGAAATCAATGTCTACAGTCTCCCCCCCGGTGGCGATGATCCGCTTGACGATGGGCTCCCCGGATTCAAATTCCGCCTTGGCGGCGATGACCACGTCGCCCCGCTCAAACTCCCCGCAAAGGGCCCGGTTCACCACCAGCAGCAGATCTCCGTTTTGCAGCGTCTCCCGCATGGAGCCGCCGGAAACTCCCACCACCCGGGCCCCAAAGGCGAACAGCACCACTGCCGCCAGCACGGAGCACACCAGCGCCTGGGCCCAGTCGTAGAGCCCCCGGCCCGGCTGCTCCTGCTTCTTTCCGTCCTTCTTTTCCTCCGGCATCTTCGTTCCTCCGTTGGCGCAAAATTTTCAATCTTTAATAGTATACCAAGAAAGTCCTGAAATCACAAGAGGGTTTTCCAAAAATGGAGGGTGTCAATTGTAGGAGTACAATACATGTTGGACAAAAGAGGAAGAAAAAAGTAGAAGGAT
>CAJTVF010000048.1 GCA_910579435.1 uncultured Oscillibacter sp.
CCAGGGAGCCCTGATGGCGGTGGACGGGGCCGCCGCCGTGGGTGTTGCGCTTCACAGCCGCGCCGTGGCGCTTGACCACGCCCTGGAAGCCATGGCCCTTGCTGGTGCCGGTGACGTCCACGAAGTCTCCGGCGGCGAAGGTGTCGGCCTTTACGATGTCGCCCACGTTCAGCTCGGCGGCGTTCTCCAGGCTGAACTCCTTCAGGTGCTTCTTGGGAGCCACGCCCGCCTTGTTCAGGTGGCCCAGCTCGGGTTTATTGAGCTTGCGCTCCGCAATGTCCTCGAAGCCCAGCTGCACGGCCTCATAGCCGTCCTTCTCAGCCGTCTTCTTCTGCACGACCACGCAGGGGCCCGCCTCGATGACCGTGACGGGGATCACATGGCCGTTCTCGTCAAAAATCTGGGACATGCCCACTTTTTTGCCGATGATCGCTTTCATGTAGGTTCCTCCTTAAATAAGGTTATTGGTTGGGCGAGGCGGCCATTGGGAACCGTTGCTCGGCCAACTTGACCCGCTCGTCTCAAAACGCGGCGAGCTGCGGTGCAAACATGATAATAGGGTTACAGCTTAATCTCGATCTCCACGCCGGCGGGGAGCTCCAGGGCCATCAGGGCCTCCACGGTCTTGGGGGAGGACTTGGCGATGTCGATGAGCCGCTTGTGGGTCCGGCGCTCGAACTGCTCCCGGCTGTCCTTGTGCTTGTGGACGGAGCGCAGGATGGTGATGATCTCCTTCTTGGTGGGCAGGGGGATGGGGCCGGAGACTTCCGCGCCGGTGCGCTTGGCGGTCTCCACGATCTTTTCCGCGCTCTGGTCGATCACCTGGTGGTCATACGCCTTCAGGCGGATGCGGATCTTTTCCTTCTGTGCCATGTTCGGGTTCCTCCTAATTCGTACGGTTTTATGATTGGCGTCGATTCCGTACGGCGAGAGAAATTTTTCTGTCCGCTCAACCGTGCGTATCATTCCTGCTCATGAAAAAACCCGGCGTGAAAGCAAGCCGGTTCCGTCATGGCGCGGCGATCTACGCTCGCGTACAGACCTTTCTCAGCCGCCCGATTATCGGACATACTCCCCGGAAGTTACCTCTTTCGAGCAATCTCCCGGTTCATCGCGGTCGCGGGGCGCAGAGGATGTCCTCTCCGCCGCATGCCCATAAATAATACTTGAAAACCAGGCCCATGTCAAGAGAAATTTTGCCGTAATTCCTCTTTTTTTCAAGGGGAGCGCCGTCGCTTTGCCGAAGTCCCGTTTTCCGCTCTCCAAGACGCCGGAGCCCGGCCCCAAAGAGGCCCCCTTGACGGCGGGGCCGGGACATGGTATACTCCCCTTGAACAAACTGGAAGGGGTGGAAATGTGAGACTGACTTCCTGCTGAACGCCAAGTGACTTGGCCGCCGGCGCCGCTCAGGCGGGGCCGGGGCGGCGTTATGCCGTCAAGCGGGAAAGCGCAGCTCACCTCCAGCCCTCGCGTCATATACTGCCATGCCGCCCGTTTTCGGGGCGGCTTGCGCCGTGCTGTGACGGGCCGCGGGAGGCTTTCCCGCAGCTCTTATTTTTTACGGCAAGGAGATGACGCGTATGTCTATGATCCAGGCGGATGGCCTGACCTTTTCCTATCCCGGAAGTCCCGACCCCGTGTTCGAGAATGCCTCGTTTCAAATCGACACCGGCTGGCGGCTGGGCCTCACGGGGCGGAACGGCCGGGGAAAAACCACCCTGCTGCGGCTGCTGATGGGGGAATATCCCCATGAGGGCAGTCTCATTTCCTCAGAATCCTTCGACTATTTCCCCAGTCCCGTCCCGGAGCCGGAGCGGCTGACCGCGGAGGTGCTGGAGGACCTCTGCCCGGAGGCGGAGAGCTGGCGCTTCCCCAAGGAGCTGGGCCTCCTGGGGGTGGAGGAAGAGGCCCTGTGGCGGCCCTTTTCCACCCTCTCCAACGGGGAACGGACCAAGGCCCTTCTGGCGGTCCTGTTCCTCCGGGAGGGGCGCCTTCCTCTCATCGACGAGCCCACCAACCACCTGGACGCCCATGGGCGGGAGCTGGTTTCAGCTTACCTCCGGCGGCAGCGGGGCTTTATCCTGGTGTCCCATGACCGCCGTTTCCTGGACGGCTGCGTGGACCACATCCTGGCCCTGAACCGGGCGGACATTCAGGTTCAGGCGGGAAACTACAGCTCCTGGAAGGAGAACTTCGACCGGGCGCAGCAGTTCGAAGAGGCCAAAGACGAGCGCCTCCGGAAGGACGTGCGGCGGCTCCAAAAGGCCGCCCGGCGGACCTCCGTCTGGTCCGACCGGGTGGAGGCGTCCAAAACCGGCGCCTATGACAAGGGCTTCGTGGGCCACAAGTCCGCCAAGATGATGAAGCGGGCCAAGTCCCTGGAGGCCCGGCAGGAGAAGGCCCTGGAGGAAAAGCAGGGGCTTCTCCAGAACCGGGAGGCCATGGAGGCGCTGAAGCTCTCCCCCCTGACCCACCATGCCAGGCGCTTGGTTTCCTGCTCAGAGCTGGACTTGTGGTACGGGGACCGGAAGGTCTGCGGGCCTCTGCGCTTCGCTGTGGAGCAGGGTGAGCGGGCGGCCCTGGAGGGCCGGAACGGCAGCGGGAAGAGCAGCCTTCTAAAGCTGCTGATGGGTCAGGAGATCCGCCATGGCGGAGAACTGTCCCTGGCCCCGGGCCTGCAGGTCTCCTATGTGCCCCAGGACGCCTCCTTTCTCCGGGGCTCCCTGGGGGACTTCATCCTGGAGCGGGGGATCGGCGAGAGCCTGTTCAAGGCCATTTTGCGGAAGCTGGGCTTTTCCCGGGAGCAGTTCGGGCGGAACCTGGAGGACTTCTCCGGCGGACAGAAGAAGAAGGCCCTTATCGCCGCCAGTCTCTGCGAGCAGGCTCATTTGTATGTCTGGGACGAGCCGCTGAACTTTGTGGACATCGACTCCCGCCTCCAGATCGAGGAGCTGCTGCGGAACTTCGCTCCCACCATGATCTTCGTGGAGCATGACCGGGCCTTTCAGGAGGCCGTGGCTACCAAGGTGATTTCCCTGTAAGAGGAATCGCCTTGGCGGCGCAAGCTGGCGAAAACGCGTTTTCGCCGGCTTGATGTTTTCAGAATTTTGTTTTGAAGGCTTCCGATGAAAATAGTGCGGGGAGCCCTTCCCGGGTTCCCCGCACGCCCCCCTCCTTCCCGTCTCGGAAAGGAGGGGTCCCTGTTCAAATCAGCGCGACAATCAGCCACAGCAGGCCGATGGCCGCCGCGCCCATGAGGGTGTAGACCGCCGGGCTCAAATCCCGCCAGGCCCGGCTGAACCTTCCGTGGTCTCCCACGGCGTAATTCCGGGCCACCCGGCGGGCCTCCTCCACCAGCTCCCGGGAGGTGACTCCCTCCCCGGCGGCGTCGTTCCGCACAATAAAAATTGCCTGTTCGAAAAACCGCTGGTCCGGGGAGTCCACCACGACCACCCGTCTGGAAATACCTTTCACCATCTTGTGTATATGCCTCCTGCAAATTGATACTTCCAGTTTTCCAGAGGCGGGGGAAATTTATACCTGAACCGGAAAAAGAGAAGCGGCGGGCCGAATCCTTCCAGGGGGCTTCACTCTTTGCCGATTCCCATAGCCCAAAGCTCGTCCACATACCCGTCCACCCACTTGACGCCATGCGCGAGCCACTCCTGCTTTTGATCGTCCGGCGCCCAAAGGACCAGCCTGGCCGGGGGCGCGGCATAGATCTCGTTGAGCAGGGCCATGTCCTCCGGATAGCGGAACCAGAGGGAACGGTCCGGCTCCGGATGCTCCCGCCGCCACAGGGCGAATTCGGGGAGAAAGGTTTTATGCTCCGGCATTGGAAGGGCCTGGAACGTATCCTCCGGCAGCAGGAGCTGGGCCAGGCAGTACAGCCCGTGGGCAAAGGTGCAGAAGGGCCGGGCCCCCAGCACGTATTTCTTGTCCCTGGGATAGCCCTTGCATACCGCAAGCAGGTCCTCGCCGCCCTTGCCCACGTCGCCGCTTACCAGGTCCAGCAGAAAGGAGACCATGCCCTTTTCCAGCCGGGTGGACTTCTTCCGCTCCAGGAACCGCTCCGCCTCGGGGACGGCCCATTCCAGCACGGCCCCATCCCTGTACCACAGCCCGATCAGCACATGGGCGGCGGCGGGGAAAAAGGGGTCGTGGCAGTTCTGCACCTGGGCAAGCTCCGGGGGCAGGATGCGCTCCATGGCCTGGACATTCCCGCAGAGGAGGCACTCCAGGGCGCAGTGGACATTCTTTTCGTAGGTGTACCCGCCGTATATAACGGGCATCATGGCGCTCTTGCTCCGCTGGTTGATTACCTGGCACAGCCCGGGCCAGTCCGCGCTGCGGATACATTCCTCCGTCCAGGCGTTCCAGTCCCCTGGCTCGGGAGCCAGGGATGACACAAAGGTCATTTGGTTGTGGAACAAATGCCGCAGACGCTCCTTCGCCTCCGGCTCCCTGCCCTGACAGGTAAATTTCGCCATAATCTTCTGATAGGTTTCCCGCAGGGCCGCGAGATCTGTTTGCAGCTCCATGAATTTCCCCTCCCGGCGATGTTGAAATATCCTTAAGGAAGCACTGATTAAATCAACGTGTGCAGATTTGCGCCAGAAATTTCTGCTGACAAGGAAGAAAATCGCGGGAATCCTGACGGATTTCAAGATTTTCTGACGCAGTCCAGCGGGAATTTATGGCGTGAAGCTGTGTGCGGGGATTTCATCAGTGGTTCCTTAAAGAAATTGAGCGGCGGTTTTGGAAACCGCCGCTCTCCGCTGTCATTTCATCAGCTCGTACATGACGGCCTTGATGGTGTGCATCCGGTTCTCCGCCTCGTCGAAGACGATGGACTGAGGGGACTCGAACACCTCGTCCGTCACCTCCATGGCCTCCCGGCCGAAGCGCTCGCCCATTTCCCTGCCCACCGTTGTCTTGTGGTCGTGGTAGGCGGGGAGGCAGTGCATGAAGCGGCACTGGGGGCCCGCCGCGTCCATCAGGGCTTTCGTCACCTGATAGGGGCCCAGGGCGGCGATGCGCTCCGCCCAGACCTCCGCCGGCTCGCCCATGGAAACCCAGACGTCGGTATAGAGCACGTCCGCGCTCTTCACCGCCTCCATGGGGTCCTCGATGAATTCCAGAACCGCGCCGGTCTCTTTAGCGATGGCCTGGCAGGTATCAATCAGGGCCTGATCCGGCATGTAGGCTTTCGGCGCGCAGGCCGCGAAGCGCATGCCCATTTTGGCGCAGCCCACCATGAGAGAGCTGCCCATGTTGAACCGGGCGTCCCCCAGGTAGACCAGCTTCACGCCCTTCAGCTTCCCGAAGTGCTCCTGAACGGTCAGGAAGTCCGCCAGGATCTGGGTAGGGTGGAACTCGTCGGTGAGGCCGTTGAACACGGGGACCCCGGCATGAGCCGCCAGCTCCTCCACGATGGACTGGCCAAAGCCCCGGTACTCGATGCCGTCGTACATCCGGCCCAGCACCCGGGCGGTGTCGGCAATGGACTCCTTCACGCCAATCTGGGAGCCGGTGGGCCCCAGGTAAGTACTGCCCATCCCCAGGTCCTGCGCCGCCACCTCAAAGGCGCAGCGGGTCCGGGTGGAGGTCTTTTCAAAAATCAGGGCCACGTTTTTCCCCTCCAGATACCTGTGGGGAACACCCGCCTTTTTCTTCGCCTTCAGGTCCGCCGCCGTGTCCAGGAATTGCTGGATTTCCGCCGGGGTAAAGTCCAGCAGCTTCAAAAAATGCTTTTCCATCTCGTCCTCTCTTTCTCTCAGCCGAGGGTCTGCTTCATGATCGTCAGGCCCTTGTCCATTTCGTCCTTGGTGATGACCAGCGGCGGCAGAAGCCGCATGCCCGGACCGGCGGTGAGAATCAGCAGGCCGTTTTCAATGAGTTTGTTCGCGATATCCTTATTGGTCCAGCCCTCCCGGACCTCAATGCCGATCATCAGCCCCAAACCCCTCGTCTTTCCGAAGCAGGGGAGGTTCAGCGCCTCGACGCCCCGGCGGAGATACTCGCCTTTCCCGCGGACCTCTTTCAGGAATTCGTCGCTGAGAATCTCCTGCACCACCAGGCCCGCGGCGGCGCAGACGGGATTCGCGCCGAAGGTGGTGGCGTGCATGCCCGGGCCCAGCACGTCCCTGCACTTTTCGTTGGCCAGGATGCCGCTCATGGGCAGGCCCCCGGCGATGCCCTTGGCAAAGCTCGCCGCGTCGGGAAGAATGCCGTACTGCTGGAAGGCGAACAGCGTGCCCGTCCGGCCTATGCCGGTCTGCACCTCGTCCACCAGGAGGAGCCAGTCCTTTTCCGCGCAGAGGGCCTCCACGGCCTTTACATACTCCTTGTCAAGCGGCAGGACGCCGCCCTCCCCCTGGACCAGCTCCACCATGACGGCGCAGACGTCGCCCTGGTCCTGGGCCTTCAACGCCTCCAGGTCGTTGGCCGGGGCGTAGCGGAAGCCCTCGGTGAAGGGGAAGAAGTAGTTGTGGAACACGTCCTGGCCCGTGGCCTTCAGCGTGGTGATGGTCCGGCCGTGGAAGGAGTTTTGGAGCGTGATGATGGTGCTGCGGCCCTGGCCGTATTTGTCGAAGCTGTACTTCCGGGCCAGCTTAATCAGGCCCTCGTTGGCCTCGCCGCCTCCGTTGGCGAAAAAGACGGCGCTCGCGCCGGTGCGCTGGCAGAGGACCTCCGCCAGCCGGGCGGGGGGCTCCGTGTAAAAGAGGTTGGACACATGGTTCAGCTTCTTCGCCTGGTACGCGACCGCCTCCGCCCAGAGGGGATTTCCATAGCCCAGGGCGGTGACGCCGATGCCGCTGGTGAAGTCGATGTACGCCCGGCCCTCCGGGTCGTAGAGGGTGGCCCCCTCGCCGTGGTCCAGGGCCACGGGGAAACGGCCGTAGGTATTCATAATATGCTGATGGGTCAAGCCCTTGATGGCCTCGGAAGTCATAGGGTCTCCTCCTTTTTCATCATGGTGCCGATGCCCTCGTCGGAGAGCAGCTCAATGAGGATGGAATGGGGGATGCGGCCGTCCAGAATATGGACCCGCTCCACGCCGCCGTGGATGGCGTCCACACAGCACTGCATCTTGGGGATCATGCCGCCGGAGATAATTCCCTCCTCCACCAGGGCCGGGACCTCCCGGGTACGGACCACGTGGATGAGGGTACTCTCGTCCTTGGGGTCCCGGAGGAGTCCCCGGACGTCGGTAAGCAGAATCAGCTTCTCCGCTCCCAGGGCCTCCGCCAGCTTGGCGGCGGCGGTGTCCGCGTTGATGTTGTAGGCCGTGTCTGCGTCCACTCCCTGGGCCACGGTGGAGACGATGGGGATATAGCCGTGCTCCAGGGCGTTTTTCACCGGCTCGGGGTTCACCCCGGTGATCCGGCCCACCAGGCCGTATTTCTCGTCCATCTGCTCCGCCTGGAACAGCTGGCCGTCCATGCCGCACAGGCCCACGGCCCGGCCCCCCAGTCGGCCCAGCTGGGACACCAAGTCCTTGTTGACCTTGCCGCAGAGGACGGCCTGGACGATATCCATGGTGGTGACGTCCGTGTAGCGCAGGCCGTCCACAAATTTGGACTCGTGACCAATCATTTTCAGCATGGCGGAAATCTCCGGCCCGCCGCCGTGGACGGCCACTACCCGGATGCCCACCAGATTTAGAAGAATAACGTCGCTCATCACGGCCCGGCGCAGCTCGTCGGAGATCATGGCGTTGCCGCCGTATTTGACCACAATGGTCTTGCCGGTAAATTTCTGAATATAAGGCAGGGCCTCGATCAGGGTCTGGGCCTGCTGTTCATGAGAGGACATATGAATCACGTCTTTTCTTTAATTTGAGCGCCTGAGGAACCGCCGTCCATATTCCGCCTGGGGAACAGGGCGGCGGCTGTACCCGAAAAAGTCCCACCGAAAAGAACGAGGAACCGGACTCCGTCATCCCGCCAGGAGGCGTCGAAAAAGTCCACGGACCAGGTGTGGCCGCCGGGAAAAACGATGACCCCGTTTAAGCGCAAGAGGCCATAGACAGTTCCAGCCCCCAGGACAGCCAAGACAAAATATACCAGGATGTTCAGCCGACTGTTTAGACACCACGCAGAAATATGAAAGGCCGCAATGCCCAGAAGCGCGGCGGCAAGAAACAGAAAACCTATTATCAAAATCACGAGGACCTCCTCTTACGTCCGGTAGTCTCCATTGATTTTGATATAGTCGTAGGTGATGTCGCAGCCCCAGCAGGTGCAGTCCCCGGAGCCCTCGCCCATGGCGATGCGGATTTCCACGTCGTGCTCCGTCAGAATCTTCTTGGCAAGGTCCTCGTCGAAGTCCAGGCCCCGGCCATCGGCGCAGACCGCGATCTCCCCGGCGGCGCTGGCGAAATGGACGGACACCCGCTCCGGGTCGAACTCCTCCCCGGAGTAGCCCATGGCGCACAGCACCCGGCCCCAGTTGGCGTCCGCGCCGAAAATGGCCGCCTTGGTGAGCGTGGAGGAGACCACGGACTTGGCGATGGTCTCGGCGCTTTGCTCGGATTTCGCTCCCTGGACGGTGCAGGTGATGAGGTGCCGGGCCCCCTCGCCGTCGGAGGCCATCTTCTTGGCAAGCTCGGCGCACAGGGCTTTCAGCGCCGCCAGGAACGCGTCGTAGTCCGGGCCCCCGGCGGTAATGATCTCATTCCCCGCCAGGCCGTTGGCCAGGACGCAGCAGGTGTCGTTGGTAGAGGTATCCCCGTCTACGCTGATGCGGTTGAAGCTGACCCGCGCCGTCTCCAGCAGGGCGGCCTTGATCATCGCCGGGGAAATGGCGCAGTCGGTGGTGAGGAAGCAGAGCATGGTGCCCATGTTGGGGTGGATCATGCCGCTGCCTTTGGCTATGCCTCCTATGCGGACGGTCCTGCCCCCCACGGTGGTTTCCACCGCCGCTTCCTTTTTCACGGTGTCGGTGGTCATGATGGCGTGGCCCGCCGCGTCGCTGGCCTCCGCCGACCGCTCCAGGGCGGCGCAGAGGGCCGGTACGGCCTTTTCAATAGCCTCCACGTTGATCCGCTGGCCAATGACGCCGGTGGAGCTCACCAGCACGTCCTCCGGCCGGCAGCCAATGGCCCTGGCGGCGGCGGCGCACATGCGCTCCGCGTTTTCCTCCCCCTGGGGGGCGCAGGCGTTGGCGTTTCCGCTGTTGGCAATGATAGCCCGGGCCTTACCGTCCGCCAAATGCAGAAGGTCCACGTGAATGGGGGCGGCCTTGACCACGTTCTTCGTAAACACCGCCGCCGCCGCGCAGTCCACGTCGGAGACGATGAGGGCCACGTCCTTTTTCCATTCCGCGTGGGTCTTGACCCCCGCGTGGACCCCTGCGGCCCGGAAGCCCTGGGCGGCGCAGACGCCGCCGTCAATGAAGTTCAGCATATCCGTTCCTCGCACTTTCTTAGAGTTCCAGGCCCATGGTTTCCTCGAAGCCCAGCATCAGATTCATATTCTGCACCGCCGCGCCGCTGGCGCCCTTGCCCAGGTTGTCCAAACGGGCGGACAGCATCAGCTGCCGGCGGTTTCCGTTGACAAAAATCTGCAAGCCGTCCGTCCCGGCCAGATTGTTGGCGCCGATGAAGCCGCAGGAGGGCGCATCGGCGGGACGGAGGGTCACCACGGGACTGCCTGCATAGTAGTCCGCGTACAGCGCCCGCAGGCTTTCGATAGACTGCGCACCCTCCAGCTCCTCCGCCCACAGCGGGACGGTGACCACCATTCCCTGGGGATAATCGCAGATCATGGGCGTAAACAGGGGCGGGCGCTCCAGGCCGGCCACAGCCGCCATCTCCGGAAGATGCTTGTGGGACAGGGTCACAGCGTAATGACGGGGGCTCTCCAGCTCCCTCTCCCGATTCGGGCCGGTATACTGGGCGATGGCCTTTTTCCCCGCGCCCGTATAGCCGGACAGGGCGTGGCAGGCCAGCCGGGCCTTGGGGGACAGCGCCCCCTTCTCCACCAGGGGCCGGACCAGCGAGAGGAAGCCTGTGGCATAACACCCCGGATTCGCCACCCGGGACGCCGTTCGAATGGCCTCCCGCTGCCTGGACAGCTCCGGGAAGCCGTAGACCCAGCCCTCCGCCGTCCGGTGGGCGGTGGAGCAGTCAATCACCCGGGTTTGGCCGTTTTCTATCAGGCTCACCGCTTCCACGGCGGCGGCGTCCGGCAGGCAGAGGAACACCAGGTCCGCCGCATTGAGGAATTTTTTCCGCTCCGCCGGGTCCTTGCGTTTGTCCTCGCTGATGAGGAGGAGGTCGATGTCCTCCCGGGCCGCCAGGCGGTCGTAAATCTGGAGGCCGGTGGTGCCCTCCTTGCCGTCGATATACACCTTTGGTTTCATGGGACCGCCTCCCTTTTATTCGCTCCGGGCCCGGAGGAACGCCTCAATCTCCTGAATCTGCCGGGCCGTCTCCCCCTCCGCCGGGCCGCCGAAGCTCCGCCGGAGGGCCATGCAGTTTTCCAGCTTTAAAGCCTCGTAGACGTCCTCCCCAAAAAGGGGGGAGACGGCTTGCAGCTCCTCCAGGGCCAGCTCCTCCAGAGTCTTCCCCTGGGCGGCGCAGGAGGCCACCAGCTGTCCCGCGGCGGTGTACGCGTCCCGGAAGGGCATGCCCTTCTTGGTCAGGTAGTCGGCGCAGTCCGTGGCGTTGATGAAGCCCCGGCCCGCCGCCTTGCGCATATTCTCCGGGAGGACCGTCATGGTCTCGATCATCCCTGTGAACACCGGAAGGCACAGCTCCACGGTGTCCAGGGCGTCGAACACCGGCTCCTTGTCCTCCTGCATGTCCTTGTTATAGGCCAGGGGCAGGCCCTTCATCACCGTGAGAAGGCCCATCAAATCGCCGTAGACCCGGCCCGTCTTGCCCCGGACCAGCTCCGCCATGTCCGGGTTCTTCTTCTGAGGCATGATGCTGGAGCCGGTGGAATACGCCTCGTCCAGCTCCACGAATTTAAACTCCCAGCTGCACCAGAGGATGACCTCCTCGGCGAAACGGCTGAGGTGCATCATCAAAATGGACAGATCGCTCAGCAGCTCCAGGGCGTAGTCCCGGTCGCTGACGCCGTCCATGGAGTTGCCGCAGGGGCGGTCAAAGCCCAGGGCCGCCGCCGTCTGAAAGCGGTCGATGGGGTAGGTGGTCCCCGCCAGGGCCCCGGAGCCCAAGGGGCACTCGTTCAGCCGCTTGCGGCAGTCCTCCAGCCGGGTTACGTCCCGGGAGAACTGGGCGGCATAGGCCAGCAGGTGCTGGGCGAAGGACACGGGCTGGGCCCGCTGCAAGTGGGTATAGCCCGGCATGACGGAGCCCTGGTGCCTGCCCGCCTGGGCGCACAGGACCTTCTCCAGGTCCAGCAGCTGCCCAATAACGGTCCCGATCTCCTTCCGCACGTACAGCCGGAAATCCAGGGCTACCTGGTCGTTCCGGGAGCGGGCGGTGTGGAGGCGCTTCCCCGCTTCGCCAATGCGCTGGGTCAGCAGGGCCTCGATATTCATGTGGATATCCTCGTTGGCCGGGGAGAACTCCACCTTTCCCGCCTCGATATCCGCCAGGATTTCCGTCAGGCCCTTCCGGATCGCGTCCTTATCCGCCTGGGAGATGACCCCCTGGGCCGTCAGCATCTCCGAATGGGCAAGGCTTCCCTGGATATCCTCCCGGTAGAGCCGCTGGTCAAAGTGAATGGAGGACTGGAAATCGTTGGCCAGGGAATCCGTCTCCTTGCTGAACCGTCCGCCCCAAAGTTTCATGGGATGTCCGCCTTTCCAAAAATGAAATCATGTCTGCGGCGACATGTGCGCCGCAAACATTCCTTGACTTGTGCGCCTTGCACCCGCAAGGGGCATGCAGCATCCGTAAAGCAGCATAGCTGCTAACGGCCGCCCAAGGCGTGCTCGCCAGTCCGCAGACTGGCGGGGGGGATCTAAAGGGGGGACGGAATCCCCCTCTTTATTACAGCTTCCCCTGCTCCCGCAGAGCCAGTACTGTGTCCGGGAGCCCCCACAGGTTGATGAAGCCCGTGGCGTTGGTCTGGTCGTAGGCGCTCTCGTTGAAGGTCACCAGCTCCTCGGAGTACAGGCTCTCGGGGGAGGTGATGCTCGCCGTGATCATGTTGCCCTTGTACAGCTTCAGCTTCACAGAGCCCGTCACGTGCTCCTGGGTCTTGTCGGCAAAGGCGCTGAGGGCCTCCCGCAGGGGGGTGAACCACTTGCCGTTGTATACCAGGTCCGCAAAGTCCACCGCCAGCTTGCTCTTCATGTGGGCGGTGTCCTTATCCACCGTAATCATTTCCAGGCACTCATGGGCCTTATACAGAATCGTGCCGCCCGGGGTCTCGTACACGCCCCGGTCCTTCATGCCGACTAACCGATTCTCCACGATGTCCAGAAGGCCGATGCCGTTCTCTCCGCCCAGCTTGTTGAGCTTCCGGATGATGTCGCTGGCCTTCATTTTTTCGCCGTCCACCGCCACGGGCACGCCCTTTTCAAAGTCGATGGTCACGTAAGCCGGAGCGTCCGGCGCGGAAATGGGGCTGACCCCCATCTCCAGAAAGCCCTCCTTCTCATACTGGGGCTCGTTGGCGGGGTCCTCCAGGTCCAGGCCCTCGTGGCTCAGGTGCCAGAGGTTCTTGTCCTTGGAGTAGTTGGTCTCCCGGCTGATCTTCAGGGGAACCTTGTGGGCCTCGGCATAGTCGATCTCCTCGTCCCGGCCCTTGATGTCCCACTCCCGCCAGGGGGCGATGATGGTCATATCCGGGGCGAAGCGCTTGATGGCCAGCTCAAACCGCACCTGGTCGTTGCCTTTGCCGGTGCAGCCGTGGGCGATGGCGTCCGCGCCCTCTTTTTTTGCAATCTCCACCAGGCTCCGGGCGATGATGGGCCGGGCGAAGGCCGTGCCCAATAAGTACTGCTCGTAGCTGGCGCCCATTTTCAGGGAGGGGATGATCACCTCATCCACCATTTCGTCGGTGAGGTCCGCGATATACAGCTTGCTGGCCCCGGTCTTGAGGGCCTTTTCCTCCAGGCCGTCCAGCTCCTGCTCCTGGCCCACGTCCCCGGCCACGGCGATGATTTCCACGTCGCCGTAGTTCTCCTTCAGCCAGGGGATAATGATGGATGTATCCAGCCCGCCGGAATAGGCGAGGACGACTTTTTTGATGTTCATTTTCATGACTGCACCTCCATTGTGTTTAATGATGTGTAGATTATACAACCAAGGTGAATATTTATGCAACTGGCGGAATGCACAAGAATGCCGCTGGGAGGGCGGCAAATTTTGCCGGGATTTCTTGCCGCGCTTGTCGAAATCGGATATAATGGCTCTGCTGCCCTCCTGGCAGCAGGAAGGGGCGGGACGCATATCCTCACAAGTTTCCTTGTGTCGCTGGCTGCGGGCATCGCCTTACTACATATGTAGATGGCTGGACCGCCACGGGAAGGGCCGCTGACCCCAGCAAAACGGTTCCCCGGAGTGCGTGAGCACTTCGGGGAACCTATTGATTTACGCTTGTTCATCATAAATGTTGCTCGAAAGCCGTATTTTACACCGCGATTTCCGATGATTATATCCGTAAGAACCCCTTTGATTTTCAATTGACCGATGTGATTCTGATCGACACGGAGGTCAAAACGCCCCTGTCTGCTGTACAAGAAAAAAATCTGCTGGATTTCCTCCAGACAGACAAGGTATGCAGATCATATTATGACGAGATTTTAAGGAAGCACTGATTTAATCAACGTGTGCAGATTTGCGCCAGAAATTTTCGCTGGCAAGGAAGAAAATCGCAGAAATCCTGGCGGATTTCAAGATTTTCTGACGCAGATCAGCGGAAATTTATGGCGTAAAGATGTGTGCGGGGATTAAATCAGTGTTTCCTTAGAACCTGTATTCATAACCGAGGGATGCCGGAAGGATGAGGATTTTTCCCGTCAGGCAAGGAGATTTTCCGCAGCAATCCTGACGGATTGCAAGGGAAACCGACGCGGTCTGACGGGAAAAAGACCGGCCAGGCGGCGTTCAGCGGTTGTGAATACAGGTTCTTAATACTCCCGGGCACCGGATTGCGTATTTCAGAGTTCTGCGGCCTCACCCGGCAGAACATTGACCTGGAGGCCAGCATTAAAGTTACCACAATTGAAAAGAATCCAATGGATTCTTTTCAACACAGCGCGGGTATACCGCGCTGTGGGCCGCGAATGCGGCTTTCTGTGGTGAACTTCATAGGAAACGCATAGGCTGCCTTGCGCCTCGGCGGACCTGCGGTCCGCCGGTTGAAAAGGAGTAAACACTCCTTTTCAACTATATTGACTATATCAATGTTGACCACCAGCTTCAAAAGGACGCCGGACTGACCCGGGAGCAGTTTGCGGAGCTTTCGGATTTCGGTGCCGGGTACTACCGGCAGATCGAGGAGAGCGGCGAGGCGGACACGGGGTCTCTGAACGCGGCTCTGCGGGGCTTACGCCCCGGGAGCTCCGTTTGGCGGAGAAGGTCCTCCAGCTCTTCCTCCTCCGGGGGGCTGAGGCCGTAAAAAAGGCGGCCCGCGCAAGCGGGCCGCCTCGTATCTCGGCTCACCGTATAAAGTTCATCATAGGCCGCTGTGCCGCCTCCGGGGCGGGGACCGCCGTCTCATGAAGCACCTTGACCATCCAAGCCATATTCCGCCCCAGCCGGGCGGCCACGGCCATGCCCTCCTCGTCCCGGGCGGCCTCGCCGGGATCCGCCCCGTGGACCACGCCCCAGTAGTCGGAGGTCATCAAAATCATCTCCATAGCGTCCATGGTCCCCAGCAGCTGCTGGTAGGTCTCCATGCCGCCGCTGCGGCGCAGGGTGCACAGGGCCCCGCCCACCTTGTGGCGGAGCTGGTTCACGCCGCAGCCCGCCGCCAGCATCAGGCGGTCCAGCACGCACTTCATGCCCCCGGCGATGCCTCCGTGATACACCGGGGAGGCCAGGAGAATGCCGTCGGCCTCGATACAGGCGGCGATGATCTCGTTCACCCCATCCCCGTCCTGGACGCAGCGGAGGCTTCCGGTGTTCAGGCAGTGGTAGCAGGCCATGCAGGGCCGCACCTTGGCCCCGGGCTGAAAGACCTGGAACTCCACGCCGGCGGCCCGAATCTCTTTTCCGGCGGCCTCCAGGCAGAGGGCTGTGTTTCCGTTTTTGCGGGGGCTTCCGTTGATGGCAGCGATTTTCATAGGGCTTCCTCCTTATGTTTTCTTTAGGCCTTGTTTAAAAATTGGCGGAATGCCGGGTTTGGGCAGATTTTTTTGCCAGGCAAGGCGATTTGACGCGGGAATCCTGACGGATTTCAAGTCCAATCAACGCAGTCCTGGCGGAAAAAGATGCCCAAAGACGGCGTTTTGCCATTCTTCAAACAAGGCCTAAGCGCCTTTTCCGAACAATGAAAAACCAGAGCAGAACTCCCTGGCCCAGCAGTACGGCAATGGATACCGCCTTTAAGGAAGCACTGATTAAATCAACATGTGCAGATTTGCGCCAGAAATTTCTGCTGGCAAGGAAGAAAACCGCAGGAATCCTGACGGATTTCAAGATTTTCTAACGCAGTCCAGCGGGAATTTATGGCGTGAAGCTGTGTGCGGGGATTTAATCAGTGCTTCCTTAAAAATCCCGGAGCGGCGAACGGTTTGAAGCGCCAGCTCCACTTCTCCATTTCGCAGTGACCGTGAACCAATAAGACGGCAAAAAGCTGACCAGATTTCCCCCCAGCAGCGCTGGGACGTCTCCGGTCCTGACCGTCAGCCAGCACAGCAGAGCCGCCCAGGCCAGCAGCATCCCCAGCCGGACGGCCCATTTTTTTCTTCATTGCGCCCCCTCCCTCCATCGAATGAATCCATTATATTGGACCAGGAATAAAATTGCAAGAATTTCGGAAAACCCCCTTTTTCTTCCGCCCCAAATACGCTATAATAGCACCCGTAAATTTAACATCTACGGAGGATGATTCCATGCGGCAAAACGAAATGTTTCTCCTGAAATTAGGCGAGGTAGTCCTCAAGGGTCAAAACCGCCGCTCCTTTGAGGACCGGCTGGTGGCCAACACGGCCCGCCGCCTGAAATCCTGCGGCAGCTTCCAGGTCTATATCCGTCAGAGCACCATCTACGCCGAGCCCACCACGGAAACCTGCGACATGGAAGCGGCCTACGCCGCCGCCCGGCAGGTGTTCGGCGTGGTCAGCGTCGCCCGGGCGGCGCCCTGTGAAAAGACGGTGGAGGCCATTGTGGAGACGGCCAAGGACTACCTGGCGGACGCCTTCGCCTCGGCAAAGAGCTTCAAGGTGGAAAGCAAGCGGGCGGATAAAAACTACCCCCTGAACTCCATCCAGGTCTCCCAGGCCGTGGGCGGCGAGCTGGCGGAGGCGTTCCCCCATGTGGCGGTGGACGTCCATAACCCGGACCTGACGGTCCACGTGGAGATCCGCGAAAAGCACGCCTACATCCACGCCCCCGCCGTCCCCGGGGCGGGGGGCCTCCCCGTGGGCATGGGGGGCCATGCCGTCAGCCTCCTGTCCGGCGGGCTGGACAGCCCGGTGTCCTCCTGGATGATGGCCCGGCGGGGCGTAGAGCTGGAGATGGTCCACTTCGTCTCCCCGCCCTACACCTCCCAGCAGGCGCAGGACAAGGTGCTGGAGCTGGCGCATCTGCTGACGGCCTACTGCGGCCGTCTCCGGGTACACATTGTGCCCTTCACGGAGATTCAGGAGGAGATCCGGAAGAACTGCCCCGAGGAGTACTTCACCCTCATCATGCGCCGCTTCATGATGCGCCTGGCCCAGGCCATTGCCAAGCGGGCGGGAGCCAAGGCCCTGATCACCGGCGAATCCCTGGGGCAGGTAGCCAGCCAGACCATGATGGCCCTGGCCGTCACGGACGGCGTGACGGAAATGCCCGTCCTCCGGCCCCTCATCGGCATGGACAAAGTGGAGATCATCCGCATGTCCAGGGAGATTGGCACCTACGACACATCGATCCTGCCCTATGAGGACTGCTGCACAGTCTTCACCCCCCGGCACCCCGCCACCCGGCCCAAGCTGGAGGACGTCCGCGCGGCGGAGGCCAAGCTGGATATAGAGGGCCTGACGGCCCGCTCCCTGGAGGGGGAGGAATGGGTTTGGGTCAAACCATAAGCTGGTACTCGCCCTAACGGGCGGGAAAGTCAACAGCCATGATGACGGCTGGTCCAATACACCCCCGCCCGAAGGGCAAGTAAAATCCCCCTGACAGGGAAAAAAAGGAGCCCGCCATGTCTCATACCGCCGAACTCATCGCCGTAGGCACCGAACTACTGCTTGGCAACATTGCCAACACCAACGCCCAGGTCCTGAGCCAGAGCCTCTCCGCCCTGGGCGTCAACGTCTTCTGGCACACCGTGGTAGGCGACAACCCGGAGCGCCTCAAGGAGGCCCTGTCCATCGCCCGCCGCCGGGCGGACGTCCTCATCACCACCGGCGGCCTGGGCCCCACCTACGACGATCTCACCAAGCAGACCATCTGCGAATCCTTCGGAAAACCCCTGGTCCTCCACCCGGATATCCTGGAGGACATTCGGTCCTTTTACGAATCCGCCCTCCACGTCCCGATGCCGGAGAACAACACCCAGCAGGCCGAGCTTCCCGAGGGCTGCGTGGTTTTCGACAACCCCGTGGGCACCGCCCCCGGCTGTGCCTTCGAGTCGGACGGCGTCCACGTCCTCATGCTCCCCGGCCCGCCCCACGAGATGGAAACCATGCTCCGCCGCCACGTGGAGCCCTACCTGCGGAAGCTCTCCCACGAGGTCATCGTCTCTCAGGACATCATGACCTTCGGCATGGGGGAGAGCTCCATCGACCAGCTTCTCCATGAAAAAATGGCCCATATGACCAACCCCACCCTGGCCACCTACGCCAAGCCCTGTGAGGTCCGCCTCCGGGCCACGGCCAAGGCCGCCACGGAGGACGAGGCATATTCCATGCTGGCCCCCGTGGGGCAAATGGTTCTGGAAACCCTGGGCGACATCGTCTACGGCGCGGACGGCGGCGACCTGGCGGACTGCTGCCACGGCCATCTGATCCGCCGGGGGCTCACCCTCGCCACCGCCGAGAGCTGCACCGGCGGATTGGTTGCCCAGCGGCTCACCGCCATCCCCGGAATCTCCGCCGTTTACCGGGGCGGCGTGGTCAGCTACTGGACCAGCGTCAAGGCGGAGGTGCTCCACGTCCCTCAGGACGTCCTGGATACATACGGCCCCGTTTCAGAGGAGTGCGCCCGGGCCATGGCGGAGGGGGTCCGCCGGATTACCGGGGCGGACCTGGGGGTCTCCGTCACCGGGGCGGCGGGACCGGACCCGGACGAGCGAGGCGTCCCCGTGGGGATCGTGTACATCGGCCTGGCCACGCCGGAGGGAACTTTCTGCCGCCGCCTGGACCTGGGCCGCCGGAGGCGGGACCGCATCCAGGGCCTGGCGGCGAACCACGCCCTCGACGTGGTCCGGCGCTATTTACAGGGCCTGCCGGTAGAACAAATCTAGGGAACCACTGATGAAATCCCCGCACACAGCTTCACGCCATAAATTCCCGCT
>CAJTVF010000049.1 GCA_910579435.1 uncultured Oscillibacter sp.
ATTTCTCGCTTCTTCGCTATTTCTATTTCCTATCTTGGTGAACTACTAGGCCTTGCTTGAAAAATGGCAAAGCGCCGTCTTTGGGCATCTTTTTCCGCCAGGACTGCGTTGATTTGACTTGAAATCCGTCAGGATTCCCGCGTCAAATCGCCTTGCCTGGCAAAAAAATCTGCCCCAATCCGGTATTCCGCCAATTTTCAAACAAGGCCTAGTTACTCTATCTTTATTTAATTGCGTTGGACTTTCCAACGTCGGTTTTCCCGTTGTCGGGTTTTCCGACGACGGTTTATCCAACGACGGCGGCAAAGAAACAGGCTGTTCGTGGATGATGTACTCGTTGCTGCTGAACTTGCCGCTTTCGTCCGTGGTCTGGTGGCGCTCGATGTACCCGGCCCGCTCCAATTCGTTGACGGCGGAACGAATAGCGTCCTTGCTCTCCCGGTTGATATAGCACAGGCCGGACAGGGTGTAATCCCAATCTTCCGGGAGTGACAAAATCTGCGACAGCAGGCCCTTGGCTTTCAGGGACAGGGATTTGTCCCGCAGGCTGGCGCTGGCCCCGGGAAACGTACAGCGACTTCTCCGCCGTGGCCGCCTCCTTTGCCGGGCTGACCCAATACTGGGAGGAAAAGCTGTCCAGGCTCCAGGTATCCACCCCGGACGAGGATATGAATACCATGCTCAACGTGTGGAACCTGTACCAGAGCGAAATCAATGTGATGTTCTCCCGCTTCGCCTCCTTCATCGAGGTGGGGGGACGCACCGGCCTAGGCTATCGGGACACTGCGCAGGACGCCATGACCATCCCCCACTCCAACCCGGAAATGTGCCGGAAGCGGATTTTGCAGCTCCTCCAGGGGCTGACCAGCCAAGGCTACGGCCTGCACCTCTTTGACCCGGCCTGGTTTGAGCCCCAGCCTGAGAAGCCCGCCTACAGGTCCCCCACGGTCATCCCCGCTCCGGACAAGGCCGGCATCGTCCACGGCCTGCGGGCGGACTGGAACGACTGCCTGAACCTGGGGGGGCGGGGAGAGCGCCATGGTGCCCTTCCTCCATGTGTGGGCTCTGGGCTATTTTACCGACGCCGCCCGGACCCTGGGCCGGACAGAGGACGCCGCCCGCTATCAGGCCATGAGGCAGGCCGTTATCAATACCTGCGAAAGGGAGCTGTGGGACGGGGACTGGTACCTCCGGGGCATCACCGCCGGCGGGCGGAAGATCGGCACGCGCGCGGACGAGGAGGGCCGGGTCCACCTGGAGAGCAACGTGTGGGCGGTGCTCTCCGGCGCGGCGGGCAGGGCGCGGGGCATAAAGGCCATGGACGCGGTGGACCGCTACCTCTATACCGGCTTCGGCCTGCGGCTTGACACGCCCTCCTGCACCGTGCCCGACGACGCCATCGGCTTTATCACCCGGGTCTACCCCGGCGTGAAGGAAAACGGCTCCATTTTCTCCCACTCCAACCCCTGGGCCTGGTGCGCCGAGGCGGTGCTGGGCCGGGGGAGCCGACAGTCCATCGCGGAGCAGTTTCAGCTCAACCTCCAGCTGGGGGCGGACCGGGTTGAGAGCGCTGTGGAGGCTTCCCGCCCGCCCTCCTATGACCCGGAGCTGCGGGGCCGGGCTGCGGTGGACCGCGGCGTGCTGATGGCGGGCTTCCGGACCTACCCCTGGCTGCTGGGGGCCATGGCCCTGTCCCTGCTGCTGCTGGGTTTCACCTTCCGCTTTTTCCGGCAGAAAATCTCCCGGCCCATCCAGGCCCTGATGGAGGGGGCGGCCCACATCCGCCGGGGGGAGCTGGCCCGGCGGGACGCCCAGATCAAGGCCCTTCAGGCCCATATCAACCCCCACTTCCTCAACAACACCCTGGAGATCATCAACTGGCAGGCCCGGACTACACCTGGGACCAGTTCCTTACCGACTGCGAGGCCATCAAGGCCAAGGGCTGCGCCCCCATCGCCTGCTCCCTGTTTGAGGTTCCCCGCTACTGGTTCGAATTCTGCGTGATGAACAACGTTTTTATCCTTTCCCGCAAAAAACTCTTGACATGAAGTGAACTCCAGACAGTATGATAAACGGGCAGAAAACACTTAGAAAGGAAAGGTCATTATGGCAGAAAAGCAGACGGCGGGAAGGACCCATTTGGGCGACCTCGCCCCGAAATTCGCGGAGCTGAACGACGACATTCTCTTTGGAGAGGTCTGGTCAAGAGAAGAGCAGCTCTCCCTCCGCGACCGCAGTATGATCACCATTGCGGCCCTGTTCTCGGCGGGGCTGTATCCCCAGCTCAAATCCCACCTCGAAATCGGCAAGGCCCACGGCGTCACCCGGCAGGAGGCCGTGGAGCTCGTGACCCAGCTGGCCTTTTACTGCGGCTGGCCCAAGGCATGGAGCACCCTTCCGCTGATCCGGGAGGTTTACGGCGAGGACGGCGGCGTGGACCCGAACCGGCTGTCCTTCTTCCCCGTGGGAGAGAAAAACGACGCCTTCGCCCAGTATTTCACCGGGCAGAGCTACCTCGCCCCGCTGTCCACCCGGCAGGCACCGGTGTTCAACGTGACCTTTGAGCCGGGATGCCGGAACAACTGGCACATTCACCACGCCGCAAGCGGTGGCGGGCAAATGCTGATCTGCGTCAGCGGCCGGGGCTGGTATCAGGAGCAGGACCGGGAAGCGCGGGAGCTTCACCCCGGGGACGTGGTGAATATTCCCGCCGGGGTCAGGCACTGGCACGGCGCGGCCAGGGACTCCTGGTTCCAGCATCTGGCCATAGAGGTCCCCGGCGAGGGCGGACATACCGAATGGTGCGAGGCGGTGGAGGACGGGCAGTATGGCAGGCTGCCATAAAACCGGGGCCGCTGCCGGCTATTTCTACGGGCCGCTGAGGCCGTGAATGACAGGAGAAATCAATATGGAGAGAATCAAAAAGAACTTTGGCTTCGGCGCGATGCGCCTGCCTATGAAGGACGGCCAGGTGGACGTCCCGCAGACCTGCCGGATGGTGGACGCGTTTCTGGAAGCCGGCTTCAACTACTTTGACACCGCCCACGGCTATCTGGACGGCAAGAGCGAGCCGGCCCTGCGGGAGTGCCTCACCAGCCGCTATCCCCGGGAGAGCTATGTGCTGACCACCAAGCTCTCCGGCTATCTGTTCAAGACGGAGGCGGAGATCCGGCCCCTGTTCCAGCGCCAGCTGGAGGACTGCGGCGTGGACTACTTCGACTTCTACCTGATGCACGCCCAAAGCGTGGAGAATTTCGAGCATTTCAAGAAGTGCCGCGCCTATGAGACGGCGCTGGAGCTGAAGGCGGAGGGGAAAATCCGCCACTTCGGCATTTCCTTCCATGACCGGGCGGCGGTATTGGAACAAATTTTGACCGAGTACCCGCAGATCGAGGCCGTCCAGATTCAATTCAACTATGTGGATTACGACGACCCTGCCGTGGAAAGCCGGAAATGCTATGAGGCCTGCCGGAGGTTCCACAAGCCGGTCAGCGTCATGGAGCCGGTGAAGGGCGGCAATCTGGCCAGCCTGCCCCCAAAGGCGGCGGAGGTCCTGGACGCGCTTCACGGCGGAAGCCCCGCCAGCTATGCCATCCGGTTTGCCGCCGGGTTTGAGGGCATGATGATGGTCCTCTCCGGCATGAGCAGCCTGGAGCAGATGGAGGAGAACATCCGCTTCATGAAGGATTTCCAGCCCTTGGACCAGTGCGAACTGGAGGCCGTCGGCAAGGTGCGGGAGGTGTTCCGCTCCATGAGCCTGATCCCCTGCACCGCCTGCCGCTACTGCGTGGAGGGGTGCCCGCAGAAAATTTCCATCCCGGACCTGTTCGCGGTCATGAACACCAAGCAGATCTACCACGACTGGAATGCGGACTATTATTACAAGGAAGTCCACACCAAGCGGGGTGGAAAAGCCGGAGATTGCGTCAAGTGCGGCAGGTGTGAGAAGGCCTGTCCCCAGCACCTGCCCATCCGGGAGCTGCTGGAAAAGACGGCGGAGGAGTTTGAGCATTCCTGATTCGGTGCGCGGGCCGGGACGGCTTCCTGCCGGATCTCCTTCGCGGACAGCGGATAACGCAGGGGCCGCCTCTTGAAGGTGGTCCCCTGCGGAATTTTTTCGCACTTTTTCATTCAGGGGGCCGATTCGGGTTCCGCGTGCCGGTGCGCTTCCCGGCTTCCCGGCCCTGGAGGACGGCGGGAATGGATGGCTGCGTGATTGCCGAAAATTGGATTCCCGCATTGACGGTTTCCGGTTCCTGTGATAGGTTATAGCCAGCGCGGGCCGCAAGGCGGCTTTCTGCGCGCGGCTTCATAGAAAACGCAAACGCGCATCGGCCGGAACGGAGCTCGCGCCGCCTGCCGGAAAAAAGAAAAGAGGAGTGAAC
Source organism: uncultured Oscillibacter sp. (assembly GCA_910579435.1). GTDB lineage: Bacteria > Bacillota > Clostridia > Oscillospirales > Oscillospiraceae > Oscillibacter. The sequence goes on from CAJTVF010000049.1 coordinate 4,386, forward strand.
GCTATGCGGGGAATTCCATTGGAAGAGCGCAAGGCCCTGGGGGCGCTGCTGGAGCAGCGGTCCCAGGAGGAGGTCATGGCCCGAATCCCGCAGTTCGGGACGGCGGAGATCGGGAATTTTGCCCCTCCGCCGGAGACGGTCCCCCCGGCGCTGGGAGCGCTGATGTTCAACATGGAGCGGGGAGTCCACCTGGCGGAGATCGGGGAATTTCTGCGGGACTGCCCTGCGGTCCAGCCCTTCGACCTGATCCTGGCCAATGAGCTGGACGACGGCTGCGCCCGCTCCGGCAACCGGAACACCGCCAGGGCGCTGGCGGAGAGCTTCGGCCTGAACTACGCCTGGGGCCTGGAGTTCATCGAGCTGGTAAACGACGAGAATGAAAAGGGCTTCCACGGAAACGCCGTCTTCTCCCGCTGGCCCATCCGCCAGGCCGGGGTCATCCGCCTGCCGGAGCAGTACAACTGGTACTTTGACCGCCAAAAGCGCATCGGGGGCCGCCTGGCCGTATTCGCCGAGCTGGATGTGGGCGGGCGTCCCCTGGGGGCCGTGTCCATCCATCTGGAGAACCGCACCCACGGCGAGGGCCGCCGCCTCCAGATGGAGGCCATCCTGAACGCCGTGGAGCGGGAGCTCCCGGACATGCCGCTGATCCTGGGCGGTGATTTGAACACCAATACCTTCGACGGCCGGGACAAGGAGGACATCGGCGCGATTGCCGGAAGCCCCGCGCTGCGCCGCCGGTGTCTGGAGGAAGTCTTCCAATATGAGGCGCTGCTGCCCGTGGCGGCGGAAGCGGGCTATCAGATCGTGCCGGAGGAACCGAGGCTGACCCGGCGCAAGCCCCTGCCCGGAGGGGATTTCCTCCCGCTTCGGCTGGACTGGATTTTGCTGAGGGGCCTCTCCGCGGAGGAGAGCCGCATGATTTCCACCGCCCGGGAGGATCTCACTTATGCCCGCCCCGGCTCGGCGCTGGCGGCGTTCACCGGCGCGGAGCTGTCCGACCACAACGCGGTCTGGGCCCTGTGCCGGCCGGACTGAATTCCTTGCTCCGGCTTTATTCGTCGGAAACCGCCTTTCAGATTACGACCGCTTTCCCGGTCCACCCTGTCCTATAATATCCCTTGGAAAAAGGGGGCGGGGCGGCGTGACGGTCATCTATATTGACAGCGTGTTTGTGCTGAACGCCCTGATGGACTACCTGCTCCTCCTCTGCGCCGGGCGCCTTGCGGGGCTTCCCCTGCGGCGGAAGCGCTACGCCCTGGCGGCGCTGGCCGGGGGCGCTTACGCGGCGGCGGTGTTTCTGCCGGGGCTGGGCTTTTTGGCCCAGACGCCGGTGAAGCTGGCGGCGGGGGTGCTGCTGGGCCTCATCGCCTACGGCGGGGAAGAGAAGCTGCTGCGGCTTCTGCTGCTGTTCTTCGCCGTCTCCTGCGCCATGGCGGGCTGCGTGCTGGGCTTAGGGCTCCTGGCGGGGGGCGGCGTCCCGGCGGTGAACGGCGTGTTTTACACCAACGTGGACGCGAAAGCCCTGGTGGTGGCCGGGACGGCGGCCTACGCCGTCCTCTCCGTGGTCTTCCGGGCGGCGGCGGGCCACGGGGTGAGGGGAGAGCTGCTGCCGGTCCGGGTCTCCATCCAGGGGCGGACGGCGGAGCTGACGGCCCTTTGGGACACGGGCAGCGGCCTCCGGGCCCCGGACGGACGGGCGGCGCTGGTAGCGGCGCCGGGAGCCCTGGACGCCGCTCTGCCTCCGGAGGCGGTAAGGCTGTTCCGGCGGCGGGGCCTGGAGGCCCCGGAGGAGCTGCTGGAGCCCCTGCGGGCCGCGGCCCCGGCCCTGCGGCCCCGGCTGACGCCCTACCGGGCGGTGGGCACGGCGGGCGGGCTGCTGCTGACCATCCGGACGGATTGGACAGAGATCAACGGGGCCCGGTATCCGGGGCTGACGGCGGCCCTGTCCCCCACGGCGCTGGGCGCGGGCTACGCGGCGCTGTGGGGAGGACCGGCGGGAAAGGGAGGACGACATGGAAGTGCTGGAAAAACTGAGACGGCTGCTGGTCCGGCTGGGGCTCTGGCCGGCGGAGGGGGTCCACTACATCGGGGGCAGCGACACCCTGCCTCCGCCGCTGACCCGGGAGCGGGAGGCGGAGCTGCTGTCCGACATGAACGAGGCGGCCCGTCAGGAGCTGATCGAACATAATCTCCGGCTGGTGGTGTACATTGCCCGGCGCTTTGAGAATACGGGCATCAACATCGAGGATTTGATCTCCATTGGGACCATCGGCCTCATTAAGGCGGTGGGGACCTACCGGACGGACAAGAACATCAAGCTGGCCACCTACGCCTCCCGGTGCATTGAAAATGAGATCCTGATGTACCTCCGCAAGAACGCCAACCGGAAGGGGGAGGTGTCCTTCGACGAGCCGCTGAACACGGACTGGGACGGCAACGAGCTGCTGCTCAGCGACGTGCTGGGCACCGACGAGGACGTGGTGATGCGGCCCATTGAAGAGGACGTGGACCGGTCCCTGCTGGCGGCGGCCATCAACACCCTGTCCCCCCGGGAGAAGGAGATCATCACCCTCCGCTTCGGCCTGGGGGGCGGGAAGGAGCAGACCCAGAAGGAGGTGGCCGACCGGCTGGGGATTTCCCAGTCCTACATTTCCCGGCTGGAGAAGCGGATCATCAACCGGCTGAAAAAGGAGATTTTGCGGATGAGCTGACCTCTTGACAATTCCCGGCGGGTATATTATAATGTCTCGCATATTGAAAACAGCGAGGATGGGAAGCAGTACCCGGCGGGTGGATGCGAAGAGAGGGAGCGGTTGGTGCAAGCTCCCGGGAAGCCGCCGGAGAAGTCGTCCCTGAGCGGCGCGGCTGAAGGGGAAGTAGGCCGCGACGGTGGTCCCTCCGTTACCGGGGAAGGGCGTGAAAGCGCCCGTGAGCGCGCGGCTTCTGCGAGGGAGGCGCGAAATCAGGTGGTACCGCGGATTTGTATTCGCCCTGAGCCGGAAGGCTTGGGGCGGTTTTCTTTTTGGGGGAAAGGGATTATGGTTTTTTGTGTGCGGGGAACCCTGCTGGAAGAGGACCGGGCCGCGTGGAGGCGGCTGAAAGCCCAGAGGGAGCGGGCTGCCCGGAAGAAACACCAGAAAGCGGTCTGCGGCTGGTTCGGGGATAAGCTCTGCGGTTTTGGCATTATGATGTATGGTATTCTGGCGTTGTGCCTTGCCATATATGATGGTATGCGGATAGGCTGGACAATTTGCGGCCTGCTTATGACGTTCGGCGGCCTCTGGATGTTTGTGTCGCTGGGCCGGCGCCCCGTCCGGGAGACGGCCGCGCCGCCCGGCCAGGATTTCCCGCCCTCCGGCATGCCGGACACGCCTGTCCGGGCGGCGTTCTTTGGGGACGGATGCTTTGCCTTTTGGGACGCTTCCGGGAAGGTCCGCCTGGGGTATTCCTCTATCGCCGCCGCCTGGGAGGACGAAGGCCGGTTTTACCTCTTTTTCCAGAACCGCCCGCCCTTGGTCCTGCCGAAGCGGGGCTTTTCCGGGGGAGAGCCGGAGGCGTTCCGGAACTTCTTGGAGGGGGAACAGGATGTCCCTGTGGAAAGGATGGGTTAGGATATGGAATTTGAAATCAGCCTGGACTACGCCATAGAGGACCTGGAGGCATACTGGCGGGCCTTTGTCTGGAAGAAGCCCGGAACGCCCCCGCAAAAGCAAGCGTCTCCCAGGATGCACCGAAACGCGGGACTGGTGTTTTTGGCGCTGGGCGCGCTGCTCTGGATTTTGATAGCGCCTCTGGCGGCCTTGCCGGAGCTGATCGTGGGCGGGCTTCTCCTGTACTCCGGCTGGTATCTTGGAAGGCCGGGAGCCGCCTCCCGCTGGGCAAAAAAGAACTGGAGGAAATTGCAGGAGAGCGGGCGGCTCTATCAATGCTGTTTCACGGAGGAGGGCGTATGGATTCATGACAGCAGGAGCGACTGCCGCTATGACTATGAGAGCCTGGAGTCGCTGTGGGAGGACGGGGACCGCTTTTATCTGGTCCTCTCCCGCCGCGGGGGGTCTTATATTCTGAGCAAGGAGCGGTTTACCGCCGGGGCTCCGGAGGACCTGCCGGGCTGGTGGGAGGAGCGGACGGGCAAGCCGGTGGAGCGGGTCTTGTGACGGGAGGAAAGCAGATGGAGTTTCGGTTTGAGACAAGATACGATCAAAGGGGATTGACTGCCATGGCCCGGGCACTGCGTAAGACCGTCCGGAAAAAGAGCAGCCGAAGAAGCCATATATTTGGCTGGTGCGTCGTGGCGCTGGATATTCTGCTGATTGCCGCGCAGCGGTTGCTTGGTGAACCGTGGACGTTTCGGAATACCCTGACGCTGGGCATTGGCGTAATACTGACCGTGATATTGCTTACCGAGGATTCGGTCAACGCATTTTTCGCCAAAAAGAAGATGCTGCCAGGCACATCGTCCGCGAGGTGCGTCTTTGCGGAGGAAAGCTATACCTCAACTACAGAGGCCGCTGTGACGGAATTTCACTATGAGGCTGTTCAGCAGGTATGTGAGACAGCGGATTACTTTGTGCTCCTGTTTAGCCGGCAGCACGGACAGATTTATGACAAAGCCGCACTGAGCGGCGGTACAGTCGAGGATTTTCGGACCTTTATCACTGGGAAGACCGGAAAACCGATTGCATATATCAAATGAGAATACAAGTTCAAAGAATAGGAGAAAAAGCCATGAAAAAAGAACTGCCAAAGGTGTACGAACCCCAGCAGGTGGAGGGCCGCATCTACGAGATGTGGGAAAACGCCGGATGCTTCAAGGGCGACCCGGACCGCTCCAAAAAGCCCTTCTCCATCGTCATGCCGCCCCCCAACGTCACGGGCCAGCTCCACATGGGCCACGCCCTGGACTGCACCCTCCAGGATATCCTTACCCGCTTCAAGCGGATGCAGGGCTATGCCGCCCTCTGGGTCCCCGGCGTGGACCACGCCGGCATCTCCACCCAGGTGAAGGTGGAAGAGGACCTCCGGGTCAACGAGGGCCTGAGCCGCTATGACCTGGGCCGGGAGAAGTTCCTCCAGCGGGTCTGGAAGTGGAAGGAAAAGTACGGAAACCGCATTGTCCAGCAGCAAAAGAAGATGGGCGTGTCCTGCGACTGGTCCCGGTCCCGCTTCACCATGGACGAGGGGCTTTCCAAGGCCGTCCGGGAGACCTTCTGCGAGCTCTACGACAAGGGCCTCATCTACAAGGGAAGCCGCATCATCAACTGGTGCCCCCACTGCGTTACCGCCCTCTCCGACGCGGAGGTGGAGTACCAGGACAAGCCCGGCCATCTCTGGCACATCCGCTATCCCCTGGCGGACGGGTCCGGCGACCTGGTGGTAGCCACTACCAGGCCCGAGACCATGATGGGCGACACCGGCGTGGCCGTGAACCCGGAGGACGAGCGGTTCAAGCACCTGGTGGGCAAGACCTGCATCCTGCCCATTATGAACCGGGAGATCCCCATTGTGGCGGACGAGTATGTGGAGCTGGGCTTCGGCACCGGCGCGGTGAAGATGACCCCCGCCCACGACCCCAACGACTTCGAGGTGGGCCTCCGCCACAACCTGGAGACGGTTCGTGTCATCGGGGACGACGGAAAGATCAACGAAAACGGCGGGCCCTACAACGGGATGGACCGCTATGAATGCCGCAAGGCCATTGTCAGGGACCTGGAGGAGCAGGGGTATCTGGTCAAAACCGAGCCCTACAGCCACAACGTGGGCACCTGCTACCGCTGCCACAACGACGTGGAGCCCCTGATTTCCGCCCAGTGGTTTGTGAAAATGGAGCCCCTGGCCAAGGAGGCCCTCCGGGTGGTCCGGGAGGGGGAGACGAGGTTCGTTCCCGAGCGGTTCAGCAAGACCTATATCAACTGGATGGAAAACGTCCATGACTGGTGCATCTCCCGCCAGCTCTGGTGGGGCCACCAGATTCCCGCCTGGTACTGCGGCGACTGCGGGCACATCAACGTCAGCCGGGAGGACCCCGCGAAGTGCGAGCAGTGCGGCGGCACGCACCTGACCCGGGACCCCGACGTGCTGGACACCTGGTTCTCCTCCGCCCTGTGGCCCTTCTCCACCCTGGGCTGGCCGGAGAAGACGGAGGACCTGGACTTCTACTATCCCACCTCCGTCATGGTCACCGGCTACGACATCATCTTCTTCTGGGTGGCGCGGATGATTTTCTCCGGCTGCGAACAGATGAAGAAGATTCCCTTTGAGACCGTCCTGATCCACGGCCTGGTCCGGGACGACAAGGGCCGGAAGATGTCCAAGTCCCTGGGCAACGGCATCGACCCCCTGGAGGTGGCGGAGGCCTACGGCGCGGACGCCCTGCGGTTCAACCTCATCACCGGCAACAGCCCCGGAAACGACATGCGCTTCTACACGGAAAAGTGCGAGGCCATGCGGAACTTCGCCAACAAGGTGTGGAACGCCAGCCGTTTTGTCATGATGAACCTGGGGGATATGACGGAGTATGCCCTCCCGGCGGCGGAGGCGCTGGAGCGGGAGGACAAATGGGTCCTCTCCAAGCTGAACACTCTGGTGAAGGAGGTCACCGAGAACCTGGACAGCTACGAGATCGGCGTGGCCTCCGCCAAGGTCTACGACTTCCTGTGGGACACCTACTGCGACTGGTATATTGAGCTGACCAAGACCCGGCTGAACGGCGAGGACGAGGCGGCGAAGGATACGGCTCGGAACGTGCTGTGCTATGTGCTGACGGACCTTTTGAAGCTGCTGCACCCCTTCATGCCCTTCATCACGGAGGAGATTTTCCAAGCCCTGCCGAAGCAGGCGGGGACCGGGGACCGGTTCCTCATGCTGGCGAAGTGGCCGGAGTATGACGGGGCCCTGTCCTTCCCGGAGGAGGAGGCCGCTATGGAGGCCGTCATGGACACCATCAAGGCCATCCGGGCCCGCCGGGCGGAGATGAACGTGCCTCCCTCCAAAAAGGCGGAGGTGCTGCTGGTCACCGCCACGCGGTCGCCCTATGAGCAGGGACTGCACTTTATCCAGCGGCTGGCCTTTGCCTCGGAGGTGCGCTTTGCCGACCAGGCCCCGGCGGACCTCAGCGGCCAGGTGAGCATCGTCACCCGCAGCGCCGCGGCCTACCTGCCCCTCAGCGAGCTGGTGGACCTGGCGGCGGAGCGGGAGCGCATTGCCAAGGAGAAGGAAAAGGCGGAGAACGGCCTGCGCATCGTGGAGCAGAAGCTCTCCAACGAGAAATTCGTCTCCCGTGCCCCGGAGGCGGTGGTCAACGCCGAGAAGGAGAAGGCCGAGAAATTCCGGGAGCTTATCGCCAAGCTGGAGGAATCCGCCAAGGCGCTGGGAAACTGAAGCGAATCGAGTGAATTAAAAACCAGGCCCCGAGGCTTTGCCTTGGGGCCTGGTTTGGTTTGCCGGGTAAGCGAAGATTCAACGGAGAAGGATATAAACCGTCGTCCCCAAAAGCAGGACGGCTACCACGATGGAACCATAGGCAACGAGCCGGTTCTTATTCCAATTTTGAACCGCTTGAATCAGCAGTACGGCGCCAAGCAGCGGTTCATACAAATAGATGGCGTTTGCCCAGACGTCCGTCAACTGCAAAAGCGCCAGGACGATGACGGAAATGGACAGGACAAGCTGCGCGGCTCTTAGGGGCTTCATGCAGTTTTCCTCCTTTCCGCAGCGGAGCGCATATCACATCCGCCGGATAATCCGCCGCCGCTTCCAGATGGACGGGGCGAACAGCAGCAGCATGGGGAAGATCTCCAGCCGCCCTACCAGCATATTGAAGGACAGCAGGAGCTTTGCCCACCAGGAGAACGCCGAGAAGTTCCCCATGGGCCCCACCATCTCCAGGCCCGGCCCGATGTTGTTGATGCAGGCGGTCAGGGCGGTGAAGGTGGTGACGATATCGAACCCCTCCAGGCACAGCAGGAGGAAGGACGCGGTGAACACCAGGAGGTACACCGTAATGAACAGATGCACGCTGCGGATATGCTTGTCCGTCAGGGACTTGCCCTCGAACCGGGTGGTGGTGACGGCGTTGGGGTGGAGCATCTTCCGCATGTCCCCCCAGGAGGTCTTGGCCAGAATGACGACGCGGGCCACCTTCATGCCGCCGCCGGTGGACCCGGCGCAGGCGCCAATGAACATCAGCACCACCAGAATACCCTTGGAGAAGGTGGGCCAGAGGTTGAAATCCGCCGTGGCGTAGCCGGTGGTGGTGATGATGGAGGCCACCTGGAAGAAGGAATAGCGGAGGCTCTCCGCTGCGGAGCCGAACAGATGGTAGATGTCCGCGGCAATCGCCGCTACCGCCGCGCCGACGATGGCAATGTAAGCCCAGAGCTCCTCGGACCGGAACACGTCCCGGAAGCGGCGGACCAGAAGGAAGTAGTACAGGTTGAAGTTCACGCCGAAGAGCAGCATGAAAATGCCGATTACCACGTCGAAATAGGCGCTGTCATACGCCCCAACGCTGAGGTTTTTATTGCTGAAGCCGCCGGTGCCCGCAGAGCCGAAGGCGTGGATGCAGGCGTCAAAGAGGGGCATTCCCCCCAGGAGCAGGAGAACAATCTCAATGAGGGTCATGGCAAGATAGATGCCGTAGAGAATCTTGGCGGTGTCGCTCATGCGGCTCACCAGCTTCCCGACGGAGGGGCCCGGCATCTCCGCCCGCAGCAGGTGCATCCCGTGGCCGTCGGTCATGGGCAGAACCGCCATCACGAACACCAGTACGCCCATGCCGCCGATCCAGTGGGTGAAGCTCCGCCAGAAGAGGATGCCCTGGCTCAGGGGCTCCACCGCTGTGAGGATGGTGGCCCCGGTGGTGGTGAAGCCGGAGACGGTCTCGAAAAACGCGTCGACAAAGTGGGGGATATACCCGGAAATGAGGAAGGGCAGGGCTCCGAAGGCGCTCATCAGCAGCCAGGCCAGGGCCACCACCGCGAAGCCGTCCCGGGCATAGAGGGAGGTCTGCCTGGGTTTTTTGCGGAAGGGGAGCCCCGCGATCAGCAGCAGCAGGATGGGCCCCAGAAAGGGCATGGCCGACTCCCCGTAAAGAAGCGCCGCCAGGGCGGGCAGAAGCAGCAGCACCGCCTCCGTCCATAGGATTCGCCCGATGACGAAGCCGATCATTTGATAGTTCAAAAACGCTCCCCCCCCTTACTCCCGGCAGATATCGTGGATGTCCTGGAGGGAGGTGTCCGTGGTGACCACGATTACGTCGTCCCCCAGGTTCAGGCAGTCGTTGCCGGAGGGAATGACAATCTTCCCGTTCCGCTGGACAATGCCGGCCAGCAGCAGGCCGTTCCGGAGTTTCAAATTTTTCAGGGGCACGCCGATGAAGGGCACGTCCGGCCCCACGCCGAACTCCAGGGCCTCCACCGCTCCGTCCACCAGCCGGTGGAGGGTCTTGATCTGAGCACCCTCGGCGCTCTCCATGGCCCGGACGTACTGCACGATCAGCTCCGTGGTGGTGGAGCGGGCGGAGATCACGCTGTCGATCATGCTCTCGTTGCTCACCAGGTCCACCAGGGATTTCCGGTTGATCTTCGCCACAACCTTGCAGTTGTTCCCGGATTCCTTGGAGGCGCACATGGACATTAAGATGTTGGCCTCGTCGATGCCGGTGATGGCCACAAAGGCGTCCGTCTGGCCGATGCCCTCCTCGTGGAGCAGGTCCGTGTCCGTGCCGTCCCCTACGATGACCAGGGCCTTGGGCAGCTGCTCGCCCATCTGGATGCAGCGCTGCTCGTCCCGGTCGATGATCTTCACGGACATGCCCATGTTCAAAAGGTCGGAGGTCAGGTAATAGCAGATTTTGCTGGCCCCCACAATCATGACGGTGGACGCCTTGGAGCGGAAGACTCCCAGGTGCCGGAAGAACTGGGCCAGCTGGTCCGGGGAGGAGGTGAGGTAAATCTTGTCCCCGGCCCGGAGAACGAAGTCGCCGGAGGGGATGATGGTCTCCCCCTTCCGGGCCACGGCGCAGATCAGCACCCGGACCCGGATGTTCCGGTAGAGGTCCGCCAGCTGGAGACCGTCCAGGGCGGAGTCGGCGGGGAGGCGGTACTCCACCAGCTCCAACCGCCCCTTGGAGAAGGACTCCACCTTCATGGCGGCGGGGAAGCGGAGGACCCGGGCGATCTCCCGGGCGGCGGCCCGCTCGGGGTTGATGACCATGGACAAGCCCAGCTCCTCCCGCATGAAGCGGAGCTGCTTTTCATATTCCGGGTTGCGGATGCGGGCGATGGTGTGGTTCACGCCCAGCTTCTTGGCCACCAGGCAGGAGAGGATGTTCAGCTCGTCGCTGGAGGTGGTGGCGATGAGGAGCTCCGCCTTTTCCACCTCCGCCTCCTTCTGCACGCTGTAGACCGCGCCGTTGCCGCAGACTCCCATGACGTCGTATATATTGATGATGTTGTCAATGAGCTGGGGGTCCTGGTCCACGACGGTGACGTTGTGCCCGTCGGCGGAGAGCTGCTGGGTCAGGGCGGAGCCCACCTTGCCCGCTCCCACGATGATGATTTTCATGTACGCCTCCTAAAGCCGGCCGGGGAAGAGGCCCCGGATCTGATACAGGACAATAAGCTGATTATAGCTGATTATATAAGAATCTTACAAAAAAGGGAAGTCCCGTTTCGTGAAAATTTTCGGATTTTCCATCGGTATCCGCCGGTTTTGCGATTACCTTTTGTATTATCGCAGGAAATCCTGCGTTTTTTCTTTGAGCACTTTGTCAGTTTTTGACGTGCGCGCAGGAAACCACGCAAAATAAATGGAGATTTTTTCCATTGCTATTCGCCGCAGTTTTCCGGCTTTCCCCGGCTTCCGCCAAAACCTTCTCTTCTCCGCAGAAATTTACATAAAACTTTTCATAAAAGTCTTCTACGAAGAGTTATCCACACTTTCCACAAGGTTTTCCACAAGCCAATTTTCTTTAAAACCAGCTGGTTCCCTCCTCGTTTTTAGATTGTGAAAAGCGCCCGCCGGGGTTTTCAACGAAAATTTCAACAAGCGCAGGTTTACATAAAAGCATTCGGAGAAAAAATTTCTCTACTCCCGACGCAAAATTTCTCTGGACAATCGGTTTTTTTGTTGAAAAGAGGGAATCTTTTTTACAAAGAAGCCGTCCCATGAAAGCAATCATGCAAGCCGCCGGGAGGACCGCTCCGCAGATCGGAGATATTGCGTGACAAACCGCCAAAGCTGTACTATAATAAAGGCCGCAAGACGCAAGATCATATCCGGGAGGTGCGGAATGGAAGAACACAAGAGCGCGCTGATTGCCATGAGCGGCGGCGTGGACAGCTCCGCGGCGGCCTATTTGATGCTGTCGCAGGGCTTTTGCTGCCAGGGGACAACCATGCGGCTGCTGCATTCGGACGACGGGCGGAACGCCGCCGACGCGGAAGCCGTCTGCCAAAGGCTGGGGATTCCCTTCACGGCGCTGGACCTGGCCCAGGAGTTTGAGGAGGCTGTCATTCAGAAGTTTGTCCGGGTCTACCAGGCCGGAGGGACCCCAAACCCCTGTGTGGACTGCAACCGCCGCATGAAGTTCTCCCGGCTTATGGAGACCGCGGAGGCGGCAGGGCTTTATTACGTGGCCACCGGCCACTACGCCCGGGTGGACCGGGACGGGGAAACAGGCCGCTGGCTTTTGAAAAAGGCCCTGGACGCCCAAAAGGACCAGAGCTACTTCCTCTACACCCTGACCCAAACACAGCTGGCCCGGGTCCAATTCCCCCTGGGCCGCATGGAGAAGCGCCGGGTCCGGGAGCTGGCGGAGCGCCTGGGCTTTGTCAACGCCCGGCGGCGGGACAGCCAGGACGTCTGCTTCATCCCCGGCGGGGATTACGGCGCGTTCATCGAGAGCTACACCGGGCGGCCCTTCCCCGCCGGGGACTTTCTGGACCGGGAGGGCCGGACCGTTGGGCGGCACCGGGGAGCGGTCCGCTATACCCTGGGCCAGCGGAAGGGGCTGGGCCTTTCCATGGGAGAGCCGGTGTATGTCTGCGGGAAGGACATGGCCGCCAACACCGTCACCGTGGGTCCGGAGAGCGCCCTGCTCACCCGGGAGGCCCTGGTGGAGGACCTGAATTGGATCTCCGTGGAGGGCCTGGACGCCCCTTTGCGGGTGGGGGCCAAAACCCGCTCCCGCCAAGGGATCCAGGAGGCGGAGATTTATCCGGAGGCGGGAGGCCGGGTCCGCGTCGTGTTCGACCGGCCCCAGAGGGCCGTGACGCCGGGACAGGCGGCGGTGTTTTACGACGGCGATTCCGTCGTGGGCGGCGGGACCATCGCGGAAGTTTTGACGGAAAAGGAGCACGGACATGGGCTGTGAAAACTGCGGAAATTGTGAACATGGCTGCGGCGGACAGGTGCTGCTGCTGACGGAGGCAGAGCTGGCGCTGCTGCGGCGGCTGGGGGAAACGCCCTTTCTCCCGGCCGCGGCGGCCTATGACCGGAAAGCGCCGGTGTATCTGGAGGAACGGGAACGCCCCCGGGAGGAGTACGCCGCCGCGATCCTGGGCCTGGCGGGCAAGGGCCTGGTCCGGCTGGATTACGACATCCCCCTGGCGAACTTCGACTACGCCGCCTACCGGGACTATCCCCTCCACGGCAGCATGGCGCTGACCGGATGGGGACAGGAGCTCCTGGAGCAAATCGAGATTCAGGGAATCGAGGAGTGAGGGAATGCTGGACCAGTTTTCAAGAACCGAGCTGCTGCTGGGCCGGGAGGGCATGGAGCGCCTGGCCCGGGCCCATGTGGCGGTGTTCGGCCTGGGGGGCGTAGGAGGCTATACGGCGGAGGCCCTGGTCCGCAGCGGCGTGGGAGCGCTGGACCTCATCGACAGCGACCGGGTGAGCCTGACAAACCTGAACCGCCAGATCCTGGCCACGCACCGGACCCTGGGCCAATACAAGGCCGACGCAGCCCGGGAGCGGGCGCTGGAAATCAACCCGGACGCCGTGGTCAACGCCCGGAAGGTCTTCTACGGCCCCGGCGCCGCCGGGGAATTCGACTTTTCCTGCTATGACTATGTAGTGGACGCCATCGACACGGTGACCGGCAAGCTGGCCCTGATCCAGCAGGCTTTGGAAGCGGGGACGAGCGTCATCAGCTGCATGGGGGCCGGGAACAAGCTGGACCCCGCCGCGTTCCGGGTGGCGGACATTTATGAGACCTCCGTCTGTCCCCTGGCCCGGGTGATGCGGAAGGAATTGAAGCGCCGGGGCGTGAAACAGCTGAAGGTGGTCTATTCCCAGGAGCCGCCCCGGGGGCCGGAGGGAGCGCTCTACCAGGAGTCTCTGGCGGGAGAGGTCCGGCGGCAGGTGCCGGGGAGCGCGGCCTTCGTGCCCGCCGCCGCCGGGCTGATCCTGGCGGGGGAGGTTGTCAGGGATCTGGCCCTGAACCAAAAACGACAGAAAACGGCCGGGGCGGGAACCGGCTGAATCGCGCGCACGCATAAAGAAGGAGCAGCGGCATTCTCTTTTTGAGAACGCCGCTGCTCCTTCTTTGTTTTTTACAGTCCTTTTCCGAGGGGCTGATGCGCCTTACGGAACAGGAAAACGCTTTCTATTTCCGGATTGACGGCTTCCGTCAGCTGCGGTCGATAATGAAGTCTAAATCCGCGTCCTTGCTCAAGCCGCCTGTCGCAAGGGCAAGCAACATTAAGGAAGCACTGATTTAATCAACGCGTGCAGATTTGCGCCAGAAATTTCTGCTGACAAGGAAGAAAATCGCAGGAATCC
>CAJTVF010000050.1 GCA_910579435.1 uncultured Oscillibacter sp.
TGTCGTTGTCCCGCTGGTGCAGGCCGATGGAGGGCTCGTCCAGGATATACAGCACGCCCATCAGGCTGGACCCGATCTGCGTCGCCAGGCGGATGCGCTGGCTCTCGCCGCCGGAGAGGGTCCCCGCCGCCCGGCTCAGGGTCAGGTAGCCCAGGCCCACGGACTGGAGGAAGCCCAGGCGGGACTTGATCTCCTTCAAGATCCGGTCGGCAATCAGGTGCTGCTGCTCCGTCAGCTCCAAATGCTCCGCCCAGTCCAGCTCGTCCACCACGCTGAGGCGGGTCAGGGCGTCGATATCCTTCTCCCCCACCGTCACGGCCAGGGATTCCTTTTTCAGCCGCCGGCCCTTGCAGGCCGGGCAGGGACACTCCGCCATCAGCTCCTCCAGCTCCCGCTTGCTGGCGTCGCTCTGGGTCTCCTGATAGCGGCGCTCCACGTTGTTGCAGACGCCCTCGAAGGGCTGATACAGCACGCCCTTGCCCCGGGGCTGGTCGTAGTGGAGCTCCAGCTTCTCCCCCTTGGTACCGTAGAGGATAATGTCTTTTGCTTCGCCGGACAGGTCCTCCCAGGGCTTGTCCAGGGAGAAGCGGTATTTTTTCGACAACGCGTCGAAGTACATGCGGGAGATGCCGTCGGAGCGGATGTTCCCCCAGCCGCTGGCCTGGATAGCCCCCTCCAGAATGGACTTCTTGGGGTCCGGGACCACCAGGGACACGTCCACCTTCAATTGACTGCCCAGGCCCGTGCAGGAGGGACAGGCGCCGAAGGGGTTGTTAAAGGAGAACATGCGGGGGGTCAGCTCCTCAATGGAGATGCCGCAGTCCTCACAGGCGTAGTTCTGGGAGAACATCAGGTCCTGTTCCTCCCGCAGGAGGTTCACCACCACCAGACCGCCGGAGAGGGCGGAGGCGGTTTCCACGCTGTCTGTCAGCCGCTGCTGGATATCCGGGCGGATGATGAGGCGGTCGATGACGACCTCGATGTTGTGCTTTTTGTTTTTCTCCAGCTTGATTTCCTCGTCCAGCTCGTAGAGGTTCCCGTCGGCCCGGACCCGGACGTAGCCGGAGCGCTTCGCGTCCTCGAAAATCTTGGCGTGCTCGCCCTTTTTGCCCCGGATGACGGGGGCCATGACCTGGATGCGGGTGCCCTCGGGGAGGGACAGCACCTGGTCGATGATCTGGTCGATGGTCTGCTGGCGGATGACCTTGCCGCACTTGGGGCAGTGGGGGGTGCCCACCCGGGCCCAGAGGAGGCGGAGGTAATCGTAGATTTCCGTGACGGTGCCCACGGTGGAGCGGGGGTTCTTGCTGGTCGTTTTTTGGTCGATGGAAATGGCGGGGGACAGGCCCTCGATGTAGTCCACGTCGGGCTTTTCCATCTGGCCCAGGAACATCCGGGCGTAGGAGGACAACGACTCCACGTAGCGGCGCTGGCCCTCGGCGTAGATGGTGTCGAAGGCCAGGGAGGATTTACCGCTGCCGCTGAGGCCCGTCATGACGACCAGCTTGTCCCTTGGGATGGTCACGTCGATGTTTTTGAGATTGTTGGCGCGGGCGCCTTTTACGATGATTTTATCTTGCATAGGGGGGCTCCTTGTATTCCCCCAAACGGGGGAGGGTTTTCCGGCGCTGACGCGCGGGGGAGATTGGTGACCAGCGATGGCTGGTCCATTGCACCCCCCATTTTCTCTTTTTCTTCCAGAAGAAAAAGAGAAAACGGGCCGTGCACGGTCCAAAAGAGAAAAAGAAGTATGGGCCCTTCGGGCCTGTTTTTTGCCCTTCTATGGTTGCCCTTCTATCGGTAGAACACCTTTGCAATGCTGACACTCCGGTAGGAGCTTGCACTTCTTTGTGGGGCCTGACCCCCTGGTCAGGCCATTCCTTCAAGTTTCTGCCGATCTCTCCTCAGACCTTCCCAGCAGATAATCGGTGCTCACTCCAAAATAATCCGCCAGGGTGCATAATGTCAAGGTGGGAATATTGATTTTCCCCTTTTCTACTCGCTGATAGTGCGTCTGTGTTAAATCTAACATCTCCGCTATATCCACTTGCCGAAGCCCTCTCTCTTTTCTAAGGGCACACAGCCTACTACCCAGAACTTTTAAGGTTTCCATAATTCCCCCTTGACAAAGTACATTTAATGTTATACAATGCATATAACATTAAATGTTGAATGAGGTGCTGCTATGAACCAAACCACCCAGAGACTCTTCGACACCTACGGCGAAACCATACTAAGGGAAATGGGGCACGGATTTGACGAGGCGGAGCTGGAAAAATGGCTGGGGACTTTTCCCATTGACGGAAAGGTTCGCTATCGTATCGTCGATGGGCTCCTAGACTACTACCAGCATTGGGCACCGGCGTCTTTCGCCGTCGGCTTCCGCTTGGGCCTCGCCCTCTTAAACGACGATATCCGCCGTTTCCGCCCGGAGAAGGTCTAACAGCGCCTGGGGCTCCACCTCCACCTGAGCGCCGATTTTTCCGGCGGACACGTAGATGGTCTCGAAGTCCAGGGCCGTTTCATGGAAGATGGTCGGATACTGCTTCTTCATGCCCACCGGACTGCACCCGCCCCGGATATAGCCTGTCACGGCGGTGATGTCCTTCACCGGCAGGAGGTCGATGGACTTCTCCCCCGCCGCCTTGGCCGCCTTTTTCAGGTCCAGGCTGTCCGGCGTGGGAATGTCGAACACGTGATAGGTCCCGGAGGCTCCTTTGGCCACCAGGGTCTTGAAGGCCCGCTTGGGGTCCTGCCCCAGGGCCTGGGCCACGTGGACCCCATAGTCCCGGGTGCCCCCGGGGCCCTCCCCCTCTTCGTAGAAATGGGGGGTATAGGGGACCTTTTTCTGGTCCAGGATGCGCATTACGTTGGTCTTCTCGTCTTTTTTCTTCGCCATGCTTCACCTCAGAATATACACGCCCGCCAGGACGCAGAGGATGCCCAAGGCCGTCAGCAGGCCCATGGGTTCGCCAAACGCCAGGACCCCCGTCAGGGAGGCCACCACCGGCTCCAGGCTGGCCAGGATGGAGGCGCGGCCCGGTTCCGTCCGGGCGAGGCCCCAGGTATATAAGATGTAGGGCGCGGCGGTGGAGAACACCGCCAGGGCCAGGGCCGTCCCCCACACGCCGGGGGCTCCGGTGAAGGCCGCCCCCAGCTCCGCCGGGCGGAGCAGGAACAGGGAGGCCGGGCCCGCGAAGAGGAAGGTCCAGACCGTCACCGTCAGGGGCGGGTAATGGGCCAGGGCATAGCGGCCGAAAATGCTGTAGAGGGCATAAAAGAATCCGGACCCCAGGCCCAGGAGCACCCCGGGGAGGGTGACGGACAGTCCGCCGCTGAACAGGCCGCAGACACAGGCACAGCCCGCCAGGGTCAGCGCCAGGGCCAGGAGTTTTTTCTTTGTGACCGGCTCCTTCCAGAGGAGCGCGGAGAGAAGCACCACGAAGGAGGGGGCGGTGTACAGCAGGATGGAGGCCACCGCCAGGGAGCAGAGCTTCTGGCAGGAGAAGTAGCAGACGGTGAAGAACCCGACGCTGACTACCCCGGTGCCGAAAAAGTACTTGAGGTGCTGACGCTCCACCCGGAAGACGCTCTGGTCCCGGAACGCGAAGAACAAAACCAGCAAAACCATGCCGCCCAGATTGCGCACCAGGACGATGGACAGCGGGGAGAGGCCCGCCGCCATCAGCCGCCGGTTCCATAAGCCGATCATGCCCCACAGGGCCGCTGCCGCCAGGATTGCGGCGCTGGCCGGGGCTTTTTTCTGTGTCTCCATCTATTCTCCCAAAATCTCCCTCTGAACATACTTGGGCAGCTTCTTCAAAACCAGCTCGTGGGACTGGGCGCACAGCTCCCGGAGGATATCGTCCGGCAGCTCCCCGTCCAGGAGACAGGCAATCCAGTTCCGCTTGTCGCAATAGAACCCCGGCAGGATTTCCGGATGGGCCGCCCGGAGGATTTCCCCCCGGGCCGGGTCGCACTTCAGATTCACCAGGTCATGTCCGTTGTACGCCTCGTCCTTCATCCCGCTGGGGGAGCAGACGGCGGCGAAGAGCTTGCCCCGGATCATGTACCGGAACCAGGCCCACTCGGGCTTATAGTCCTTCTCCGTCCCCGGGAGGGACAGGAGGTATTCGTCCAGCCAGTCGTATTTCATCCCGTTTCACCCCGCAGCTCGATGATACGGTCCCGCAGGACCGCGGCGTATTCGAATTCCAGCATCTTGCTGGCTTCCTTCATTTCCTTTTCCAGGCGCTTGATCTCCGCGTCCCGCTCCTGCTTGTTCAGCTTGCGGTGGTGGCGGGCCCGGGTGGTCTCGTCCTCGGCGGTGGTGGAGATTTCCAGCACCTCCCGGACCCCCTTGATGATGGTCTTGGGGACGATGCCGTGCTCCTGGTTGAAGCGGTCCTGAATCCCCCGGCGGCGCTCCGTCTCGTCCATAGCGGCCCGCATGGAGGGAGTGATTGTGTCGGCGTAGAGGACCACCAGGCCCCCGGCGTTCCGGGCGGCGCGGCCTATGGTCTGAATCAGGGAGGTCTCGGACCGGAGGAAGCCCTCCTTGTCCGCGTCCAGCACGGCGACCAGACTGACCTCGGGAAGGTCCAGGCCCTCCCGCAGGAGGTTGATGCCGATGAGCACGTCGAACTTCCCCAGCCGCAGGTCCCGGATAATCTCCATCCGCTCAATGGTCTCCACGTCGGAGTGCATATAGCGGACCTTGATGCCGGCGTTTTTGAAATACTCCGTCAGGTCCTCCGCCATTTTCTTTGTCAGGGTGGTCACCAGCACCCGCTCATTTTTGGCCGTCCGGGCGCTGATTTCCTCCATCAGGTCGTCGATCTGCCCGGTGACGGGCCGGACCTCCACACGGGGGTCCAGCAGTCCCGTGGGGCGGATGACCTGTTCCACCACCTGGTCGGCCCGCTCCCGCTCATAGGGGCCCGGTGTGGCGGAGACGAAGACGGCCTGTCCAATCCGGCCCTCAAACTCCTCGAATTTCAGGGGCCGGTTGTCGTAGGCGCAGGGGAGGCGGAAGCCGTATTTGACCAGGGAGTCCTTCCGGGCGTGGTCGCCGTTGTACATGGCCCGGACCTGGGGCAGCGTGACGTGGCTCTCGTCCACGAACAGCACGAAGTCTTCGGGGAAGAAGTCCAGCAGCGTCATGGGGGCGGAGCCCTGGGGCCGCTCGGAGATGATGCGGGAGTAGTTCTCGATGCCGGAGCAGTACCCCAGCTCCTGCATCATCTCCATGTCGTATTCTGTCCGCTGGCGGATGCGCTGGGCCTCCACAAGCTGGTTGTTCTCCGTGAAGTCCCGGACCTGTTCCTCCAGCTCCCGGCGAATCTCGCTGATGGCCCGGTCCATCTTGTCCTTGGTGGTGACATAGTGGCTGGCGGGGTAGATGACGATGTGGTTCAGCTTCAAATTCACAGCCCCGGTGATGGGATTGAACTCGCTGATGCGGTCAATTTCGTCGCCGAAGAACTCCACCCGGATGGCCTTGTCCTTGTAGTAGGCGGGGTAAATCTCCACGGTGTCTCCCCGGACCCGGAACATGTTCCGCTCAAAGGCGACATCGTTCCGCTCGTACCGGATCTCCACCAGGCGGCGCAGAAGCTGGTCCCGGTCCCACTCCGCCCCGGAGCGGAGGGAGACGGACAGCTTGGCGAAGTCCTCCGGCTCGCCCAGGCCGTATATGCAGGAGACGGAGGCCACGACAATGACGTCCCGCCGCTCCAGCAGGGCGAAGGTGGCGGAGAGGCGGAGGCGGTCAATTTCGTCGTTGGTGGAGGCGTCCTTGGCGATATAGGTGTCCGTGTGGGGAATATAGGCCTCCGGCTGGTAGTAGTCGTAGTAGCTGACGAAGTACTCCACGGCGTTGTTGGGAAAGAACTCCTTGAACTCCGCGCAGAGCTGGGCCGCCAGGGTCTTGTTGTGGGCCAGGACCAGCGTGGGCCGCTGGACGGCCTCAATGACCTTGGCCATGGTGAAGGTCTTGCCGGAGCCGGTAACGCCCAGGAGGACCTGTTCCTTCAGCCCGTTCTCGATGCCCGCCGCCAGGGCGGCGATGGCCTCCGGCTGGTCGCCGGAGGGCTGGTATTCGGATACGACTTGGAATTTCGGCATGGGGACCTCCTGTCGGCCGGATTCGTTGTTAAGATCGTAGGTATCATACCACGAAAACAGCCGGATTACAACATTTGTTCGATATATTTTTTAGAAATATCCGCAGGTCTCTTCAGCTGAGAAAGCCCGATTCGGAAAAGGATATGAAATCATGGTCGGCCACCACAATGTGGTCCTCCAGCCGCACGTCGACTGCCTCCAGCGCCATCTTGACCCGGAGGGTAGCCGCATGGTCCGCCTCGGAGGGCAGGGCCACACCGCTGGGGTGGTTATGGGCCAGAATTACGGAGCTGGCGCAGAACGTAATGGCGTTCTGCACGATTTTGCGCACGTCCAGGTTCACCGCTGAGGCGCTGCCCTCCCCCAGGCGGCGGCAGGCCAGCAGCTTTCCCTTCCCGTCCAGGCAGATCTCATACACCGCCTCGTTCCGCTCCCGGGAAAACAGCTCCAGCAGGTAGTCCCCCACCCGTTCCCGGGTGTTCAGGGCCAGCTCCCGCTCCAGGTCCGCCAGCCGGGCTTTCTGGGCGATCTGAGGGACCAGGCGCAGCAGCATCGCCGTCCGCTCACCCACGCCCTCCACCTGGGTCAGCAGCTCCACCGGGGCGGAGAGCACGCCGGAGAGGCTGCCAAACCGCTCCATCAAGGCGTGGGCCAGGGGATTCACGTCTCCCCGGGGAATGGCGTAAAAAAGCAGCAGCTCCAGGGCCTCGTGGTCTGCGAAGCCGTTTAAATCGTTCTCCATAAAACGCTGGCGCATCCGATTCCGGTGCCCGTCGTGGACGCCCATGACTTCACCTCCCGCCGTCTCCGCCCTCCGCCGGACAGGGCGGGAGCGGGCTCGGCATTCGGCAAATATGATAGCATATTTTCCCTGCGCCGTCAATCTTCCCGCCAATTTTGAAGCCTGAAATCCCGCCGCCCCGAGGGGACGGCACAGGGATCGATTCAGCACAACAGCCCTCAACGTCCTTGCAATCCTCTTCCAAAAGCCGTATACTGTTTTTAACACCAAACAAAGGAGAACGATCCATGAAAGCCTGTCCTGACAGAGCGGCGGCCCTGGCGCTGCTGCGCAAGTACAATGCCGAACCCTTCCACATCCAGCACGCCCTGACCGTAGAGGCCGTCATGCGCTGGTACGCCCAGGAGCTGGGCTATGGCGAAGAGGCGGACTTCTGGGCCGCGGTGGGCCTGCTCCACGACGTGGACTTTGAGAAGTGGCCGGAGGAGCACTGCAAGAAGGCCCCTGAGCTTCTGGCGGAAATCGGCTGCTCCGAGACGCTCATTCACGCCGTTTGCAGCCACGGCTTTGGCATCTGCTCCGACGTGGAGCCCGCCCACGAGATGGAGAAGGTCCTCTTCGCCGCCGACGAGCTCACCGGCCTCATCGGCGCGGCGGCCCGGATGCGCCCCAGCAGGTCCTGCGCCGATATGGAGGTATCCTCCCTCAAGAAAAAGTTCAAGGACAAAAAGTTCGCCGCCGGGTGCTCCCGGGACGTCATCAAGGACGGCGCGGAGCGGCTGGGCTGGGAGCTGGAGGTCCTGATGGACAAGACCCTCCAGGCCATGCGGGGCAGCGAGGCCCAGGTGGCGGAGGAGCTGGCCTCCCTGAGCTGAATCCGTTTTCTCAAGCCAAGAGCGCCGGGGCGTTGCCCCGGCGCTCATTTTCAGCTCACGATATGACTTCCAGCGTCCCGTTCTCCCCGAACTTCACGGGGACGATCTCATTCCGGGTCTTTTGGGCAATGTCGTCGATGCGCATTTTGGAGGGATAGTCGGCAATCAGGCTCACCGCCACGCCCTGGCGCCTGGCCCGGCCGGTGCGGCCGATGCGGTGGACGTAATCCTGATTTTCGTCGGGCACGTCGCAGTTGAACACAATGTCCACATCGTCCACGTCGATGCCCCGGGCGGCCACGTCGGTGGAGACGAAGACCCGGAGCTTCCCCTCCCGGAATTGGTTCATCACCTGCTCCCGCCGCCGCTGGGGGACGTCGCCGTGGATACACTCCGCGTCGATGCCCCGCATTTGCAGGAACTTGCAGATGCGCTCCGTGGAGCCCTTGGTGTTGCAGAAGGCCATGCAGCGGTCGAAGCCCGTCTCCTCCAGGATCTTCGCAATCACGTCCGCCTTCTCGTTCTGGGCCACGTCCATGCGGAACTGCTTGATGTCCGGCTTGTTCTGCTCGTCCTCCCGGACGGTGATCTCCGCCGCGTCCCGCTGGTAGACCCAGGCAATGTCCATGACCTCCCGGGAGATGGTGGCGGAGAAGAGCCCCAGGTTTCGCCGCTTGTTCATCTTGTCCAGCAGGCGGGTCACGTCGTGGATGAAGCCCATGTCCAGCATCCGGTCCGCCTCGTCCAGGACCACGGTCTGGGCGCTGTCCACCCGGACGGTCCGGCGCTTCATGTGGTCGCTGAGCCGCCCGGGGGTGGCCACTACAATCTGGGGGCGCTTTTTCAGCGCGTCGATCTGCTTGCCGATGGGCTGTCCGCCATAGAGGCACACGCAGCGGACCCCGGGACGGAAGGCGGAGATATCCCGGAGCTCGTCGGTGATCTGGATCGCCAGCTCCCGGGTGGGGGCCAGGATGACGGCCTGGACGGCGTCGTCCTCCGGGTCGACGTGCTCAATGATGGGGATGCCGTAGGCAAAGGTTTTTCCCGTGCCGGTGGGGGCCTTGGCAATGACGTCCTGCCAGTCCATCATGGGGGGGATGCAGCCCGCCTGGACGGGGGTGGTCAGCTCCAGCTCCCGCCGCCGGATGGCGCGCATGATCTCCGGGGACAGGCCCAGGCTGTCGAACCGGACGCCTTCTGTATATTCCATAAAAATTTCCTCTTTTCATGTAGTGGGGCATATGATAAAATAAGCACAAATTCTCAAGGATATTATACAGAAAAATAAGCCGCTTGTAAAGCGGTCCGGCCTTACAAGTCCGATGAATTTAGAGGATTTTAAACTTTAATCAATTAAAATCCATGGAAACCAACAAATTATACGAGGAAACCCGAAGAAATTATAGTAAAATTGTGTGTTGTAAACCCAACACGCCCCATTTTTTATGATAAATTAAAAGCGGAAGACAAGCTGGGCAAAAGTCAATAGGGGGGGGTGTCGAACGTGGATGAGATGGAGTATGTACGTATTCTTCGTGATTTGCGCGAAGACGCCGACAAAACACAGTCACAGATCGCCGAGGTCCTGGGAACCTCCCAGACCATGTACGCACGCTATGAGCGGGGCGCCAACGAGCTGCCCATCCACCATCTGATCACATTGAGTAAGTATTACGGCGTCAGCACGGACTATTTGCTGGGGCTCAACAAGGAACGATGAAGCGCGGACAGGAGGGTTCCTGTCCGCGCTTTTTTAATGAATTTCCTGGTCCAATGCGCGGAACGCCTCGGTGTCGAAAAAATCCGTGATGCTCAGGTTCAGGCCGTCCGTCAGCTTTTTCAGCGTAATGATGCCCAAGTTATGCGTCTTGCCGTTCAAAAAATTATTGACTGTGGACTGCGGAACCGCCGACAGCTCGCACATGCGGTTAACCGTTATGTCCCTCTCCCGGCACAGCGAAATAAGCCGGGCCCGTACCATCTCCGCAATCCCCATCTCTGTTCCCCTTTCCGTTTTCTTCCACACTACCATTCCAGCGCGAAAAAATTGTGGGAATACGGTTGACTTTTTGCCCGAATACGGTTATGATGTGGGAAAACGGGTAAAGGGAGGACATGTGATGCAGTACAAAATCCAATTGACGAACGAAACGGCGGTTTTTTATGAAAAGATCGCCTGCCAAACGGGGCGGGATGCAGAGCAGGTATTGTCTGATGCACTTTTCAAGCTGGCGGGTGAGTTGGCCCTGGAAGCGCTTCACAAGAAAAGGTAAAAAAGAAGTCCTGCCGCTTTTGCGGCAGGACTTCTTTGGGTTCACTCCCCTTTAACCTCTCACAGCCTCGTCACAACGGGGATGACCATAGGACTGCGCTTCGTTGTCTTGAAGAGGTAGCTGCTGACGGCGGACTTCACCACGCCCCGGAGCTCCCCGTCGTCCCGCCCGCGCTTGCGGGTGACGGACTCCGCCGCGTCCATGGCGATGCCCTGGAGCTCCTTCATCAGGTCCCCGGACTCCTTCACGTAGATAAAGCCCCGGGTGATGATCTCCGGCGGGCTCAGCAGGCCGCCGTCATGGCTGGAGGTGGGCAGGACCACCACGACCATGCCGTCCTCGGCCAGGCGCTTGCGGTCCCGCATGACCACGGCCCCCACGTCGCCCACGCCGGAGCCGTCCACGTAGACCTCCCCGGCGGGGACCGATCCGCCCAGCTTCAAGGTCTTGGCGGTCAGCTCGATGACCGTGCCGTTTTCCGCGATGGCGATGTGATTCCGCTCCATGCCCATCTGCTGGGCCACTTGGCTGTGGATTTGCAGCATCCGCTGCTCCCCGTGGAGGGGGATGAAGAACCGGGGCCGGGTCAGGGCGTGGATGATCTTCAGCTCCTCCTGGCAGGCGTGGCCGGAGACGTGGAGCATGTCGGCCTTGTTGTAGACCACGTGAACGCCCTTGCGAAACAGCTCGTTGATGACCCGGCTCACCGTCACCTCGTTGCCGGGGATGGCGGAGGCGGAGATAATCACCTTGTCCCCGGGGCCCACCTCCACCTGCTTGTGAGTGGAGAAGGCCATGCGGTACAGAGCGCTCATTTCCTCGCCCTGGGAGCCGGTGGTGACGATGACCTGCTTGTTTTTCGGCAGGCTCTTGATCTTGTTGATGTCCACCAGGGTGTTCTTGGGCACCTTCATATAGCCCAGCTCCGTGGACACCCGCATAATGTTCTCCATGGACCGGCCTGTGACGGCTACCTTGCGCCCGTGGGCGGCGGCGGCGTCCAGTACCTGCTGGATGCGGTGGACGTTGGAGGCGAAGGTGGTGACGATAATCCGCTCCTCGCAGCCCTGGAACTGACGCATGAAGGTCTGGCCCACCGCCCGCTCGCTGAGGGTGTAGCCGGGGCGCTCCACGTTGGTGGAGTCGGCGCAGAGGGCCAGCACGCCCCCCTTGCCCAGCTCGCCCAGCCGGGCCAGGTCGATGACCTCCCCGTCGATGGGGGTGGAGTCGATCTTAAAGTCTCCGGTATGGACCACCGTGCCCATATGGGTGTGGATGGCGAAGGCCACGGAGTCGGCGATGGAATGGTTCACATGGATGAACTCCACGGTGAACTTCCCCGCCCGGACGGACTTGCCGGGCTCCACGGTGATGAGCTTGGTGCTCCTGGACAGTCCGTGCTCCTCCAGCTTCAGCTGGATGAGGCCCGCAGTAAAGCGGGTGCAGTAGATGGGCAGGTTCACCTGCTTGAGGACGTAAGGGATGGCCCCCACGTGGTCCTCGTGGCCGTGGGTGATGAACAGTCCCCGGATGCGGGCCCGGTTTTTGATCAGGTAGGTCACATCGGGGATGATACAGTCGATGCCGTACATGTCGTCCCCGGGGAAGGCCATGCCGCAGTCCACCACGATGATTTCCCCGCCGTACTCATAGGCGGTCATGTTTTTGCCGATCTCGTTCAGGCCGCCCAGGGGGATAATTTTCAGTTTTTCTGCCATAGATAAAATAAACTCCTTATCAATCTAAAAAGATGTACCTGCGGTTTAATATCCGGCATCTGGGCATAGCAAAGAAGAGACGCCCGCTGTCCGCCCGGCCCCGTTACGCCGGCGGGGGTTTGGATGCGTCCTGTCGTGTCCGGATATGAAAGCCGCTTTTTAACCTGTATTCACAACCACTGAATGCCGTCCGGGCGGTCTGTTTCTCAACATACCGCGTCGGTTTCCCTTGCAACCCGTTCGGATTGCGGCGGAAACTCTCCTTGCCTGACGGGAAAATCCCTCGTCCTTCCGGCATCCCCCGGTTAGGAAGACCGGTTTTTATTATTTGACCAGCCGGGAAGCGCGTCCCGCTCTGGAAAAATACCATGCTCAACGCCGGAAAAAGCGCCCCGGCGGAACCGCTCCGGGCGCCCCGTTCAGGGCCGCCGGAACGTCAACTCGGTATAGTATAGCACAGAAAATTCCGTTTGTATACAAAAACTTTTCAACATTTCTGAAATTCCTGTTGTGAAATTGGCGGAGCCAAAGCCGGGGGCGGGCGGCCCGGCAGGGCAGGCGCGGAAATATGGATCGAATCCCGGAGGCCCTAAAACGCTCCCCGCAGAAAATTCCCCCTTTTCAGGCCGTCTTTTCTGTGCTATACTAAGGGGCATTGAATTCCACGAGCTTTCCTGTAAATCGGCTCCTGAAAGGACAGTCTGCTATGGATAAACGCTACGCCCTTCCCCTGACGGCGGCGCTGGGCGGGGCCGCCGCCTGCGTGCTGCGGCTGCTGCAAAACCACACCGGCTATGAGGCGGACACCGGCCTCCCCATCCCCGGCAACTTCGCGGCCCTGGCCCTGGCGGTCCTGCTGGCCGGCCTCGCCGCCGCCCTGGCCCTGACGGCCCGGCTCCTCCCGTCGGAGGAGGCCCCCGGCCCCGTCCTGCCCAGGGACTTCTCCACAGAAAATACGGGACTGCTGGCCATCCCCATGTGCGGCGTGTTCCTCCTGGCCCTCAGCGGCCTCAGCGACCTGGCGGAGAGCCTGCGGATGCTGCCGGAGGGGCTGGTATCCTCCCGGCACGCCATTTACGGCATCCTCCGGGCCGGAGGACTGGGCTTCTCCCCCCAGGGACAAATCCTGCTGGGTGCGCTGACCCTGGCCGCCGCCGTGTCGCTGTTCCCGGTGCTGGCGGGCTGCCGCCGCCGGGAGGGCGTGCCCAGGCACAAGGCCCCCGCCGCCATCACCCTGCTGCCCGTGGCGGCGCTGGTGGTGCGGCTGGTGCTGACCTACCGCATCGACTCCGTGAACCCTTCCCTGACCATGTACTATCCGGAGCTGCTGGCCCTGGTGTTCCTGACCCTGGGGTTCTACCGCCTGAGCTCCTTTGCCTTCCAGGCGGGCCAGACCCGGCGCTTCGGGTTCTATGCCGCCGGCTCCCTGGTCCTCTGCGCCGCCTCCCTGGCGGACGGCAGCGCGTATCTCTCCTCCCTTCTCCTTTACGCCGGAGGGGCGCTGACGCTGATGGGCTTTCTCCTCCTGCGCGCTGCCAACGGCCTGGAGGCCGAGCAGGACGACGGGACCATCACCGGCCCGGTGGAGTGACGCGGTTTCCCTTTAGCACCAACAAAGCCCCGGCGCGTGAAACGCGCCGGGGCTTCTCTTAGAACCTGCATTCACAACCGTTGAACACCGTCTGGCCGGTCTTTTTCCCGGCATACCGCGTCGATTTACCTTGCCATACGTCCGTATGGCTGCGGAAAGTCTCCTTGTCTGCCGGGAAAAATCCTCCTCCATCCGGCATCCCACGGTTATGAATACAGGTTCTTATTTTGAATCCTCCACAATATGCACATCCAGCTTGTTGTACGGAATCTCCACCCCCGCTTTGGCAAACTCCGCCCGCAGGTTCTCCGCCAGGGCAAACTGGGCGCCCCAGAAGTCCTCCGCCGCAGCCCAGCAGTAGACGGTGAAGTCAATCCCACTCTCCCCGAAGGCCGTCAGGTACACCGCCGGGGCCGGGTCGGGCAGGATATGCTCTGTGGCCTCCACGGCCCGGTGGCAGGCGGCCTTTACCGTTTCTGTCGGCGCGCCGTAGGAGGCGCTCATCTTCCAGACAATCCGCCGCCGGCCCAGCACCGTGTAATTCGTCACCTTGGAGGCCGCAAGCTCTTTGTTGGGCAGCAGGGCCGTCAGGCCGTCGGGGGTGATGAGCTTCGTGTGATTCAGGCTGATCTCCTCCACCGTGCCGGACACGCCGCCGGACTCAATGAAGTCCCCGATGGCGAAGGGATGGGAGGACAGGATCACCAGCCCTCCGGCCACGTTGCCCAGAACGTCCTCCGCCGCCAGGGTGACCCCCAGGGACCCCACCGAGAGAAGGGCCACCAGGGAGGACATGTTGACCCCCAGGCTTCCGGCGGTGAAGACCACCGTCAGGGTATACAGCAGCAGCTTGAGCAGGGTCAGGATATAGCGCCGGATGCGCTCCTCCAGCTTCGTCCGGCTCAGGAGGCGGCGGACCAGCTTCAGCAGCAGACGCACCGCCACCAGGCAGACCAGCAGCGTCAGGGCGGCGGTCAGGATGTTCTCCAGGGCCAGCTTCCCGGCAAACCGCTCCAGGGCCCCGTTCAGGTCGAACACAGGCGTCCCTCCTTATTTAATATTGTTCGGAAAGCGATTTTAACCGATGGCCCGGACCCGGATGACATTGGGGAGGGTCCGCAGCTCCTCCAGAACGGCGGGCTCCACCTTGGCCCCCAGGTCCACCAGGGTGTAGGCGTAGTCCCCCTTGCTCTTGTTGCTCAGATTTTCTACGTTTACGCCGTCCCGGCTGAGGAGGGCGGTGATGCTGGCCAGCATGGCGGGGATGTTCTTGTGGAGGACGCAGAGCCGCTGGGCCCCGCTGCGGTCCAGATACACGTCGGGGAGGTTCACGGAGTTTTTGATGTTCCCGTTTTCCAGGTAGTCCCACAGCTCCTCCGCCGCCATGACGGCGCAGTTCTGCTCGCTCTCCGGGGTGGAGGCCCCCAGGTGGGGCATGGCGATCACGTGGGGATTCGCCACCAGCTTATTTGTGGGGAAGTCGGTGACATAGGCCGTCACCTTCCCCGCGTCCAGGGCGGCAAGCAGCGCCTCGTCGTTCACAACGCCGCCCCGGGCCAGGTTGATAAGCCGCGCGCCGGGCTTCATGGCGGCGAAGGCCTCCGGGCCGATCATGTGGCGGGTCTTCTCGTTAAAGTGGATATGGATGGTGATATAGTCTGATTTTTTATAGAGCTCGTTCACGTCCTGGACCACGCGGACATGGCGGTCCAGCCGCAGGGCGGCATCTACGGAGAGGAAGGGGTCAAAGCCGTACACGTCCATCCCCAGGTCCAGGGCCGCGTTGGCGGCCAAAGAACCGATGGCCCCCAGGCCGATGACGCCCAGGGCCTTCCGGTAGAGCTCCGGGCCCACGAAGGCGGCCTTGCCTTTCTCCACCACGGTCTCCACCTCCACGCCGGAGGCGGCCTGGTTTTTCACCCAGCGCACCGCGCCGGTGACGTCCCGGGAGGAAATCAGCATGCCGCAGAGGACCAGCTCCTTCACCGCGTTGGCGTTGGCCCCGGGAGTGGAGAAGACGGCCACGCCGTTTTCCGAGCAGCGCTCCAGGGGAATGTTGTTCACTCCCACCCCCGCCCGGGCAATGGCCAGCAGGCTGTCCGGAAAGGGGTAGTCCAGCAGATTGGCAGAGCGGACCAGGATGCCCTCCTCCTCCGCCACGTCCTCCCCCACCTGGTAGCGGGCGGGGTCCAGCCGCTCCAGCCCCTGGGGGGCGATCTTGTTGAATGTCTTGATTCGGTACATGAAAAACCTCCGGTGAATAGAGATATTTTGTTCAGAGAAGAAGCCCGCCGGGCGGGTTCCCGGTATTAGTATAGCGTCCTTTTTCCCCGGGGGCAAGTGGCATTTCCACAGTATTTCCCCGTTTTGTTGCTTTTGCCATGGAGCTTTTGGAAAAAGCCCGCTATACTGGAAAAAATAATTCTTTCCGGGAGGTCTCCGTCATGGCGATTTTCACACCGAAGCCCCTTGCCAAATCCTGCCCCCTGGAGGACCCCGCCGGGGATTACAAGACCGCCCGCCGGGCGGAGCAATACCGCTTCAGCGAAAGGGCCGTTTACTTTCCCGCCTTTCCGGGGACGCAGTACCTCTCCTTCGCCTCCCTGACCCGGGCCCTGACCCGGAATACCAGCCTCCCCCTGACGGGCTGCTGCGGCAAGGCCCTGCCCGTCACCCGTCTGCGGCTGTACTACGACGGCGGGGAGTTCTATCAGGACTTCACCTTTGAGAAGCTGGCGAACGCCAACGAGGTCCTGGACGCCATTGCCGCCGCCCGGCCGGAGATTTCCCTGGAGCGGGAGGAACGGGCGCAAAGCGCAATCTAGGGCGTCGAAAATTGCGCTCCACTCCGCGCGGTTTTACCGCGCATCCGTTCCGCTCCATTTCCTCGGCCCCTCTTAGGCCTTGTTTGAAGAAAGTCTAAACGCCCAAAACGGCGGATCTTTTTCCGCCGCTCTGCGTTAAATTTTCTTGCCGGGCGTCAGCCCGCCCGCGAAAATTTGCCTTGATTGGCGATAAAATCTCTCACCGTTGGGCATTTTGTCAATTTTCAAACAAGGCCTAATAGGGCTCCCGCAAAATCCTCAGATTTTGTGGGAAGAGGAGGAAGAAATGGAGCGGGTGAAGTCCTCGCCGTTAAGCGGCGGGGACGGAACAGAGCGGAATTTCTTCCGACGAGGGACGGGGGTCGAAAGACGCAGGATATAGGCCGGGGGTATGACCTCCGGCAGTTTTTTTGTCCTTTTTCGGAAATTTACAAAATCCCTCTTGACCTTCCCCCTGCTGGAAGGTGTACCATAGCAGCAGAAACCGAGGTGAGGGACGTGAAAATAAACGAGGTGGAAGCCCTGGTGGGCATCACACGAAAAAACATCCGCTTTTACGAGGCCGAGGGGCTCCTGGCCCCCCGGCGGAACAGCGAGAACGGCTACCGGGATTATGGCGAGGCCGAGGTCAGCGTCCTGCTCCAAATCAAGCTGCTGCGGAAGCTGGGCGTGCCCCTGGAGGAAATCCGGCGGATGCAGAGCGGCGTCCACACCGTGGGCGACGGCATGCGCCGCCACCTGGTCACCCTGGAGCGGGACCGGGACAACCTGGAGCAGGCCATCCGCCTCTGCGGCAGACTGACGGACCGGCAGGAGCGGCTGGAAGACCTGGACGCCGGAAGTATTTTAAAGGAGATGGAGGCCATGGAGCAGGGCGGCGCTACCTTCCAGAACAAGCAGAAAAAGGATGTGCGCATCCGCTACGTGGCTCCGGTGGCCATCACCGCGGGGATGGTCCTGCTGATGGGGGGCTTTGTGGGGCTGCTGCTGTGGATCATCGCCCTGGGGGTGGAGGACGCGCCGCCGGTGCTGATGCTGCTGGTCCTCGCCCTGGTCCCCCTGGTGATCATCGGCGGGGTTGTGCTGGCCCTGGTCCAGCGGATTCGGGAAATCGGGAAAGGAGAGATCGACGATGCGAAAAACTACTAAGAAGAAAATCGCCCCCATTGTCATTACGGCGGCGGTGGTACTGTATATGCTGCCGCTGGTTGTGCTGACCGCCATGTCCATGGCAGGCGTTCTCCAGGATGGCCCTGCGGCGGTTCCGCTCCTGCTGCTGTATCTCCTTCTGGGCGGCGCGGTGATCTTCGGGATCATCCTCGGGGTCATCCGGGCCCTGCTCCAGCGGCTGGACGAGATCGACGGCGGCGAGGAGGAAGAGGCCAGCCGGTACTAGGCCTTGTTTGAAAAATGGCAAAACACCGTCTTTGGGAATCTTTTTCCGCCAGGACTGCGTTGATTTAAGGAAGCACTGATTAAATCAACGTGTGCAGATTTGCGCCAGAAATTTTCGC
>CAJTVF010000051.1 GCA_910579435.1 uncultured Oscillibacter sp.
TATTATCTCCCACTCCGCCATTTTTGTCAAAAGTTTTTAAACAGGCTCTTAGAGCCTGTTTAATATCTCCCCGCGCACGTCTTGACGGCGGATTTTCCGCCCAGACTTCGTTAAAAACCCTTACAATCCGTCAGGATTGCTGCGGCTTTTTGCCTCGCTGGACAAAAAATCCACTCGCCAATCCGCACACGTTGAGATATTAAACAGGCTCTTAGGAGCCTCGGGCGGTCTGGCCTCCTTGGGCTTTTCACCAGTGGTCGGTTTTCTCGGCTCCTTGATGTCGGGTGTTTCCGCCTTTTTGCCCTCGGACCCAGGCTCCACCAGCTTACCGGGGACAGGCGGGGTGGGCTTCCCGTTCGCCAGCCCGTGATACCGGATGGCCTCCTGCAAGCTCATTTCGTAGACCAAGGCGGGAATCTCCTGCTTCTTCATAAGCTCACAGGCCCGCTTGCGCCGGTAGCCGGTCACAAGCTGGTACTCGCCGTCCTCCCGGAGCCGAAGAATCACAGGCTCCTTTGCGCCGCCGGACTGGATGCTGGTGACAAGGCCGCCGTAGCTTTTGTCCGGCTGCCTGACAAGGGGAATGCCGGGCAGGTCGTGGATCTTCGCCAGGGGGATGCTCTGGGGCTTGGGGATCGTGGGGTCTCTGCTGTTTTCGTTTGCCATAAATACCTCCGTTTTGAAATATATTTGCTAAAAATCGCGTCTCACCGTGAGATTTGATTTCTAACAGAAAGTTGGATATTCCGGCTGATTTGTGTCTCACCGTGAGATTTATTTCTCCTGGAATTGCGTCTCGCGGTGGGATTCATTTCAGCGGAAGTCATGCCGCACGGCGGCGGAATAGTAAGGGCCTATCGTCACCGGCGCATTGTAAAGCGTCGTCAACAGATAGGCCCGGATGTTATTGATTTTCGTGGTGGTCTGTTTCAGCGCGTCGATCACATACTGGATATGCTCGCTGTCAAGCTGGAGGAAGCGGTCTCGGACCGCCTCCGTGGGAATGTCGCTGCCCCCGATCCGTATGGCGGGGGCGGTGCTGCATACCGTGTCCAGCATCAGCTCCAGAAGGTCATCTATGTCATCGTAGGGATACTCCCTCCGCAAACGCTCGTAATCAATATTCGCTTTCAGTTCTTTTCTTCGTTCGTATCGATCCATCTCCAAACCTTCTGCGGGGGGCTTTCGGGGGGAGATGGATGGATCAGGCTGGATAAGTTCTGTCTGGTTTCTTTTAGTATAATTAGGGTCGGTTTTTTCGACGGCTGCACGTCGATTTTTTCCACCTCTTGGCGTCGGAATTTCCGACTTCTGCACGTTGGAAAAATCGACCTGTGAAGTGGGCGCAAAAGGCTTCGGGGGAGGCGAGGCCGGTTTGGGCGGCGCTGTCCGTGTAGTAAACCGCTTGACGTATATCTTCGTGGGCTTCCCCTGGCCCTGCTTGATCCGCTCGATCAGGCCGACGCCCTTCTTCGTGTCCAACTCGGCCAGCAGCTTCATGGCCTTGTCCCGCCCGCAGGTCATATCCTCGCAGATTTCCTCCACGGTATAGTAGATATAGACGCGCCAAGTGTCGCTGTCGTACCAGTCGTTCCTGGCGGATAAGCTCATGCGGTCCAGCAGCATCCCATATAGCAGCTTGGCGTCCGTGGAGACGTGCTTGAATTTCGGGTTGGTGATCAACTGGCGGGGGATTTTGAAAAAGACAAATTCCTCCGATTCATCGCCGTAGAAATAATCTGACAATATGATTTCCGGCATGGTCAGGGCCTCCTTTTGGGCAAAAGAAAAAGCACGATCTTTCAATCGTGCTTTCTCTCGGGTGTTAATTTGTGTCACATTGGCTTCATTTTGCGGTGACTGCCTGATGTTTTTGGGTTTTGCGCGTCATTCTTTATCAGGCACACCCTCCTGGGGGTCCCTTTTCCGTTTCGATGATCTATTGGGAGACGCTCAAAACGCCAAAATGCCCAAGTGCTCCAGGAGGATCTTCAAGCCTATGAGGATCAGGATGACGCCGCCCGCCAGCTCCGCCCGGGCCTTGTAGCGCAGGCCGAAGACATTGCCCACTTTCAGCCCCGCGGCGGAGAGGAGGAAGGTGGTGGCGCCGATGAGGGACACAGCGGCGGTAATATGCACGTCCGGCAGCAGGGCGAAGGTGACGCCCACCGCCAGCGCGTCGATGCTGGTGGCCACCGCCAGGAGGAACATGGTGCGGACGGAAAAGGAGCCGTCGTGGCATTCCTCCTCCCCGGAAAAGCTCTCCTTGACCATGTTCCCGCCGATGAGGGCCAGGAGGACAAAGGCGATCCAGTGGTCAAAGGAGACGATGTACTGCTCGAAGGCGGAGCCCAGCAGGAACCCGGCGGAGGGCATCAGGGCCTGAAAGCCGCCGAACCAGGCGCCGGTGAGAAGGTAATGCCGGGGCTTCAATCGCTGAACGGAGAGGCCCTTGCAGACGGAGACGGCAAAGGCGTCCATCGAAAGGCCGGCGGCGATCAGGAACAGTTCCAAAATATCCATGGGAAAGCCTCCCTAAACGATGTGGTTTTTAGATGATACCATATCCATATTCCGGCTGTCAACGAATATGAATCAGGACCGAAAAGCGAAAAAACTCTTCCGATCCCCCCTTCCGATCCCCCCCCCCGCGCGCTTATTGACACGCCAGGAACTTTCCGATATAATAAAATCTCTGTAAATTATGGCAGGAGGTAGATTCGTGTCATGAAGCAATTCTATGGGATGAGCCAGCGCGGAAACCTGGACGAGGCGCTCAGCGGGCTCCGCAATCCCGAGTTCATCATGCTGCTGTCCAACAACGACCAGTTCGAGGCCCACGTCAAGGCCCTGGAACAGCGCTTCCCCGGCGTGCCCAGCATCGGCTGCATCGGGATGTGTTATCAAACCGCCGTGGTGGAGAAGGGCGTGGGGATCATCGCCTTTTCCGACGGCGTCACCGCCGCCGCCGGCGTCTTGGAGGAAGTGTCCACCATGCCGGTGAAATACATTCAGCGCATGGAGCGGGACATGCAGGCGGTGGGCGGCTCCGGCGGCGACACCGTGTGCATCGACTTCTGCGCCGGAAACGACGCCTGTGTGCTGACCACCATGCACACCGTCCTCCACAAGCGGGGCGTTCCCCTGGTGGGGGGCACCGGCGGCGAGGGCCGGGTTTCCGCCAACGGCCGGGTCTACGCTGACGCCGTGGCCTATGCCCTGGTGCGCAACCGGGGCGGACGGATAAAGACCTATAAGGAAAATATTTACCACCAATTGGGGGACTACCGCTTCATCGCCTCCGATACGGACCGGGCCAACTACATACTGGGCTCCCTGAACGGCAAGCCCGCCAAGCAGGTCTATAAGAGCATTCTCCACGTGTCGGACGAGGAGATCCTGACCCGGACCTTCCAGAACCCCTTCGGCAAGGTCAATGGGGACGATACCTGCATCATCTCCATCAAGGAGGTCAACGGAAACGCCCTGGCCTGCTTCCGCCAGGTCAACGACTCCGACGTGCTGATTCTGCTGGAGCTGGGGGACTATCCGGCCATCACCCGGAACACCATCCAGCAGATCCAGCGGGAATTTCCCCGGCGCTCGGCGGTCTTCTCCGTCAACTGCCTGTTCCGCTATAAGCTGTTCTCGGAACACGGCTACATGCAGACCTACCTGCGCGAAATGGGGGCCCTGGGCTGTCACGCCGGCTTCGTCGGCTATGGGGAACACTACAACAACCGCTTCGTCAATCAGTCCATGACCTGCGCGGTCTTCGAGTAAGGGGGAATTCGGGATGTTATTCGCGGGAAAACACCGGCAGGAGCTGGACCGGCCTCAGGAGGAAAAAAGCCTCTACCCGGTCCTCCACGTGGCGAGGAGCCTGAAGGAGTATCAGAAGGAGCTGGTAAAAAAGGAGGTAGCCTCCCTCTCGGAGCTGAGCCTGGTGGGGTCCACCTTCTCCGGCGTGCTGAAGGAAGCGGACCACTTCCAGGAGGAACTCCAGAAGCTGGGGGAATCCTTCTCCAATATTGATGCCGCCGCGGGACAGTTTGTCCACGTCCGGGAGGAGATCGGCGGCACGGTCTCCGAGGCCCAGGGGCTGATGGAGGAGCTGAAAAGCACCTCCATGAAAATACAGCAGTCCTACGACGAGATGGCGGGCATCTTCGGAAACCTCGAATCCGCCATCCGGGGCATCCAGCAGTGCATGGGGAAGATCGTCTCCATCGCGGACCAGACCAACATCCTGGCTATCAACGCCTCCATTGAGGCGGCCCGGGCCGGAGTGGAGGGCCGGGGCTTCGCCGTGGTGGCCGCCCAGGTGAAGGAGCTGGCCAAGGAGATCAAGCAGCTGGCCGGAGAGGTGGATACCGGCGTGTGCGACGTGGAGACCCGGGCGGGAGAGCTCAGCAGCAGCATCCAGTCCTCCCAGCAGACCCTGAATCAGGAGATCGGCATCGTGGGCCAGACCGACGAGAGCTTCCGCAAGATCATCGCCACCGCCGAGGGCTCGGCCTCCGTGCAGACGGAGATTTCCGGCGTCATCCAGGCGTCCCAGCAGGAGCTGGCGGTGCTCTGCCAGTTCTTCGACCAGATCAAGGATCAGTATCAGGAGGTGGTCCGGCATATCGACCAGGCCAGCCGCTTGGGCACCACCAAGAGCGCCATGTTTGAGGACATGGACAACATGATCTCCCAGATTCCGCCCTTTGTCAAGGAGCTGGAAGCGGGAGAGCGCACCAAAAAATAATTCGGAGTCAAAACCACCGGCTAAGCCGGAGGCTTGAGAAAGCCCTAGAAGGGCATGATACGGACGAAGCCCCTTAAGGGGCCCCGAAAGGTTTGCCGACTGCATTTCTTTCACGGGCCACCCCTTAAGGGGTATTTCGTTATGCCTTCTTGTTCTCGCGACCCGTAAACGGGTCCACAAACTCCTTCAGTCCCAGATGATCTGCCAGTTGGTCCGACCCAAGTTGATTGCGGATATATTCCGCTATCTGCTTTTTATTTTGTAAGCGTCAAATTAGCCAACCCAAAAGAGGACCGCAGCGCTGAAGCGAAACAGCGCTGCGGCTCAAAAGAATCATGTAGTTGCGCAAAACTCAGGCGCATTAGCCGGGAGCAGCGGCACAGCCCAACCCTCCACGGTACGATCCAGCGTTGGAGCAGTTTTCAAAACCTAGGGAAGCACTGATTTAATCCCCGCGCACATCTTTACGCCATAAATTTCCGCTGATCTGCGTCAGAAAATCTTGAAATCCGCCAGGATTCCTGCAATTTTCTTCCTTGCCAGCGAAAATTTCTGGCGCAAATCTGCACACGTTGATTAAATCAGCGCTTCCCTAGGTCAGATAGTGGAAGGAATCCAGCCCAGTTTCCTTGGCTGTCTCGATCAGGCTGTAAATCACCGCGCTGGCCTGGGCGCCCAGCGGGGTATTGGCAAACAGGAAGTTCTTGCGGCCAATCACAAAGGGCTTGATGCTGTGCTCCGCCCGGTTGTTGCTCAGTTCCAGCCGTCCATCCTTCAGATATCGCAGGAGATAGGGCCGCTGCTCCTTGAGGTAATGCAAAGCTTTGCCCAGCGCGGACTTGGGTGCGGCAGAGACAGAATCCGCCCACGCCAAGGGGTATGGGGCCAGTGTACGGCCTACGAGTACGGCTTTACCGGCGCGGGCTCCAGCGCGCACCCCGCAAGCGGCGTCCAGAAGATCATCCTGGGGGAGCTGGAAGTCACCACGGAGGACAGCTATACCCTGATCGTCAAGAAGGTGGATTCCACCAATCCCAGCAACCGGGGAGCGTATCAGCGGCGTTCAGTTTGAGATTCGCAAGCTCAACGGCGAGGTTGTCGGCACCTATACCACGGACCGGACCGGCGTTATCACGCTGCCCCAGGCCGAGAAGGGCTGGTATCAGGTGACGGAGCTGAAAGCCGCCAAGGGCTACCGCCTGGACAGCCAGCCCTACCAAATCGAGGTGAAGGACGGCGGCACCGCTACTCTGGAGATCACCAACCGTCAGACCGGGAGCGCCATTATCCGCAAGGTGGACAGCCTCACCGGAGAAGGCATCTATGGAGTGAAATTCTTAATTTCTGACGCTTCCGGCCACCCCGTCGGCACCTACGAGAGTGACAACGAGGGGTATGTGTACATTGAGCGGGAGCTGCCCGACGGCAAGTACACCGCCCGGGAAATGGAATGTGCGGACGGCTATATCCTGGACACGGCGCCCAAGACCTTCTATGTGGAGTACGGCGGCTGCACGACCATCACATGGCCGAACACCGCCGTTCGGGGACAAATCCAGATCGTGAAGAAGTCCGCCGACTACAACTCCACCAACGGCCTCCCCGCCGGGACGCTGCTGGAAGGAGCAACCTTTGAAATCTGCAACGAGCGCACCGGGAACAAGGTGGATACCATCGTCACCGGGCCCAATGGCCTTGCCTCGTCAAAGCAGCTCCCCCTGGGACGCTATACCATCCGGGAGATCAAGGCCCCGGCGAATTACGGCGTCTCTACGGAGACCTATACCGCCGTGTTGGAGTTCTCCGGCCAGATCGTGAAGCTGGAGGTCTCCAACAAGAGCATGAGCACCGGCGTCTCCATCACCAAGACCGGACCCAAGGAGGCCATGAGCGGCCAGCCGGTCCGCTATGTGTTCTCCAGGATCGGCAACAGCTCCAATGTCATGCTCCAGTCCTTCTACTGGCGGGACACCCTGCCCGCAGCCGTCCGGCTCACCAGTGTTGTCACGGGGACCTACAATTTCCCCGGCACTTATAAGATCGTCTACAAGGTGAACAACACCGGCGATTACCGGACCCTGGCGGACAGCCTCTCCACCAGCCAGAACTACACCCTTGCTGCGTCCCCCGTGGCTTTGGGCCTCGCGGTCAATGAGCGGGTGACGGAGATCATGTTCGTATTCGGGCAGGTGCCCGGAGGGTTCAGTCAGGTGGAGGCCCCCATGCTCCATTGCACCGCCGTCTCCGGCCTCTCCGCCAGGAGCAGCTTTGCGAACGTGGCGGACGTGGGCGGCACCTATAACGGCGTTTGGGTGCAGGCGGTTTCCCGCTGGGTGACGACCGTGTATGGAAAGAAGGTCCCCGCGCCCAAGCTGCCCAGAACCGGCTATTAAAAATAGATCCCACCGTGGGACGCAAAAAATAAATCCCACGGTGAGACGCGAATCGACAGGAGGTTTCCGTGAAGCAGAAGAACAGCGGCCCCCTCCCGTGGCTCCTGCTGGCCGTCCCCGTCCTCTGGGCGGGGGCGGCCCTCGCCAGCGGCTATCAGGAGGGCATGACCGTCTTTGACCTCATGGGGCGTTTCAGTGTGATGCTGGAACGCCCCTTTGCCATCCATTGCCCGCACAGTTCGGGAGGCCGAAAATCTGTGGCATGAGGGGAAATACGATCTTCTGGTCCTGGACGTTTCCCTCCCGGACGGTTCCGGGTTCGAGTTCTGCAAAAAGGTTCGGCAGACCTCCCAGGTCCCCATTATTTTCCTCACCGCCTCCGACACGGAACATGGAAAAAGCATATCTTCGCAGCGATAGCAGTGGTATGTATTGTTATCATAATTACAAAGTAGAGAAAAATTAAATCTCACCATGAGACATAAAATCATCTGCCCAGCGGCAGAAAAGAAAAAAACCGCTGCTGGGCAGACCTATTCTCATGCCCTGAAACGGTAGCGGTTTTGATTATCAAAGCCGCTGTTTTTATTTCTCGGATTTGAAGTCTAGCGGTAGATAGGAGGATACCGCTATGTTTTTTTATGATAATCAAGATCTATGTAGCCAAAAGCGATCAAAAAATCAAACTTCACAAGAGGGAACAGTGCGCCCCGAAATATAAACTATACAGGATAGATAAAACAAATAACAATTTGCATTTCGCCCGGCAGGCCTATAACCAGCCGGGCTTTTTTTGTCGAATCCTGTCGTTATCAAAAAAATCCCAAAAATATTTTTCTAAAAGGGCCCATTTAGCGGGCAGCGAAGGACAGCGGCGGTGTCTTGGTAGCGGAAAGGGAGAGGACCACCTTATCCCCCAACGAAAGGGGGTGAGAAAATGGGATCGATCCCCCGCGACCATGACGAGCGGGTCCGCTTTGACGCTTTCTGCAAGGCGGTCCTGCGAAACGAGGCCCGGAACCACATGCGGGATCTGCGCCGCCAGCGGAGGCACGAGACTTCGCTGGACGCCGTTCCGCAGGCGGAAATGGACAAGCTCTCCACGGCGGACCACTACGCCAGCGACAGCTTCGTGTTTTCCTCGCATGGGTATGACCTGCTGATCGACAACGAGCTTGTGGCCGACGCCTTCGCCGGTCTGCCCGCCACGGAGCAGAGCATTTTGATTTTGCGCTGTGTGCTGGACCTGACGGACGAGGAGATCGGCGGCCTCCTGGGAATGTCCAGAAGCGCCGTACAGCGGCGCAGGACGAAAACCCTGGAGGAACTTCGGGCAAAATTGACGGCGTTGATGCCGAAGGGAGGTTGAAAGCAAATGAAACGGCCCCATCACAAGGGCAGAGAGCTGTTGCCCCTTTCGGTGATCCATGCGGCCCAGGCCGGAGACGCCGAGGCCATGGAGCAGATTCTGCGGTACTACGGAGGCTACATAAACAAGCTCTGTACCCGGAAACTCTATGACGAGGGCGGCTATCCCCATGAGTGCCTGGACGAGTACATGAAGCGCCGTCTGGAAATCAAGCTCATTCAAGCCATCGTCACCACGAGCTGACGAGGCGGACCTGTCGGAACGGCTTACCCTTTCCCCGTTCTGACCGCCCGATCTGCTGAACCTTGACAAAGAAAGCCCGCAAGATAACGGCGGCGCAGCATAGGGCAACGGATACATTCTGTTCGCGCCGAGCCGGACGGCGGACGCGCCATGACACTTTTCCCCGTAGGGGAAAAGCCGAGCGAACCACATCGCGCCGGGGAGCAAGGGCGGCATCTTGCGGGCAACGACACGCGAACAGGGCAGATACTCCCTTACAGCCACAGTCCGAGCGTTCAAAGCGTCGCAGGCAATGGGTAGGGCCGCGTGAGAACCACGCGGGGGTGAGAGGCCCGTGGAGCTGGTGAGCCGCCAGCCGTCCGATTTATGCCCATAAAAACCGTACACTATTTGTACGGTGGTCCCTACCAACAATAAATCCCACCGTGGGACACAATTCTATAAAGCGTGAACCCCTCAAAAATAAATCCCATGGTGAGACGCGAATCCAAAGAAAGGGTGTTCGCATTGGCTGATAAGAATTTGAGCAGACAGACCGATGTTGAAGAAATCAAAATTGGCAGCACGACTTACATCGTGAATGGATATTTCGCCGCCAGCGGCGTCACTGTTTCTGAAAAAATCAAGCGTTTACTTGACAAGGAAACCAAGCGGAAAACCTGCTGACTTCCTCCGAAATTTGACGCTTTTCTTGACATTTGATATAATATAAGTGTCACAAGGAAAGAAACGGTGACTGCCGGATTGGAGGCTATGATGAACAGGCAGTTCGAGCAAATCACAGCGATTTATACCCGCGTTGACAGCGGAAAATATGATATGGAAGCGGCGATTTCCCAGCAGAAGGCCGCTCTGTCCGAGTACGCACAGAGGCACAGCTTGACAAACATCCGCATTTATTCTGACTGCGGATTCAGCGCCTATGATGAGACGCGCCCGGCTTTTGCGAAGCTGGAAACTGACATTCGGTCCGGCAAGGTAGCGGTCCTTTCCCGCCCCGCGTCGGCGCGGCTTTCCTCGGTGGTAAACAGATCATCGACCGATGCCAGCTCTACTTTTTTCGCGCTGCTTTTCAAGTTTCAACACCTCCTTAGTCAGATTTGCGTAGCCCTCCGCTACTTTGCCGCCTGGGTCATGGGCGAAAATGCTCCTGCCCTCCGCGCTGGTTTCCTTTGCCCGGACAGAATGGGGAATCTCTGTGCCGAATACCTTGATTTTGCTGCCGTAGGTTTCCCGCAGCAGGCCGTCAATGTTAAGAGCTTTCTGAAAATTGTAAAGAAGTACACCGAGCCCACTGAACTGACACCGGCAATCCTGCGGGAGTTTGTAGAGAAGGTGGTAGTTCACGCCCCGGACAAGTCCAGCGGACACCGGGTACAGCGGATCGACGTGCATTATACGTTCATTGGGGAGATTGATTTGTCCCCGGAATATAGCAAGTATGAGAAAGAGACAACCGCATGACGCTCTCGCATCATGCGGCTGTCTCCCGCTAGAAAAACTTCTTTATCAGGGTTCCCCTGGGGGGTCCCTTTTCCTCTCGCTGTCCAGGGACTTACCGGTCCATCAGGATCAGGTTCTGGATGTTGTTCCGGCCGCTGCCGCTCTGGAGGAGGTAGACGCTGTAGATGGCGTTGCTGGTCACGTCCAGATAGAGCGAGCCGAAGGTCTCGTGAGGCGGATAGACTCCCAGCCAGGCGGAGTCCAGAGTCTCGATGTCCTGGCCGGTGGCCATGGGCATCAGGTTCGTGTCCGCATAGAAGAACTGGTAGGCGCCGGGCATGATGCGCTTGAAGGCGGGGACCTCCTTGAACCGCAGGTCCGCCCAGACCACCCGGCCGTCGCTCATGATTACGTCCAGGGGACCGCTGTTGTAGGCCAGGTTCCCGATGCGGAAGCTGGAAAACCCGTTGCCGGGCGGGCAGCAGCTGTCGGTAATCTGCATCAGGTCCAGTCCTCCGGCGGTGTTGATAATGGCGATGGTCGTGACCGCGTTGGCTTGGAAGGGCATGGTTTTCTGGATGTAGATATATCCATCAGTGCCGGTGACGGTCACCGTCTGATACCCGGCGCCGACCCGCCCGTAGGTGGTGGCGGAGGCGTAATTCAGCAGGTTCACAAAGCGGCGGTTCCCGACGAAGATACGAAAGGCGGGATAGCCGTAACCTGCGTTCAGGAAGCGCACCTTGGAGGCGCTGGGCCACACCCCGCCGATAACGCCGGGCAGAACGATAATCCCCCCGCAGTTCCCGCTGGGACAGGTCCAGCCGCCGTTGGACCCGCCGCCGATGGGGGGTGTGACGGTGTTGCCGGGGTAGACAGGGCCGCCCTCACCGGGATTGGGCAGGGGAATCACCGGCTCCACTACAGCGCCGCTGTCGGTGTCGCCGGGATAGACGGGACCGCCCTCGCCGGGGTTGGGCAGGGGGATCACGGCCTCCTGGCCGGAGCCGGTATCCATGTTGCCGGGATAGACGGGGCCGCCCTCGCCGGGATTGGGCAGGGGAATCACAGGCTCCGCCCCCCGGCCGGTCTGGGCGGTGGGCTGGGCGGTGGGTGAGGAAAATTGCCGCATCATATTCTGTTCCATATATGCAGCCGGAAGCAAACTTCCGGCATCCTCCTTTCAGTTGGGGCTATGACAGTCTATGCCCCGGGCCCCGCCGCCGTTCCTGTCCCGCGCCCGGTATTGGGAGCCGCCGGACCCCTTGAGAGCCGGCCGCGATTTCGCGGAATTGGATAAGATAGTATAGTCAACGCAGTCGAAAAGGAGTAAACACTCCTTTTCAACCGGCGGACCTGCGGTCCGCCGGGGCGCAAAGCGCCTATGCGTTTCCTATGAAGTTCACCACAGAAAGCCGCATTCGCGGCCCACAGCGCGGTATACCCGCACTGTGTTGAAAAGAATCCATTGGATTCTTTTCAACTGTGGTAACTATAAAACTCTTTCCTTGACAGTCTGATGTCTGCGTGAGATAATAGACATATGAATTTAACGTCCCGGGACCGCGCGGACCGGGCGGATCAGAGAAGGGGGATTTTATGAAACGCAAGACCATGGACGGCAACGAGGCCGCCGCCTACGCAAGCTACGCCTTTACCGAGGTCGCGACCATCTATCCCATCACGCCCTCCAGCCCCATGGCGGAGCATGTGGACACCTGGGCCGCCAACGGGATGAAGAACCTCTTCGGC
Organism: uncultured Oscillibacter sp.; assembly: GCA_910579435.1. Classification (GTDB taxonomy): domain Bacteria; phylum Bacillota; class Clostridia; order Oscillospirales; family Oscillospiraceae; genus Oscillibacter. The sequence goes on from CAJTVF010000051.1 coordinate 11,954, forward strand.
CAGCCGGTGCGCCTCATGGAGATGCAGAGCGAGGCCGGGGCCTGCGGAGCCATGCACGGCTCTCTGGAGGCCGGGGCCCTCACCACCAGCTACACCGCCAGCCAAGGCCTGATGCTGATGGTGCCGCCGCTGTACCGGATTTCCGGGCAGCTTCTCCCAGGCGTCATCCACGTGGCCGCCCGGACCGTGGGCACCAGCGCCTTCTCCATCTTCGGGGACCACTCCGACGTCATGGCCTGCCGCCAGACGGGCTTCGCCCAGCTGGCCAGCTCCTGCGTCCAGGAGTGCATGGACCTGGCGGCGGTGGCCCACCTCTCCGCCATCCGCTCCCGGGTGCCCTTCATGCACTTCTTCGACGGCTTCCGGACCTCTCACGAAATTCAAAAAATTGACGTGCTGGACTACGGCGACCTGGCCAAGATGCTGGACCGGGATGCCCTGGACCGCTTCCGGGGCAACGCCCTGAACAGCGAGCATCCCCTGATGCGCTCCACCGTCATCAACCCGGATACGGCCTTCCAGCTCCGGGAGGCGGTGAACCCCTACTACGACGCGGTGCCCGGCATCGTGGAGGACTATATGGCCCGGATGTCCGCCCTGACGGGGCGGGACTATAAGCTCTTCAACTACTACGGCGACCCCCAGGCGGAGCAGGTAGTGGTAGCCATGGGCAGCGTCTCCGGCTGCCTCCAGGAGGTGGTCCAATACCTCAACGCCCAGGGCCGCAGGGTGGGCTTCCTCCAGGTCCGGCTGTACCGGCCCTTCAGTGCGCGGCACTTCCTGGCCGCTTTGCCGGAGAGCTGCAAGCTCCTGACCGTCCTGGACCGGACCAAGGAGCCCGGCGCGGGGGGCGAGCCTCTTTATAAGGACGTCTGCTCCGTCCTCCAGCACGGCAGCCGCTCCGTTCAGGTCCTGGGGGGCCGGTACGGCCTCTCCAGCAAGGACACCACCCCCGCCCAGATGATCGCCGTCTATGACAACATGGCGGGAGAACAGAAGGACCACTTCACCGTGGGCATCACCGACGACGTGACCCACCACTCCCTGCCCGTCGGGGAAAACGTGGTCACCGCCGATTCCCGGACCATCAGCTGCAAGTTCTGGGGCCTGGGGTCCGACGGCACCGTGGGCGCCAACAAAAACTCCATCAAGATCATCGGGGACAACACGGACCAGTACGTCCAGGCGTACTTTGAATACGACACCAAGAAATCCGGCGGCGTGACGAAAAGCCACCTCCGCTTCGGGCATACCCCCATTCTCTCCACCTACTATGTCACCATGGCGGACTTCATCGCCTGCCACAACCAGAGCTACATTGCCAAATACGACATTGTGAACGAGCTGAAGGAAGGAGGGACCTTCCTGCTGAACTGCAACTGGTCCGACGCGGACCTGGAGGTCCATCTCCCCAACAAGGTCAAGCGCCTCCTGGCGGAGCGAAAGGCGAGGTTCTACACCATCGACGCGGGCGCCGCCGCCGAGGACATCGGCCTGGGGAACCGGACCAACAGCGTATTGCAGGCCGCCTTCTTCAAGCTCAGCGGCGTGCTCCCGGTGGACCAGGCGGTGGACTACATGAAGGCCGCCATTCAAAAGACCTATGGACACAAGGGCGACAAGGTGGTCCAGATGAACTGCGCCGCCGTGGACGCGGGGCTGACCGGCCTCCATGAAATTGCGGTCCCCGCCGCCTGGGCAAGCCTCGCCGGCGAGCCGGAGGAGAAGGACACTACGTCTCCCTGGTACGTCCGCACGGTCATGCGGGCCGTCAACGCCCAGAAGGGCGACAGCCTCCCCGTCAGCGCCTTCCGGGACGCGGCGGACGGCAGCGTCCCCATGGCGACCTCGAAGTATGAAAAGCGGGGCTTTGCCGCCCATGTGGCAAGCTGGCTCCCGGAGAACTGCATCGGCTGCAATCTGTGCTCCCTCATGTGCCCCCACGCCGCCATCCGGCCCTTCCTGTTAAACGAGGAGGAGGTCCAAAAGGCCCCGGCGGGCTATGTGACGAAGGAGGCCAAAGGCAAGGGCTTCGAGGGACTGCGCTTCCGCATCCAGGCGGACCCTCTGGACTGCACCGGCTGCGGCACCTGCGCCGCCGCCTGTATTGCCAAGGAAAAGGCCATCGTCATGCGGCCCATCGAGAGCCAGCTGCCGGAACAGCCCAACTGGGATTACAGCCTCTCCCTGTCCCCCAAGGAAAATCCCATGAACAAGTTCACCGTCAAGGGCAGCCAGTACGAGCAGCCCCTGCTGGAGTTCTCCGGGGCCTGCGCGGGCTGCGGCGAGACGCCTTACATGAAGCTGCTGACCCAGCTCTTCGGCGAGCGCATGGTGGTCGCCAACGCCACGGGCTGTACCCAGGCGTGGGGCTTCAGCGTCCCCAGCTATCCCTACACCACCAAGCCCAACGGAAGGGGCCCCGCCCTCTCCAATTCCCTGTTTGAGAACAACGCCGAGTACTCCCTGGGTATGGTGCTGAGCGTCCGCCAGCAGCGGCTCCGCCTCCAGCGGGAGGCCCGGGAGCTGCTGGAGGAGACGAAGGACGAGACCCTGAAAGCCGCCCTCTCCGCCTGGCTGGAGGGCTTCGAGGACAAGGAGCGGACCATTCAGCTCAGCGACGCGGTAATGGACGCCCTGAAAAACACCTCCGAGACCGGGGAGAAGGTCGAGGCCGTCCGCAAGGCCCAGGACCAGCTGGTGAAAAAGAGCATGTGGATGTACGGCGGCGACGGCTGGGCCTATGACATCGGCTACGGCGGCCTGGACCACGTGCTGGCCTCCGGGGAGGACGTGAACATCCTGGTGGTGGACACCGAGGTCTACTCCAACACCGGCGGGCAGTCCTCCAAGGCCACGCCCTTCGGCGCGGTGGCCCAGTTCGCCGCCGCAGGCAAGCGGACGGAGAAAAAGGACCTGGGGATGCTGGCTGCCCAATACCAGAATGTCTACGTGGCGTCTGTCGCCCTGGGGGCGGACCCCGCCCAGTACATCAAGGCCCTCCGGGAGGCGGAGGCCCACGACGGGCCGTCCCTCATCGTGGCCTACGCCCCCTGCATCAACCACGGCATTGTCAAGGGCATGGCCTGGGCCCAGGAGGAGGCCAAGCTGGCGGTACGAAGCGGCTATTGGGTCCTCTACCGCTACGACCCCAAGCGGAAGCTGGAGGGTAAGAACCCCTTCATGCTGGACTTCCAGGAGCCCCGGTACGACCTCCGGGAGTTCTTCATGGGCGAGGTCCGGTTCAACTCCCTGCAAAGGACCTTCCCCGAGGCGGCGGAGGCTCTGCTGGTGGAGGCCCGGAACCAATGCCGGAACCGCTGGGCCCGGTACACCCACCTGGCGGCTCAGGACTACTCCCGCCTGCTGGACGTGCTGGAGGACTACCCCATCCACGACCAGGAAAAGGCGTAGGTTCCCAAGATCCGCCCCTGTTCAGAAGCCCCGCGCCTTTAGGTGGGTACAGATAAGGAAGCACCCCACCCACCCACAGCCGAACCTTAAAACCGAGAAAACAGGGAGCCAGTTGGGTGTGCCTGATAAAGAATGACGCGCAGAACCCAAAAACATCAGGCAGTCACCGCAAAACTAAGCCAATGTGACACAATTTAACACCCGAGGGAAAGCACGATTGAAAAATCGTGCTTTTTCTTTTGCCCAAAAGGAGGCCCTGACCATGCCGGAAATCATATTGTCAGATTATTTCTACGGCGATGAATCGGAGGAATTTGTCTTTTTCAAAATCCCCCGCCAGTTGATCACCAACCCGAAATTCAAGCACGTCTCCACGGACGCCAAGCTGCTGTATGGGATGCTGCTGGACCGCATGAGCCTGTCCGCCTGGAACGATTGGTATGACAGCGACACTTCAGCAGCCGGGGGAAAGCCCCCATGCCCCTGCTGACGGACTGGCGGAACGAAGTGATCCGGCAGGTGGACCCGGAGGCCCGGGAGATCGCCCTGGCCGCAGAGCTGATCACCGAGGGCAGCTTGAACGTGTTCGCCCACCCCGGCAACGTCAACATGGACAGCCGGATCGTGGTGCTGGACCTCTACGAGATGGGCGAACAGCTCCGGCCCACGGCCCTGGTCGTCACCCTGGAGGCCATCCAGAACCGCGTCATGGAGAACCGGAAACGGGGGAAGTACACCTGGCTTTGTCCTCATCGGTTATCCATCTCACGCCATCAACCCCGGCTGCTGATCTTCGGCTGGCTACCTCACGAACGGCCAAAGCCCTTGCTGGCCAGGAGGCTTCTATTCTTCTCTGGAGCCGAGAAACCAAATTCCAATCTTGGTGGATTGCTGCTTCAAATAATTCAGTCTGCATGTTGAAAAGCAGCATTTCTATTTCTGTCCAATCTGTGGCTTGCCATCGTGAAACCAGGTCTTCACTTTTTTGGTCAGGGTACAGAATTGGAGGGGTGATAACTATGGATACCGGGCAGTGGTCAGAACCAACAATATCCGAATGATATTCGACACTCATAATATAGTTGAGGAGTTCATCGGAAACAAGAATATAGTCCAGCCTAGAGCCGCGGTTTTCTAGGCGGTCTTTATTCTTTGGACCCCACCAACTATAAATTCCTTCCATATCTGGATTCAATATGCGAAAAGCGTCCGAAAAACCAGCTTCAAACAGTCTTTCAAAATTTTCTCGAAATTCCGATTCTGGATGGTATGATAGTGCTTCATCTTCTGTAAATTTGTTTGAATATGTATCTATAGGGGCTTTGACAACATTAAAATCACCGCATATAATTGCAGGCTTCGGTAGTTCCGAAACATATTTACAAAATGCTTCATCCCATCTGTGTCGGTATTGTCTCCGTTCAGGAACAGAGGCTGTATTGTAGCTGGGGGCATAGGCATTGACAAATATAAAGTCCTCAAACTCTAATGTGATGGAACGGGCCTCAGCGTCAAATTCCTTAATGCCGATGCCCTTAGTGTATGACAAGGGCATACGTTTTGTTAGAATCAGCATTCCTGAGTACCCTGGCATATTTTCTGGCAAGAACCAATATTCATCGTATCCTGGAAAATTCAATGTATATTTTGTTTTTACTTCCTGAGCGCAAAAAATGTCCGGCTTCATTTTTTTTAGGAGTTTCATCAAACCGTTCTTCCGGCTTACAATTCCATTTACATTCCATGATACAATTTTCATTAAATCCACCCCCTTATTGGAACAAAGTTTATCTCAGTATGTCTGGTATTTTCAACTTTTTCATAGCTTACAGAAAATGCGTCTCAAATTGAGCAATGCCATTAAGTTAACCAGACATTTCCAAGAAAAGCACAAAAAAGCACT